>NZ_JBHXNK010000001.1:91257-524863 GCF_042719755.1 Nocardia sp. NPDC058519 | reverse complement strand
CAACATCCCCTCCACGACCAGGCGATTGTTGGAGAAGTTACGGCCCACCCGGCCATCGGATTTCGGTAACAACAGCTCGAGCAGTTCCCACTGGTAGTCCGTCAGAACCTGATGCCGATCACCGACAGTCGCCGCCACGGCGAACATGATGCCCCACCCGAGGACCTATCGGACGAGAACCGGAAACTCGATTGGGAGACATGACCTAGGGCGTGGACATTGACCACGCGCCCGTTCTCGCGAACTTTCAACACCAGGGCGTCCGCGGCGACGAATGTGTAAGGGCGTTGATCGAGGGGTCGGGTGCGTAATGCTTCGACCTGGGTGTCGAGGTCGGCGGCCATGATCGAGACCTGCGACTTCGACAACTGTGTGACCCCGAGAGACTCGACGAGTTTCTCCATCTGCCGGGTCGATACTGCGAGTAGGTTGCAGGTCGCGACCACCGAGGTCAGGTCAGGGCTCGTTCAGCGCGTTTGCGGCGTTCGAGTAGCCAGTCGGGGAAGTAGGTTCGCGACCGCAGCTTCGGGATCGCCACGTCCATGGTCTCGACGCGGGTATCGAAATCTCTATGGCGGTAGCCGTTTCGGGAGTTGACTCGGTCCTCGCTGCGTTGCCCGTAGTCGGCGCCGCAGAGGCTGTCGGCTTCGGCGTTCATGATGGTGTGCACGAAGCTAGAGCATGTCCCGCAGCAGATCAGGGCTGGCCGCGGCGAGTTGGGTGTCGAAGGGCTTGCTCGGGTCGATACGCTGAATATCGGTCATAGCGTGATGTCTCCTTCAAGTGACTTCGGACGGTCTCTTCAAGGGTCACGCGGTGACCACCTCGTTTCCGGCTACGACACGCGCTCGGAGCTGGGCGGCTCCGCTGGTCGGGTCGTACACCACGCTATTGGACGCAACCTCGCCGAGGGCGCCCGCGTGCATGGTTGGACGCCACATTGCGATCGAGAAGCTCTGATCGCAGAGCGTCGGCGGTGTGCCGTGTCGGGAAGGAGTCGGCGGGTGCAAGACTTGAGCGGGCCCACCGGTAACCCCGCGCTTTCGTCGTCGAGGTGGCATCGGTGTCAGGCTTTGCCGAGAGGCGATTGTTCGAGAACTGAAGGTGGGGTCGTCGGTGGGTTTAACTCTTTGTGCTGGTCAGCCCCCTTCGTTTGCTCCTGACGATCTCGGCGAGGGGAACCGGGCCGCTTTCCTGTCGTTTGGCGGGGGATTAACGTTCTGACCAACGATCAGCGAGGGGCCGAGTGTCTGCTGCTGGTCTCGTGGCAACCCGCGGATAGGTGCCGCGCGGTTTGGCCCCCGCGAAAGTTGCGATCAATGCGTCGGACTTCCATTGCGACCGAGCATGATTCGCGAGTACGTCAATTTGCCTATCCGGTTACGGCGGTCGCCGCGCTGGGCTACTCGTTGGGGTTGGGCTCCGCGCACCGGTCCTGTCCGGGCCGGCGGGCTCATGACGCTCTATGTGGGGGTCGGGGGTTCGAGTCCCCTTAGCTCCACTCCACTCGTAGAACGGCTCATGCTCATGGAGAGCATGAGCCGTTCTCGTTTCGTCGTGCCCGCGAACTGGCGTGTCGAGGGATCAGCCCAGGTGGGCGCACAGCAGCCAGGCGGGAACCGACTTGCGGCCACTGGGCTCGTCACGGATGCCCTCGAACCGGAACTTCGGGCCGTCGGCCGTCGGCCCGAAGTCGCCGACTGGCATGTTGCCATGGATTCGCGCCGGCCTGCGTCGGCGGTGACCGGCGATGGCCCCGGAACGGGCACTTCGGGCAGGGTGGCCCGGTCGAACACCAGCGCGAAATACGACGCGCCCGGTGCGGCGGCGCGCACGATCGACTGCTGGTAGCTCGCCCGCGACTCGACCGGTATCGAATGGCACAGCGTGCTGTCGACGATGGTGCCGAAACGGCCGTCGTAGGCGGTGAAGGAGGTGACATCGGCGACCTCGAAGGAGGCGTTGGCCAGGCCGCGGCGGGTGGCCTCGGTGCGGGCCAGCTCGATCGCGGTGAAATGGCCAAGGCAGTTGGGGCTGGTTTTGAGGGGAGCGCGATAAAATTGATCATGCGGCGGAGTTTCACCTCGGAGTGACCTGCGATGGGCGCTCGACCGGCAGGCGATCAAACCGCTGCCTTCGATCCGTTGGCCGATCGGGCAGCGAGCGATGAGGCGCGGCTTGTGGACGTGGTCGAGGCATTCACGGCGGCATGGGAATCGGCTGGAACGCCACCCGATCCGGCGAAGTTTGCGCTGGAGGGTGACACGGTCCGCCGGGCCTCGCTGATCGGACTGATCAAGGTCGACCTGAAGTACCGCTGGCTGCGCTACGACCGTCCGAAGCGGCTCGCCGATTACCGGGTACGGTTTCCGGAGCTGCGATCCGGCCCGATGCCCCGGCAATTGCTCTACGAGGAGTTCCACATTCTGCGTCGCGTCGGCGTCCAGGTCGACGTCGACGAGTACGTGCGGGAATACCCCGAGTACGCCGAGGAGCTCGATGTGATCCTCCGGCCGGGTGACCCGTACGAAAGCACGCTCATGGAGCGGCCGAGCGTGCCGATCGCCGGTGAGGAGCTCGAGCCCGGGGACCGGATCGACGACTTCGACCTGGTGCTCGAGCTCGGCCACGGCACGTTCGCCAGGGTGTTTCTGGCTCGGCAACGCTCGATGCAGCGACTGGTGGCGGTGAAGGTTTCCGCCGACCATGGCACTGAACCCCAGACCCTCGCCCAGTTGGAACACGAATACATCGTTCGGGTGTACGACCAGCGGTTGCTGCCCGACCGCGTGCTGAAACTCATGTACATGCAGTACCTGCCTGGTGGAACGCTGGAATCGGTGCTGAAACGGGTCCGCGAGACCGCACCGGAGCAACGCGGTGGACGGCTACTTCTGGACGCCGTCGACGAGGCGTTGGCGGAGAAAGGCGAGATGCGTACCTCGAGCGTCGGCGTGCGTGACGAGATCGCCGCTCTGTCGTGGCCGGAGACGGTGGCCTGGCTGGGACGTCGGCTCGCCGAGGCGCTGGACTACGCCGAGCGGCGGGGTGTGCTGCACCGCGACGTCAAGCCGGCGAACATCCTGCTCTCCGCTGACGGGGTGCCGAAGTTGGCCGATTTCAACATCAGCTTCAGCGATCACCTCGCCGGCAGCAGTCCGGTGAAATACTTCGGCGGGTCCCTCGCCTACATGTCGCCTGAGCACCTCGAAGCGAGCCACCCCGCGCTGCCCGGCACTGTCGACGATCTCGACACGCGCAGCGACATCTACGCCCTCGGCGTCGTGCTGTGGGAGTTGCTGACCGGGCGACGACCGTTTGCCCGGATCGAGGCGAAGGATTCACAAGAATACGTCGAGCAGCTGCTCGAAGTGCGGCGCCGCCCGATCGCGCGGGAATTCCTGGACGATCTGCCCGCCGACTGCCCGGCCTCGCTGCGCCGAGTGCTGCTGACATGCCTGTCGCCGCAGCGGAAGGATCGGTGGGCCCACGGTGCGGAGCTGGCCCAGCAATTCGAGCTGTGCCTCGACTCTCGGGCCCGGGATCTGGTGGATGCGCCGCAGCGCAGCCGCCGGCCGACCGGGCCGCTGTGGCCGATACCGATTATCGCGATAGCGATCGGGGTACCGAACGTGGTCGCGGCCGGGTACAACTATTACTACAACAGAACTCTCATCGTCAGTAAACTCACCCCCGAGGCTCAGCAGTCCTTCAACTATGTCGCGGGGGTGCTGTATCCGCTTGCCATTGCGGTCGCCACAATACTGATTCTGTACATTTCGCGCCGCCTCATTCTAGTACTCGTAGGTCTGCGCTTCGGATGGACCTTTCTCGATGAGACTCTCACTCGGGCACGCATCGACGCGCTACGGCTCGGCAACCGGGTGGCGTGGATTGCTTTCGGGTTCTGGGTTCTCGGCGGTGTGGTTTTCCCGGTGCTGCTGAATCTGATCGCCGGGGGCGTTCCGAGCGGCACATACGCGCATTTCTTGCTGTCGGTCGTCGTGTGCGGCGCAATCGCGGTGGCGTATCCGTACTTCGCGATCACCTGGTACGTGGTGCGGTGCCTGTATCCAATTTTCCTGGTACGCGGGCGTTCCGACACCGCCGACGTCGACCACCTCCGCAGGCTCGCTGGGCGCACCGGCTTCTACCTCACCGTGGCAGCCGCGATACCGCTGGTCGGCGTCACCGGTATCACCTTCCTGCCAGGGACAGAAATCGAATCCGTTGTCTGGGCGGTCCGCATACTGGGTGTCGGCGGCATCGTCGGCTTCGTGCTCGTCTATTTGCTGTTCGACGTCATCGAGAAGGATCTCCAGGCGCTCGAACGCGTTGCCGGCATCCAGGTGACCATTCAGTGAGCGGCGTCAGCACTTGCCGGGCGGCATGATATCCCTCTAATGACGGCAGTGGCCTTGACTGGGCCCCGATCGCGGGTCCACCGGCTATGCGAGTTGTAGCTGTTGCTACTCGGTCGGTGGGTCTGCGATCCGGAGGCTGTCGCGACGCAGCCGCGCATCCGCTGTGAAGCTGACACAGCTGCAATCGACCGTCGTAACTCAGGCTTCGCCTTCGGTGTCGCGGCGGGTTCCCCAGCCGTCAATCGCGTTGTGAAACCATTCGAAAGGGTGGGGTATGTCCACATCGCTGATATCCGGTTGGCCGATGTGGGGATCCACCTTATCGAACGGCAGTATGGCTGACAATGCGTCGCAGACAGGTGAGCGGCCGAGAATGATGCTGCCCATCAACGATTCCCAATCATCCCATGGGGAATCTTCTTCTTCGTCGTCGATAAAGTCTTCGTCGCTGCCCAACGGTATCTCGCCTGGCATCTCTACCTCGGCCTCGCGATACTGCTCCTCGGTCGAGGGGGCGTCGGCCACCGCGAAGGCGAACAGGAGTTCGTCGAAAAACGAGTGCGGATGCTCAACCGGATGCAACCCGTGGGTCAGCATTTTGATGTGGCTTCGCATTGCTGTGCCCGCGTGCCGTAGCCACAGTTGATTCCCTGCGATGGGAAAGAGTGCGCGGGGATCGATCGAGTCGAAAGGTGATATCTCATCAATTTCACAGCTGTCGGCCATCGCGCGTAAGTAGTCCTGCCACAAATCGATCGTGCCGACAATGATGAAAGCTTGCCTTGGAGTGAGGAGTGTGGATCCGCTCCATGCGCGATCGTACTTTTCCGCCTCTGGATCAGCACGCTTCGTCTTCATTGAACCGGCTCGCTCCAGCTTGATCCGATTCTCCTCGCGAACGGAGTTCGGGTCTCGTATCCAGCGGGCAACGGTAGACAGTGATACGCCTGCGAGGCGAGCCAACTCCGGTTGCGTTCGTGCCATGCCACCGAGCGTACCAAGTGAAGTGTCACTGACATGTCAGCTGGTGCAGCAATCGCCGACGGCACTCGTCGATCGGTGGAATCAGCCCCGATTGCTACGAGCAGTACCTGACAGGCGCAGCCCACGCTAGGGAACCTCAGCATCGGATCCGGGGATACGCTTAGTCGGCTACCGTTCTCTCCACGGTTCTCCGCTCCTTCGGAGTGGACGCGGTGGTTACCTAGGTTGGCCGTGGGTGTCGCGTCGGGGGACACCGCGGCGTTCGAGCGCGGTCCGGATGGTGGTGTGGGCGACGCCGAGGTGCTCGCCGATGCGCTGGAGTGATTCGCCGTCGTGGTACCTGGTGATGGCGTAGTTGACCTCGTCGTCGCTGAGTCGTCGTTGTTCTCGGATGTTTGCGCCGCCGGTGCGGAGGATCGTCAGGACGCTGGCTTTAGCGAGTTGCCATTCGACGGCGAGATGCTTGTCGGATGAACCGGCTTCGTAGGCGGCGATGATCGCGCCGCGGTCAGCGTCGGTCAGTCGGCGCTGTAGCTGGTGTGCGCGCCGGGCTGCAACCCGGCCCGCTGGTGGTGGAGTCGGGACTCCAGGGTCTGGAAGCGTCGCCAACAGTGCCTGGATTGTGTCTACCTGTGCGTTTATGTTGTAGTAGCGTCCCCCAACGTCCACCTTGAAGAAACCCTCTCCGACTTGCGTCGGAGAGGGTTTCTTCTTGTCCTGACCGATGTCGTTCGCCATCGAAGTGTCCTCATTGTGTCCTAACCGCTTTCGAGAGTTCCGCCGACGCGGCGTCCCGGGAAGGAACTTGACCCTGGCAGGCTGGCAGTGCGTGACACCCAGCAAGAGGTCCGCCGCTGGTGAGGTCGACGCTGTTGCCTCCCTGGCTCCGCTGTGCCTAGGCTTTGCGATGTTGTCGTGAGGAGGGGCTCGTGTGTCAACCGAGCAGGATACGCCGGGAACAGATTTCGCGATTGTTCCCGCCGAGGTGACTGACGCGGGCGTCTACGTCGAGCAGGTCGCCACTTCACTGATCAACGAACTCAATTCGCTCGACCGCGAGGTCACGAGCGTCCTTGATAATTGGAAGGGTGCGGCCACAGACGCATTCGGTGATGGCTGGACAGGCACCAAGGACGGTGCTGCCACGGTGTTGGACGCACTCGCGGCCATGGGTGAACGTCTCGGCGTGGCAAGTAAGACCATTGCGGACCGAGATATATCCAATGCCACGAACTTTTCGTCGCTGGACCTACCGAAACTGAACCTGTAATGGTCGACAACGCTCGCGATTTCACCTTCGATACCGATGAACTCGACCGGCTAGTCAGCCGCGCCAACGGATTCATCGGGTTTCTCGCCGAAAGCCTCGACGGCATCAACCACCGAATCGCCACCATCCAACAAAACTGGCAGGGATGAGCGATGTGACTGAATTTGCGTTCGATGAATACGATCCGAAGAATTACTCGCTTGAGGTAACGGCCTGGCCGACGGATCCTGATACGCACACTGCCCTGCAACGCTATATTCGGGAGCGTTCCCACGGCAATTCGGTGGGATTTGCTGCTCCGATGATGAGCTTCGCGGGCGCCAACCTCGTGGGGATGGATTTGTCAGAAGCGTATCTTTTCGGCGCAAACCTCGATTCTGTGGTGATCGCGAGGGTGGACCTGAACAGAGCAGTGCTTAGTGGCGTCAGCATGAAGAGAGCTGACCTATCGGGATCGTACATGCATAAAGTCGAGGCTGTAGAGATCTATGGCCCGCACGTAAATCTTTCGCGGTCAAATCTTTTCAGGGCCGATCTCGTCGGCGCTGAACTGTTCGGTGCCAACCTTGTCGATGCCCAGCTCAGCTCAACAAACCTCGGAAGCTGCAATCTGGAAACAGCCGATATGCGCGGATGTCAGTTCGGCCCGAGTCGTACATATCTCTCTGACGCGCGAATGGCTGGGGTGCTGATTGAGGGGGCGATTGGCGAGATAGTAGGACCGGTATTTGTCGACGATGGCCGGCTGCTAGACGGGGAGGAATTGCAGGCGTGGTTCGCGGCCCGTGGCGCGCCTGATATGAAAGTATCTACTCGCTAACTGTTGTGGGTCATGAGGTTGTTGACGCCGACGTAGGGGCGAGATGAAGGGGACGGATCTCCCGGCGGCAGGATGGAAAACACCACATCCTTCGTCCGCTCGACAGGGAAGACCCGTCCGTGACCCACCGTAATGCCTACTTTCCATCGAAGGCCGTCGCCGCCTCGTGGCCCGCTGCCGTACCCGCCCGATCGCCCACGTCGCCGCGGAGATGGGTATCTCACGTCAGTGCGCCTCGAAATGGGTCAACCGATATCGCCGGTTCGGTGAGCTGGGCCTGGCCGACCGTTCCAGCGTCCCGCAGCATCAGCCCACCGCGACAGCAGGCGAGGTCGTGGCTCGGATCGAGAAGCTGTGCCGGGACAAGAAGTGGCCGGCACGACGCATCGCACACGAATTACGGTGCGACAGAGTCGATATTGCAGTCACCACCGTCCCGCGGCAGCTGCAGCATCTGGGCCTGAACCGGCGACGGTTCATCGACCCGACCGGCGAGAACAACCGCATACCACGCCGAATCGTGGCCCAACGACCTGTCCACAGGGTCCATGTCGACGTCAAGAAAGTCGGCCGCATCCCCGACGGCGGCGGCTGGCCCGCCCACGGCCGCGACTCCGCCCAGGCCAAGACCGTCGAAACCGCAAGAGGCGCGGCGCCAAAGCCGAATATGTCTACCTGCATTCCGCGGTCGACGGCTACTTCCGCCTGGCCTACACCGAGGCTTTCGACGATGAAAAGGCCGTGACCGCACGAGGATTCATGGACCGAGCACGAGCGTTCTTCGGGGCGCACGGCATCGTCTTCCTCGAGCGGATCGTCACCGACAACGGCTTCTGCTACCGAGCCGCCGACTTCGCTACCGTCCTGCGTGGTGCTCGCCATCAGCGGATCAGGCCTTACACGCCGCGTCACAACGGGAAAGTGGAGCGCTACAACCGGATCCTGGCCGAGGGGTTCCTCTACGTCCGTGAATGGACCTCAGAACGCCAACGGCCCACGCCTTCGGCATCTGGAATATCCACTACAACTACCATCGTCCGCATTCGGCTGCCAGGAACCAGCCACCAGCCAGCCGCCTCCGCGCGGGCGTCACCAACGTCATGGCCTCATACACCTAGTTGGACCAGTCCGGTCCGGATAGTCTGATGACTATGAAATCCATTCCGGCCCACTGGATCCCGCACTGACGTGAGGACGGTGAAGTCATCGGTTGGATCGATCTGGAGTCTCAGGCTCCTGACCTCGTTCCCATCGATCGTCTGGGCTGGTTCCTTGATCAGGTCTCGGACTGGGGCGACGCCGAGGAGGCGCTCGAGTACCGCGGTTTGCGATTCCTTGCGAACCGATTCCATTACCGCGGACACATGGTGCGAATCCGGCAACTCTATGAGGACCGCATCATCGTCACCACCGCGGTCTCAGACGCCATCGGAGATGTCGGCCAAGAATTCGTCCTTCCCTTCCCCGCCAGGACAGAACTCACAGAGGTCCAGACCCGCTGAGCGGCCCGTTCGGCGAGCACTGGTACGTAGCAATGTTCGAACAATCACAGCGGGTCGGCCGATCACCACGGCGGCGGTCGGCGATGACCGCGACGGCCCTCGGTCTCCGCCTCAAGGCGTGCCCGGACCGCGTCTACCGTGTGCTCCGGCGCGACGGGTTCGGGCCACACGATCACCCCGAACAGCACGAGCAGCGGCAGGCCGATCGCGACAGCGAAACCGAGCACCGTCATCACCCGTCCGCCCGCTCGCCTGCCAGGTTCAGCACCGGCGGTTGATCGTCGCGCGCTTCGGCCGCCGTGAGCCAATCGGCCACGTTGTCCAGCGACCCCGTCACGACCACTCGGAACGGGCTGTACAGCTCCCAGCCATAAGGCGGTTCGTGCGCCTTGCGGATCGCCATCGAGCGCAGCGCGGCCCGTTCGGTCAGTTCGTCCAGGCGGGGTTGTACCGGGCCGCTCACGATGTCCGCCGCTTCGGTTCCCACCGATCGAGCGCGGCGAGTAGCCGCCGGATCACTTCGGGTGGCGCGATTTCTACCGGGTGCGGTGGTTTCGTGTGCGGCGTGCGCTGGGGCAGTGTCACGGGTCCCCTGTGGGTCATTGTCGATGCGCCCACCGCCGCAGAGCTTTCGCCATCGTCGACGCTGCTCGCTACGCCCGATGTGCCGAGCAGCGTTGCCCGGCATACCCCGGCGGTGGGGCTGTGTGAACTGTGCGTCTGTCACGTACCGGGGTCCGGTGGTCGCGAACCACCGTGCGAGGTAGGGGGATTCCCCCTACCTCAGATCGTGGTGTGGCACGCCTACCGGGCCTTATCCTGGGAGGAACCTCCTCGCGGAGATCCGCACCCCCCGTCGACCTATCAGGGGTCTCTGCGAGTGGTCAACCCGCGAAGAAGGCAGGCCGCTATGTCGACCCCTGACGAACTCGCCGTGAAGGCGATCGGCGAACGCATCCAAGCAATCCGCACGCGTACTGGCCGGACACGTGCCGTTGTCGCTGGTCTGGTCGGCCGGTCCGAGGACTGGTTACGTGATGTCGAGAAAGGCCGGCTCCAGCACCCACCCGGCCTGGAGATGCTGCTGCGCATCGGTCAGGCACTGGGCGTGCGGGACCTGACCGAGATCACCGGGGAGCATGAGTTGCTGGTGGGCATCTCCCGGCGCGCAGGGCATCCCGTTGTTCCGGCGATCCGTGAGGCCATCGAGGGCGTGGACCTGACACCGGTCCCATCGCCGGTCGATACCGCCGAACTGGCCGCCCGCGTCGAACGCGCGTGGAGGCTGTGGCACACCTCCGATACGCCCCGGGCAGACGCCGGTGCGATGCTGCCCGAACTCATCCGAGATGGCCGCCGGGCGCTGCGCACCCTGGACGGGCAGGAACGCCGGGCCGCCGCCGCTGCCCTGTCGGGCGCGTACGCACTATCAGAACAGGTGCTTGCGTGGGTCGCTGACGCCCCGCTGCTCTGGCTTGCCGCAGACCGGTGCATGTCCGCAGCCGAGATTGCCGACGACCCGGTCACTCTGGCGTCCGCATCGTGGGTACTCGGCAACGTTTGGCGCAGCACGGGCCGCGAAGATGATGCGTATCGCCTGGCGGCCGATGCGGTCGCCCTGCTCGAACCTCAGCTCGATGACGACGCCGACGCGCGTGCGCTCTGGGGTGCCTGCCAGCTTCACGGCGCGATCACCGCCGCCCGCATCGGCCGCGAAGGCGATGCACTGCGCGGCATTGATCAGGCTATGGGTATGGCGAAGGCGATGCCGACCGGCAGCGCGCACCCGTGGACGCTGTTCGGCGTGGCCAACACCGAGATATCGGCCGTGTCCGTTCAGGTGGAGCTGCGAAAGTCGGGCGGTGCATTGGACGCGGCGAGTCTGGTCGACCCCGATTCCGTGCCGTCGATCGACCGGCGGGCACGGCTGTGGCTGGAACTGGCGCGTGCCTACGCCCAACAACGCGATTGGTTGGGGACGCTGGGCGCGCTGCGCACCGGCACAGCCGTGAGCGAAGAGTCCATGCGCTGCCATCCGCTGGCGCGGTCCCTGGCGGGCGAGTTGGTCACGCATGGGGGTCGGATCACCGAACGGGAATCGCGTGCGTTGGCCGGTCGATTGGGCGTCACGGCATGACCTTGCCGCGCAGGTGAGCGTGGTGTTCCGCTGTGCCCCAGTGTGCCAAGACAGGCAGAAACACAGTGGAAGGGGCGGTACGCATCGAACTGCGTACCGCCCCTGACCTGGGCCAGATGGACGGAGCCCCGCCCGCTGGAAATCCCTTGCGACACTGGCAGTGTGGGGTCATGGGTTCGAGTCCCCTTAGGTCCACTTTCGAGAGCGCCGCCGACAGCGGACAGACGGTCGTCGGTGATGCCCGTAAACGGCCTGCGTCATGCGCTACGAATGCCCGTTCCGGCCAGCGACCGCATCGGACGGTCATGTCATTGCTTCGGCACGTACGATGGGCCGGTCCAGTTCAGATCACCCTGCTTGGAACATGTGGCGTTGAAAGGGAATTCGGTCGTGTCGGACGTTGCCTTGTACTACCCGCACCTTTGGATTCGAGACGAGACTTGGCTGAAGTCGGCGCTCTTGCACTGGCCGCGGATTGCGCGCATGGTGCCTCGAGACGGCGATCACGGATACGGCGGATGGGGCAACGACCCGGAATCGGTAGGGCCGTGGCGGGGTTGCCTGCCTGGCGCAGTCCATTCGACGCTTGAGGCATATCCAGGCACACTCCTGGACATCGCGGTGGCGAACGTCGAGGAAGAAGTGGCCGATGCCTTTGCTGACATTGTCGGTGCGCGCGCCGATGAATTGCGGTCGAAGTACGGCATCGCAGGCATCCTGGGTGAGATGCCGCGCTATGGCTACCTGGCCAACAGTCGTTGCGCGGGCCAGGGTCTTGATGGTCTCGAGTGGATTCACGAACACAAGATGGTCTGGACGCTCACCGAGGCGTTGGTCGATGCTGAATTGGCGGTGAGGCACCACCGCTGGTTGGGGATGCATCCCAAGCTTGCGGCGGTGTACATGTGTTCGTTGGCCGAGCGGTTGGCACAACAGAATCGGATGGCCACGATCACCGACGAGCGGCACCTACTTCCCGCACTGAACGACTGGTCGGTCGCTACGATGGCCGCGTATCTCCTGGACGGTATCGGTGACTCATCCCCGGGAACAACCGCCGACGAGGTCGGCAGGCTTTTCACACTTCTCGCCGTGACGGCCGTCATCCCGAAAGACCTCGCCAGCATCCCGCTCGAGCAAATCCTGATGGTCAGAGAGCGGTTGCTGCCCAGGCAGCTTGCCTACCGCAAGTACCTGGACACCCTCACCGACACGTTTGCCGACCTTGCCACGGTCAACGAACCGACCGTCCTGCAAGAGCACCTGCGCATGCTGGTTCGCAGCGAGATCGAGCCGCGGGTCGCGGAACTCGAATCGGATCTGCGAACCGTCGGATTCCAACCGGTGCGTTCAGTGCTCGGTATGAAGGCGTTGACTCCGTCCGCTCTGGTCGCTGCCGCGGTGAATCAGATCGGCCTTCCTCCTGTCGTTTCAGCAGGGAGTGCGGCGGCGGCATGCTTGATCGGCGCCACCGCCGACGCCCGGCAGAAGTCTCGCGATGCGCGTGACGAATCGCCGGTCTCCTATCTGGTCGGCCTCAAACGCGACCTCTCACCAAAGGATGTGGTTTCCCGCGCACGCAATTTTCTCCACCGCCGGTGACCGTCAGGTGTGATCCCAGGGGTTGATGACAGGCACGTCCATCGGCTCGAAGTCTTTGACATTACGAGTCACCACCGTCATACCGTGCTCGTTCGCCGTTGCCGCGATCATCGCATCGCGCTCGGGGCGAGGATCCGGCACGTGCAACCGTGCGGCGCGTCGACCTACGGCCAGGTCGAGTGGCAGGATTCGGTTCGCGAATACGTCGAGCACATCGTCTTCGAGCCACCTGCGCAGCCGACTGCCTTGGGCGGAGTCGCGGCGTTCAATCCGGCAGATGCCGACTTCGACCTCCATGATCGTGACAACGCTCAGAAACAGATCGGATGGTCGCCGTTGCGCCGCCCATGAGCGCACCGCTGGGTCCACGGACTGTGACGATTTGCGCAACTCGCTGATGACGTTGGTATCGAGGAGAAAAGTCACAGGTCCGCGACCCTCAGCTCCACTTGCAGTGGCGCCGGTTCGAACTCGATTTCGTCATCCATGCTCAGCCGGGAAACAAGATCCTGACTGTCGGCCTTCAGTCGTCGATAGTCGTCAATAGACAAGAGCACAAAAGCGTCCTCGCCCCGATCCGTGATCACCACCGGCCCCTCAGTCGCAGCCCGTTTCGCAGCGCTGACATCCTGGTTGAACTCTCGAGCACTCATCGAAGACATTGCAGCGACTCCTAATGTAGGTACGTACCTACGATACCTCGGCTTGTGGCCGCCGCAAATAGTTCCAAGGGGTGAAGGTGGCCGACACGTTGCCCGGAGCAAGCCTGGTCAGGCGTCGATACGGTTGGCGGACCTGTGTTGGTCGCCCGACGTTCGGTGACCGGCACTCACCGCGAATACCGGGAACCCGTCGTCCCTGGGACACGGCTGGAATTGGACGCGCACCGGGCAGTTCCGGGGCGGGAGCTCGCCTTCGATGGAGGTGTAGACCCACGGTCCCTCGTCCAGTTCGACGATGGCGATCGTCAGCGGCTGCGCGCCGCGCATTCCGGTCGCGGCGCGATCCACTACCCGCCAGGACACGATCGAACCGGCGCCCGACGACGGCAGCCACTCGAGGCTGCCGGATGCGCAGGACGAGCAGCCGACAGTCACCGCCGCGTACAGCGTGTAGCAGCAGGTGCACCGGCGGATCATCAATATGTCTTCCACGTGCCGCGTGGTGTCTTCGCTGGTTCTACCGCTGGCGGCTGGATCGGGTGGGTACATCGGACCTCCGGGAATTGGCTTCGCTTCAGCGTCCTCCGACCACGGCCTCGCGGGGACGGTCGATATACCTGTTTTTCGGAAACCGGTCTGTTCTGAAGCCGGCACTCGGCAGGTGGCAGTGCCGTGGGTCGATCGGGTTCTGTCGTGGTGAACACGGCGTAACCTGGCGTTCTAGACCGTTCCTCCACCGAATGTGAGGCATGCTCGATGCCGCCAACCAGTCAGGGCGCGCTGGGAAATCTCCCCGCGGAATTGACTCAATTCGTCGGCCGAGGACGTGAGATCGCCGAGGTCAGACAGTTGTTGTCCGTGTCGCGGCTGGTGACCTTGACCGGTATCGGTGGAGTGGGCAAGACCCGGTTGTCGATCCGGGCGGCCGAGGACGTGCGCCGGGCGTTCGACGACGGGGTCTGGCTGGTCGAGTTCGGCAGGGTTCGCGAGCCGGATCTGGTGGCAGGGGCCGCCGCGTCCGCGCTGAAACTGACCGGGCGGACGGCCCAGACGCCGCAGGAGCTGCTAGTCGACTTCGTCGCCACGCGCCATCTGCTCCTGGTGCTCGACAACTGCGAGCACCTGGTGGACGCGATCGCCTCGCTGGCCGAATCGCTGCTGCGTGCCGCACCGCGGTTGCACATCCTCGCGACGAGCCGGGAGCCGATCGGCATCGGCGGGGAGGTGGTGGTTCCGGTGCCGCCGCTGTCGGTGCCAGGGGCGGAGAGGTCGCCGAGCCTGCGCGCGATGCTGCGCTGTGACGCGGTCGCGCTGTTCGTCGACCGCGCGCGCTCTGCCGTCCCCGGCTTCGAACTGACCGAGGACAGCAAGATCACCGTCGCGAGCATCTGCCGGCGACTCGAGGGCCTGCCGCTGCCCATCGAGTTGACGGCGGCCCGGCTGCGGGCGATGTCGCCGGAGCAGATCCTGCAACGGCTCACCGACCGATATCGACTGCTGACCGGTGGCGGTCGCGCGGCGCCGAGCCGTCAACAGACGCTGCGCCAGTGCGTCGACTGGAGCTACGACCTGCTGACCGACCGTGAGCGAGAGCTGTGGGCGCGAGTGACGGTGTTCGCCGGCGGTTTCGAATTGGATGCCGCGGAGGCGATCTGTGGTGACGGACTCGAACCCGGCGATGTACTCGACCTGGTCGGCTCGCTGGTGGACAAGTCGGTCTTGATCCGTGAGACCTGCGGTGCGGGCGGCGTCCGGTACCGGATGCTCGAAACGCTGCGCGAGTACGGCCGGGAACGGTTGCGTGCCGGCGGCGACGAGATGGCGTTGCAGCGCCGCCACCGGGACTGGTTCGAACGCCTGGCGCTACGGGCCTACAGCGAATGGATCGGGCCGAAACAGCTGGAATGGATCGATCGGCTGAACCGGGAACAGCCCAATCTGCGTGAGGCGATGGAGTTCTGCCTGGCCGGGCCCGACGAGGCGGGATCGGCCGAACGGATCGCGCTAGCGCAGTACGAGTTCTGGGTCGCGCGGCAGCGGGTCAGTGAGGCGCGGTACTGGCTCGGGCGCGTGTTGGAGAGACCAGGCGGGGCCACCTTGCCGCACATCGCGGCGCTGTGCGCGGAGACGGTGCTGGCCGCGATGCAGACAGACCTCGAGTCCGGGTCCGCGCGAATCGAACAGGCACGTTCGTTGGCCGAGGGCAGCGGCGACGAGGTGTTGTCCGCGTATCTCGATGGTGCGCACGGCTTGCTGTCGTTGTTCTCCGGCGACCTCACCGGTGCGCGGGCACAGCTCGAGCGGGCCGTGCCGGGGTTCGAGGCGTGCGGTGATGTCTTGCATCAGGTGTCGACCTTGCTCGGCCTCGGCGTCGCGTGCGGTCTGCTGCAGGAAGCGGACCGCGCCACGGCCTGTCAGGAGCGGGCGCTGGCGCTCACCACCACGCGCGGCGAGTCGGTCTACCGGTCCTATGCGATCGCACAGCTCGCCTATACGACGGTCGAGCGTGGCGACCTCGAGCGCGGATCGATGCTGGTCAAGGAGAGTCTGCGGGTCTCCCGGATGATCGAGGACGGGCTGAGCGTCGCGAGCTGTCTAGCGACCTTGGCCTTTGTCGCGGCCGAGCAGGGCCAGGCGCAGCGGGCCGCGGTGCTCGTCGGCGCCGCCATGGCGGTCGGAGAATCCGTGGGCAGCCAGGCGGTCGGTATTCTCGAGATGTTCGACCACCAGACCCAGGCGCAGCAGTACGCCATCAATGCGCTCGGGCAGCGCGCCTTCGAGGTGGCGCTGCGCCGGGGCCGCGATCTCGACATCGACGCGGCGCTCGCCTACGCCCTCGAGGAGGATCCGTCAGCGGCGGCGGAGGTTCCCGCCGCTATGGCCGTACTGACCCGCCGCGAGAAGCAGATCGCCGAACTCGTCGCGGAGGGTCTGACCAACCGGGCCATCGCGGAGAAACTCGTTATCTCGCAGCGCACGGCCGCAGGGCACGTCGAGCACATCCTGAGCAAACTGCACTTCGCGACCCGCGCACAGGTCGCGGCGTGGGTGGTCGCCCATCATCGAACGTAGCCATCCACGCCGACGCTAGGCGACCTCGGTGGTGGACCGGTCGCTGGTCAGCGTGAGCGCGCCCAGTGCGACGACCGCGCTGACGACCATGGCAATCGCCATCGGAACGGCCGTGTGTTCGCCGCCGATGCCGACGAGCGGCGAGATCACCGCGGCCAGCAGGAACTGGAGCGCTCCGAGGACGGCCGAACCGGTGCCCGCGGCTCGGCGTGCCTGCCCGAGCGCCGATGTCGTGGCATTGGCGATGACAAGGCCGAGGCTGCTCATCGCACACCAGAGCAGGGCGAGCGTGGCCCACAACGCGGGTCCGACGAGGCTGTTGACCAGCATCGATGCCGAGAACACGACAAGCAGCACGAGACCGATCCGCAGCGTCGCGCGATCACCGAAGCGGGCGACGAGTCCGCCGTTGGCGATGCTGAAGATGACCAGACCCAGCGCGTTGGCGGTGAAGGCGAGCGAATACCAGGTGGTCGACAATCCGTGGAGGTCCTGCAGGACGAACGGTGAGGCGGAGATATAGGCGAACATCACGCCGAAAGCGAACGCGTAGGCCAGCGTGTAGCCGACGTATCGACGGTTGCGCAGGAGGGTGCGGGCATCGCGCAGGGTCGCGGCGACCCCACCGGTGGTGCGCCGCTCTTTCGGGTGGCTTTCGGGCACCATCGTCAGCACGCACACGAACATCAGCACCGACAGCGCGGCCAGCGCCCAGAACACCGCGCGCCAACCGCTGCCCGCGACGATGACGCCACCGAGCAGGGGAGCGATGATCGGAGCGATGGCGTTGACGACGATCAGCAGGCCGAACAGTTTCGCCGCGGCGGCGCCCTGAGCCCGATCGGAGATGACGGCCCGGCCGAGCACAATGCCCGCGGCACCGGCGAATCCCTGGATGAAGCGTGCCCCGGCCAGCACTTCGATGGTGGGAGCGAGCGCGCATGCCGCGCTGAAAAGCGCGGTGACGAGGGTGCCCGCGAGTAGCAGCGGACGCCGACCGTAGCGGTCCGACAGCGGTCCGATGACGAGTTGCCCGAGGGCCAGACCGATCAGGAACGCGGTGAGCGTCAGCTGGATCGCTGACGCGCTGGTGCCGAATTCCGCTGCCATCTGGTGGACCGCGGACTGCTCGACAAGCGGGCCGACCCCGAGGACGGTCGCTCGTACCGGCTGCACGAAACGGAGTTGGCCGAGCACAACAATCGGCTGATCGACGACATGTGGACCAGCGGAATCCGGCGGCTCCTGGACGAGATGACTCCTGAGGAAGCCGCGAAACTCACCGAAGCCGCCGCGCTACTCGCGCGTCTCGGCGCGATGTCCGGTCCGGGCACCAAGTAGCTTGGCTTACCAGGGGCGCGCCGCTCGGAGGCACGCTGCCGCGGAAGCTGTTTCCGCACACCCACTCGACCGCCCAACGAAGAGAGCTGATCAATGCCGACCCCCACCGCGCGCGCACAAATCGGTGTCACCGGCCTGGCTGTGATGGGTAGCAATATCGCCCGCAATTTCGCCAAGCACGGCTACACCGTCGCACTGCACAACCGTTCCGTTGCCAAGACCGACGCGCTGCTCGCCGAGCACGGCGGCGACGGCGATTTCGTCCGCACCGAGACCGTCGAGGAGTTCGTCGCGGCGCTGGAGAAGCCGCGGCGGGTGCTGATCATGGTCAAGGCGGGCGACGCGACCGACGCCGTGATCGAGGAACTGGCCGCCGCGATGGAGCCGGGCGACATCATCATCGACGGCGGCAACGCCCTCTACACCGACACGATCCGCCGCGAGGCCGCCCTGAGCGAACGCGGGCTGAACTTCGTCGGCGCCGGAATCTCGGGTGGCGAGGAGGGCGCGCTCAACGGTCCCGCGATCATGCCGGGCGGGCCGAAGGAGTCCTACGAGTCGCTCGGCCCGCTGCTGGAGTCGATCGCGGCGCAGGTCGACGGCACCCCGTGCTGCACCCACATCGGCCCCGACGGTTCCGGGCACTTCGTCAAGATGGTGCACAACGGCATCGAGTACGCCGACATGCAACTGATCGGCGAGGCCTACCACCTGTTCCGCGACGCGCTCGGTTTCGATGCGGGCCAGATCGCGGAGGTGTTCACCCGGTGGAACTCCGGGGACCTGGAGAGCTACCTGGTCGAGATCACCGCCGAGGTGCTCGCCCAGGTCGACGCGAAGACCGGCAAGCCGCTGGTCGACGTCATCGTCGACGCTGCCGAGCAGAAGGGCACCGGCCGCTGGACGGTCAAGTCCGCGCTCGATCTCGGTGTTCCGGTCACCGGCATCGCGGAGGCCGTCTTCGCCAGGGCGCTGTCGGGCTCCCGAGCCCAGCGCAAAGCCGCGGTGGGTCTGGCATCGGGCACACTCGCGGACAAGCCCACCGATGTCGAGCAGTTCACCGAGGACATCCGGCAGGCGCTCTACGCCTCCAAGGTTGTCGCCTACGCGCAGGGCTTCGACCAGATCGCCGCGGGCAGCGCCGAATACGGCTGGGATCTGCGCCCCGGCGATCTGGCGACGATCTGGCGAGGCGGCTGCATCATCCGGGCCCGCTTCCTCAACCGGATCAAAGAAGCCTACGAACAGGACCCCGCCCTGCCGAGCCTGATCCTCGCGCCGTACTTCCGCGAGGCCATCGAGACGGCCATCGACAGCTGGCGGCGTGTGGTGTCCACCGCCACCCTGCTCGGTATCCCGGTCCCGGCGTTCGCGTCCTCACTGTCGTACTACGACGCGCTGCGCGCCGAGCGCCTCCCGGCCGCCCTCACCCAGGGCCAGCGCGATTTCTTCGGCGCGCACACCTACGAGCGCATCGACGCCGAGGGCAAATTCCACACCCTGTGGAGCGGCGACCGCAGCGAGGTTGCCGAGGGCTGAGCCGAACGCGGGTACGCCGGACAGGATCACCGGCGAGTCTGTGAACGAATGGCCCGGCTTTCGAGCTGGGCCATTCGTCTTTTTCGGAATTCTCGTGGGTGCGAATCACCCGGCGTTGCAGGTCGGGGTCGGGGCGGTGCCGCTGCGGCGGTCGAGCGTCCACTGGACGAGCTGCGGGGTGAGTGGTGAGTCGGCCGCTACGAGGCTCATGTGGCTGAGGCCGGGGAAGGTGCGGTAGTCGATCGGCTCGCCCGCTGTGCAGCGCGCATCGATCCAATTCTGTTGCAGCGCAGGCTTGACGAGTGGGTCGGCGAGTCCTTGCGCGACCAGTACCGGGGCGGGGAAGGGGCCGACGGGGGTCTGGCGCTTCAGCTTCGTGCCGAATTCGCCGTCGAGCAGGCGATCCGGGAAGACCTGATTCGGTATCTGTGAGCCGCGCAGGAGTGCGGGCAGGGCGTCTTTGCCGTTGAAGCACAGGTCTTGGATCTTCTCGACCCCGCGCTCCGAACCCGGGGTCAGGTGCTCGTCGAGCCGGAGTTCGGGGTAGAGGCGATTCCAGGTGGTCGCGATATAGGCCGAGATGGTCTTGCCGCCGACCTCGGTCTTGTCGGACTCCGCGAGGCCGAAGAGGTCGGCGGCGGGGGCGAAGGCGGCAACGCCTTTCACGTCGAGCTCGGGGGCGTAACCGCGCGCGATCTGCCCGGTCCACAGGGCCGCCTGGCCGCCCTGCGAATGGCCCCACACCACGGTGTCGGTGGTCGTCGAGATCTCGTCGAACTCCCGCGCCGCTCGCGAGGCGTCGAGGACGTTGCGCGCCTCGGCCTCCCCGACCAGGTACGGGTGGGTGCCCTGTGTCCCGAGCCCGATGTAGTCCGAGGTGACCGCGACCCAGCCGTGCTGGGTCACCATCTCCTGCAGCGCTGTCCCGGCGCCGTCGTCGAAGGGCGCTGCGGCGAGCGACGGCGCGCACTTCGGCGCGATCCCGGTGGTGCCGTGGGCGAAGGTCAGCAGCGGGTACGGATCGTCCGACGGGTGCTCCGGGGCGAGGATCGTGCCACTCGACACGGCGGCCGCGCCGTCGGGATGCGTTGTCGTATAGAGGATTCGCCATCCGCGCGCACCGTCGGGAACGCCCTGGTCGAGCGGCTCGGAGCGCAGCAGTCGGCCGGGTTCGGTGGGTGCGTTCGCCGGCGCCGTATAGAAGGCGCCGGGTTCGGGCAGTGGCACGCCGGAGAGGAGCCGAACGCTGCCGTAGGCGAGCAGCACTGCGATCACGAGCGCCGAAGCGGCGGCGATGGTGCGGGTCCAGCCGCGCGTGGTTCGGTGCCGACGGCGGTTGACGTCGCCGTGCCCCCGGAGCTCGAGCAGTGCGGTGAACAGCAGTTGCAACCCGAGGAAGACGAACCACGCCGCGACCCCGAACCGGAACAACACGATGGTGAGGACAGGCCAGGAGAACGCGACAACGCCGACGGTGATACTCGCGACCGCGGTGAGCCCCGCGGTGATACGCCGATCGACACTGCCCACCCGGCCCACATGGCCCCGGCCGTCACCGCGCACAGCCTGCCACGCGGCGAGCAGCCCGTGAACGATGAGCGCCGCCCCGATGAGGAAGGCGAGCCCCGGCGCCCCGGCACTCGGCCAGAGCGCCATCGCGACACCCAATACGACGAGCACGCCACCGAGCACCCGTGCGTGCAGTGGAACGCCGCCCCGAGTCTGCGGGATCAGGGCCGCCGCGATCCCCACGAGGGCGAAGCCGACTCCGGTTACGAGGGCAACGGTCTGCACTCGCAGGGGAGCGAAGAACAGCAGCGCGCCCACCCCTACGGCCGCGATCCCGATCGCGGCGCGAAGCGGTATCGACAGCGCGCCTACCGCCCCCAACACTCGGCTACGCACTGACGAGCCAGCTTCGGTCCCGGATGCCCCCGCCATTGCGTCTTCGTCCAACGAATCGTCGCTCAACTCAGCCTCTTTCGTCGCGGGTTCAGCCAGGAC
Source organism: Nocardia sp. NPDC058519 (assembly GCF_042719755.1). Lineage (NCBI taxonomy): Bacteria > Bacillati > Actinomycetota > Actinomycetes > Mycobacteriales > Nocardiaceae > Nocardia > Nocardia sp. NPDC058519. The sequence continues at coordinate 503,566 of NZ_JBHXNK010000001.1, read as the reverse complement.
CCCTGATCGTCCGCCGCGACCAGAAGGACAAGCGCATCGAGGAGATCGAAGAATATCGTCTGGGTCGGTCAGACCGTCGTCGCCGAGCCATAAGGCCGTCCGCGGATTTCACCGGTCGGTTCGAGCGTGAAGGTTCCGTCAAGGACGATCGTCGGATCGGGTGTGCGCCGGGATGCTGCGGCATGATCGGCGAGTATGGGCGCAGTGGACGGTGAGCAGGCGTGACAGTGGTCCCCGAACCTGATCTCGAGCTTCGGAATTCCGTCGCCAGAGCCGCCGCGCAGGCGGATCTAGGGCGGCACCTCGCGACCTATACCGCGGCGGAACCGAGCACGCGCCGACCCGTTATCGAGGCGGTAGGTGTTGTCCTCTTCACGGTGGTGACGGTGACCGGGTTCGTGACCGGAGCCGAAATCATAGGCATTCTCGGTCTCACGATCGTGGGGATGCTCGGTGGTCGGTTGCTGTTCGATCTGCTGCGGTTGGGTTATGCCAACAGTCGCAACCGCAAAGCGCGACTGGATCTGTACGAGCACGGACTCATCGTGATCGTGCGGGGGGCTCCACGGACCATTCGCTACGACACCACCGCACTGAAGCGCAATGTCGTCCAGCTCGTGAGAAATCCAGCACCGGAACAGGTTTCGCACTCCTACACGCTCACCGACTCCGTGGGCGATCCGATCGTGGTGCGACACGCGATCGCCCATCCGGAGAAATGGGGTCCGGCGATCGACAAGGCCGTAACGGCCGCGCAATTGCCTCGGTCGATAGCGGTGCTCGACGCGGGTGGACGGCTCGACTTCGAACACTTCTGGATGACGTCCACGCGGATCGGTGCCGGGAAGCGATCGGCAGCGTGGTTGCAGGTGACAGATGTCGAGGTGAGCAAGGGGTGGGTGAGCATCCATGTGTCCGGACAGTCCACACCGCTGGAATCGCTTCCGGTGAGCCTGATTCCGAACTTCACCGTATTCCTGAAGCTGGCGGAGCGGATGCGAGCGGAGTACGGCCCGCCGCCGTCGTAGGGCGAGCATCAACGTTGCGTCAAGACGAGATCGGTTGTCCCGCAATATATATCAAGGAAGCGTCAATACTCGATAATGAATCTTTCCCGCCCCGTGCGCCGATGCCATCGTCTGAGATCGGTTCATCGGTGAAAGGGGCCAGGCGTGGCATCGAAAGTCGGGGTAACCCCGGAGCAAGTGCGTGGTGCGGCAGGCAAAATGGGTGATCTGCGCGATCGGATGAACACCATCCTCACCAACTTGGCGGCCTCCCTGGACGCCAAGGGTGCGCCCTGGGGCGGCGACGGTTACGGCAGCACCTTCGCGGACGGCGATCAGGGTTATATCGCGGCACGTGAGAACCTCACGACGGGGATCGGCAATACCGCCAAGACCTTCGACTCCTACTCCGATGGGCAGTACAAGGCCGTGGAATTACTGGCCCGCACCGAACAGCGGTCGACGGACTCGTTCACGTAACGCATGTCCATCACTATTCCCAGTGAGCTGGAATGGCTCGGCTGGATCGCCGGATCGGATTGGCCCGACGGCGACGAAGACCAGATGTGGGCGATCGCCGAGGACTGGCGCACTGCCGCCGCCGAAATCCGGGAACTGCTACCGGATTTGGCCGCTGCCAAGACGGCGACCATCGACGCGTACCCGTGGGGCGACGGCGTCGTGGCCATGACCACGGCATTGGACAAGCTGGACCGGGGCCCGGAGTCGCTCGAGGAACTGGCCAAGGTTCTGGACTACGTGGCCGAATCCGCGGATGCCCTGGCCACCGAGATCGAGTACACCAAGATCCTGGTCATCAGCTCACTGGGAATGCTCGCCGCCGAAATCGCGCTGGCATGGCTGTTTCCGCCGACCGCGCCCGCGGTGCAAGCGGCAGCGATCGCCATCACCCGCGTGGCGGTGCGGCTGCTGGCGAACCGGGCGATCGCCGCCATCGCGCGATTCGCCGCGAAGACCGGTATTGCCGCGGTCGCCAAATTCACGGTGAAGCATGTCGCCATCAGCACCGTGCTCGGGGCCGGGCAGGACCTCGCGATTCAGGCGTACCAGGTCGGCAAGGGGCATCGGGACGGGATCGACTGGGAACGAGTGGGCACCACCGCCTACACCGCCGCGGCTGCAGGCGCGGTCGGTGGTCCCGCAGGCGCGCTGTTCGGCAAGGCGGCCGGGAAATTGCCTGTGCCCGACGGGAAATGGACCGCCAAGGGCGTCAATGGTCTGAAGGGCGCCGCTGTCGGCGCGGGATCGGGCATGGTTGGCGCGTTGGGGGCTTGGGGCGTCGGCGGTATCGCCAATGGGTGGACGTGGGATCCGCGACTGCTCACCAGCGGTGCGGCCTACGGTGTGTTGACCGGTGGCAGTAAGGGTTTCCGTCATTCGCCGACCGGCGGTCGCCCCGGTGCGAACGGATTCAATGCGGCGGACCCCGCACGCTTCGGTGGACCGGACGGCAGTAGTGCGCCGGCGCGCGCCGAGAGCGGCCATCGCGCCGGGGATCCGGCTAACAGTACTTCCGGGGAAAATCGGTCGACCGGCGGCAACCAGCCTGGAAACAGTGGTACCGGGAATGCGGTTGGCGAGAACGGTTCCGGGTCGCGGGCTGGGGCTGCTGCTAGCAGCGGTGCCGGGAATCAGACTGGGCAACTGTCGAATTCGAGTGAGGGAACCAGCACCGCCGGCGGCGAAACTCGTTCCGGAATTCCTGGTGGCCCCGAAAGCGCGGGCGCGAGAGAAGGCTCGTCCGGGCAGAACAATGGGAACGAGTCCGGTGCTTCGCCGAAGGGGGCGACCGCGACACACGGAGGCGACGGATCGTCGTCGAATCCTGTGCACGAGAACGGAACCCCCTCGGTGTCCGAATCGCCACAGGGCGCCCGCAACACTGGTGACGGTGCCGCCGGCGGTGAGGGCTCGAACGGTGCGGCCGAAGGAAATGCGGCTGGCAGCCGTGCCGCTGTTGGTTCGGAAACCGTTGTGCAGGAGGGGAACAACGGTGTGAATCCCAGTGGCGAAGCTGTCAACAGCGCTCGTCCGGAGTCGAACCCCACACGGTCCGCACCGCCGACCGGGGTGGGTGACGGCAGCCAAGCCAAGCCGACCGGGGTGGGTGACGGCAGCCAAGCCAAGCCGACCGGGGTGGGTGACGGCAGCCAAGCCAAGCCGACGGCGGTAGGTGACGGCAGCCAAGCCAAGCCGACGGCCGGTGCGGAAAACCGCCCGCAGCCGACCTCGCCGAGGGGCCACGAACCGACCACGCCCCGGGCGGGTACCCCCGAACCCGCCGCGGCCGGTTCCGAGCCGCGCGCCGGTGCCGCCGAACGCCACACCAACCTGTTCGAGGTGCTACCGGGCGTCGAGGCCGGTCCCGCGGGAAAGGAAGCCACACCCCAGGCCAACACAGAAACCCGCGCTCCGCGAGAGGAACAGTCGCAGCCGGAGGTTGCGCCGAAGCCGGAAGGCGAGCAGGCGAAGAACCCCGACGCGGCGCTCGATTCTGCGCGGGACAAGTTGCGCGGATTGGGCATCGATCCGAGCGGTATGACGCCGGAGCAGATGCGAAATGCCGCGGACGACGCGTTCTCGAAGCGCGTGGACGAGTTCGCGGAGAGGACCGCGGCGCTCGAGGGAGCGGGGTTGCGGCCGAACGAATTGATGGCGCAGCGCCGGGAGTTGCAGGCGCAGATCAACGAGTTCATGAACCAGCGCCGGGAGCTTCGGGCCGATCTCGACGGACTTCGAAATACCACCGAGACCTCCCCGAACCCGACGCTCGATCCCCAACCGGCACCTGAGCCGCAGCCGACACCTGACAGGGAGCAAACCCCCGAGGGCGAGCAAGTACCCGCACGACAAGAGCGGCCGGACGAGTTTCCCGATACGACGTCGAAGATCCCGTATACGCCGCGATACTTCAGCGTCCCGCCGATCGAGGAGTTCGAGGCAGCTGCTCCTCCCGATGATTCTGTCTGGGAGCCGGAGCCGGAGCCGGAGCCGGAACCGGAGCCGGAACCCGACCCTGAATGCCTTGTTCCAACAGTGGGAGCTGACGACCGAGATGCTGGATAACGCCTATATCGAGAAGCTGACTTGGGATAGGCAGGCGGACGCCGCGTATCTCGCGATTCGGTCCGACCGATCGGGCCCGCGATGCGTGGCACGGAGTGAGTCGGCGCACGACTCCGAGAACGGCCTCGAGGTCGTTCTCGACTTCGAGGCCGACGGTCCGCTGCTCGGCGTGGAGTTGCTCGACGCAGCGAAGCAGTTGACTCCAGCGATGAAGGAAGCTGCCCTTGACATCACCTCGGGTAACCGCTCCGAGTAGAGGATGGGGTCCGGTCGTCATCGATCTGCAACCCGTTCACCCGGCCGTGGCCTCCATGCGCCATGCTTGTCCCGTGGTTATCGCGTCTGATGTCGTCCCCGTGCGTGGCAGTGAGTACTCGGTCCTGTTGCGCCGCGTCCGGGAGGCGGACCTGCTCGACCGGCAAGTGGGGTACTACGGGTGGAAGAGTGCGCTGACCGCGGTGGCTTTCGTTGCTGGTTGGGCGGCGTTTTTCGCCATCGGTGACTCGTGGTGGACGCTGGCCGTCGGGGTGTTCCTGGCGGCGGTGTTCTCGCAGATCGCGTTCCTCGGCCACGATGCGGGGCACAAGCAGATCTTCGCCGGGCGGCGGGCCAACTATCTGTACGGCCTGATCGCCGGCAATCTCGCGATCGGGCTGAGCATCGGCTGGTGGACCAGCAACCACAACCGCCACCACGCCCATCCCAATACCGAGGGCGCCGACCCGGACGCGATGGGCGTGCTCGCGTTCTCCGGTGACCGCGCGCGGGCCGGTAAGGGGTGGCGCCGATTCATTTTCCGCTACCAGGCGTGGCTGTTCTTCCCGCTGTTGCTGCTCGAAGGTGGCAGCCTGCACTGGAAGAGCATCGTCGCGGTGTTCCGCTGGCCGATCCCGAACCGCATCTGGGAAGGTGCGCTGCTCGCCACCCATTTCATCGGCTTGCTCTCCGCGGCGTTCCTGGTGCTGTCGCCGGGTAAAGCGTTGGTGTTCATCGCCGTTCAGCAGGGCCTGTTCGGTCTGTACATGGGCTCCACCTTCGCCCCGAACCACAAGGGCATGGAAGTTCTGCCCGAAGGTGACAACACCGACTTCCTGCGCAGGCAGGTGCTCACCTCACGCAATGTGCGCGGCAGCTTCCTCGTCGACACCGCCATGGGCGGCCTGAACTACCAGATCGAGCACCATCTGTTCCCGTCGATGCCCCGCGCCAACCTGCGCCGTGCGCAGCCGATGGTCGCCCAGTTCTGCGCCGAGATCGACGTTCCCTACTGCGAGACCGGCCTGTTCGAGTCGTACCGCCAGGCGATGGCCCACCTGAACGAGGTCGGCCGCCAGACTGTGCGGTAGCGCCTACTCGCCGACCGTCGCGTTGTAGGCGGCGGTGAGTTCTGCGAGCACCCCGTCGTCGGGCAGCGGCGCGCCGCGCAGATGGGTGGCGCGCAGTTCATCCATGAACCGGTCCCACATCGGGGGGCCACCCGCGGCCAGCAATTCCGCGCGCACGGTCAGCTCCGGCGCCGTGTGCAACCACCGCGCGCCCCACGCGCCCAGCGCGGCCAGCACTGGAACGAGCTGAATCGCGGCTTCGGTGAGGTGATATTCGACCTTCTGACGGTGGCTCGGGTCGTCGTCACGAGTGAGTAGCCCCGCGGCGACCAGTTTGGCGAGGCGAGCGGCCAGGATGTTCGAGGCAATGCCCTCGATGGATCCGGTGAGCAGCTCCCGGAAGTGCGTATACCCGCCGAACATGATGTCGCGCAGGATGATCAGGCTCCATCGGTCGCCGAGGAGCTCGACCGTCAGATTGATCGGGCAGCCCGACTTGCCCGGCGCCACCGGCAACTTCTCCGGAGAAACTGGTTGCGACATAGGATCAGTCTAGGATACGTTCGTGACTGCTTGCACATTGCAATCAGAAAGGGCACTCCGATGGCTCAGATGGTTCGCGTTCAGAACTTCAGCGTTTCCCGCGACGGGTACGGTGCGGGGGAGGGACAGAGTCTCGACCGCCCCTTCGGTCACGCCGACCCCGCTGACTTCATGTCCTGGGCGGGCGCCACCGCGCACTGGCCCAACCGCACCGATCCCGGCGGCACCTACGGCCTCGACGACTACATCACCCGCGACTTCCCCTTCAACATCGGCGCGGAAATCATGGGCCGCAACAAGTTCGGCCCGCAGCGCGGACCGTGGGAGAACTACGACTGGCAGGGCTGGTGGGGCGACACCCCGCCGTTCCACACCCCGGTTTTCGTCCTCACCCACCACGAGCGCCCGTCATTCACCCTGGCCGACACCACTTTCCACTTCATCGATGCCACTCCGAAGGACGCACTCGTCCAGGCCCTCGACGCCGCCGACGGCAAGGATGTGCGCATCGGCGGCGGCGTCGCCACGGTCCGCGAGTTCCTCGCCGCCGACCTCATCGACGCGATGCACATAGCAGTCGCACCGGTGGAAATCGGTGCGGGCGAACGACTGTGGGAAAGCTCCGACGAATACGACGACCGCTTCCACCACGAGCAGATCCCCAGCCCCAGCGGAGTGGTACACAACTTCTTCTGGCGCCGATAAATACCACCTGAACTGCGCAGCAGCGATAATGATGTGGTGCCAACAGATCCCGTGCTGCTCGACAACCTGACGCTGGAACAGTCCTCGATAGTCGCGAACAACGCGATGAACCGCGGCCGGGGACTGTCCGGCGTGAACAGCTACACCCGAGAACTCGGATTCGACCCCTACGAGGTACTCGCCGAGCGCCTGCGCGCCGACCCCACGGCACAGGTCACCTGGATCGACGTCTGTTGCGGCTCGGGCCGCGCGCTGCTCGAGGCAGAAGCGCGATTCGACCGAGAATTCCCGGCCGCCGACCTCACCATCATCGGCATAGACCTCGTCGACTTCTTCCTCGGCACACCCCGCACCCCCCGTCTGCGTCTGCTCGCCACCTCGGCGACAACGTGGACTCCACCCCGCAAGGCCGACCTGGTCACCTGCGTACACGGCCTGCACTACATCGGCGACAAACTCGCCCTCATCGAAGCGATGACGAGCTGGCTCGCACCGACGGCCCGATTCGCCGCCGACTTCGACCCCACCGAAATCCGCCGCCCCAACGGCTCCCCGGCAACCGACACCGTCATCGAAACCCTCCGAGCGGCCGGCTTGACCTACGACGTCCGCCGACACCAGATCCACGGCGACGGCCGCCCCGACTTCGCGGCCGTCTACCTCGGTGCTGACACCACCGCAGGCCCCGGCTACACCGGCCAGCCCTCGGTGGTCTCGTACTACGACTGGTGATTCAGGGGTCGGTTCAGGGTGCAACCGACGGAATTCAGCGGAGGGCGACCTCGGCGCCGCCCGAGAATGCGGAGTCGTGCAGTTCGAGTGTGGTCGGCACGGTTCCGGCGGGCACGTCGAAGACGACGACCACCTGGATCGAGTTTCCCGGGTTGATGTCCGACATCATGGCGGTGCCGTCGTTGACGTTGATTCCAGCCATGGTGTCGTTCTCGAACTCTCGGCCGCGGTCATCGATCATCGTCTGGTTGCTCGAGAAGTACGACTGCGGCTTGTTGCCGATGTTGGTCACTGTGAGGTGAACCAGGATGTACTCGCCCTGCGCCGTCTTCTGCAGGTAGGGGTTGTCTCCGACGACCTTGACCGGTGCGTCGACCGCGTTCACCGTGAACTCGAACTTGCCGTCGCGCACCGCAGTTCCGGCGGGCGCGGGGGCGTCTTCGTCGGGCAGTGGGGCTGCCGGGTTGCCGGGTGCGGTGGGTTTGCCCGCAGCAGTGGTGAACGTCGTAGTGGCCGTGGCTTTGTCGCTGCTGCCCGATAGTGCTGATACACACCCGCCGAACCCGCAGAGCGCGACGAGGACGCCGACCACCACCAGGATGATCGTGTTCGCGTTGCTCTTCTTCGGTGGTCGCGGTGGATACGGATACCCCGGTTGCCCGCCGTACGGCTGTTGTGGGTACGGCTGCTGCGGATACGGCGGGGTCGTCAAGTGTGTTCCTCTCGGGGGTCTGTTCAGGCACTTCCATTCGGTAGAGAGATCTCTGGTGACTATCGAGGTGTTACGTACCTAACAGAGTCCAAGTGTTTGGGCCGCGCGACGAGTGGGAAAGGGTGGTCAGAGGCGGGGGTCGGTGGGCACGGATTCCATGGCGAGGATCGCGAAAACCAGCTCGTGGACTCGCCACAACGGCTCGCCCGTCGCGACGGCATCGAGGGCTGCCAGGCCGAGGGTGTGTTCGCGGAGGGCGAGGGTGCGTTTGCGGCTGAGGGTGCGGTCGCGTAGGCGGGTGAGGTGGGTGGGGGTGGTGTAGTCGGGGCCGTAGATGATGCGGAGGTATTCGCGGCCTCGGCATTTGATGCCCGGTTGGGCGAGTTTGCCTTTGGTGCGGTGGGCGAGGCCGGCGTAGGGCTTGATGACCATGCCTTCGCCGCCCGCCTCGGTCATCTCCAGCCACCAGGTGGTGGCTTCGGCTTCGGCGGCGGGGTCGGACAGATCGACGATTCGGCGGCCGGTGGGGCGGAAGGTCACCGGGTCGGCGGCTACCAATCGGTCGCTGATGTCGAGGTGCCAGCCGTGGTCGCGGTCGGCGTAGGTGGCGCCTTCGGAGGCCAGGAGGGCGAACGGTGCGATCTGGACGCCGTCGAGTCCTGTTGTCGGCCAGCAGTATCGACGGTAGGCGGCGGTGAAGTTGTCGGCGTTCTCGGCGCGGGCGGCGGTGCGGTCGCGCAGTTCGCCGAGGTCGAGGCCACGGGCCAGGCCGGCGTCGAGGGCCGCGACGGCGGCCGGAAGTGCGGACCGCGCGGCCGCGCCTGCCGCCGCGTACTGGGTGCGGATCAGCCCGGCAGCCTTGGCCGACCAGGGCAGCAACTCGCAGTCCAGGAGCAGCCAGTCCGAATCGAGTTCGTCGAAAAGTGGTGTGGCTGCGGCACGTACGCGTTCCAGGAGGGCTTCGGTGAGGGCCGAATCGTTGAAGAACGACCGTCCGGTGCGGGTGTAGATCGCACCGGAGCACCCGTCGCCGACTCCGAACCGAGCCGCGGCCCGGTCACGGCACACGAGCACCACGGCCCGCGACCCCATGTGCTTCTCCTCGCACACCACCTTGTCCACGCCCGCCGCGCGATAGTCGGCGAACGCCTCCGTGGGGTATTCGAGATAACCCTCGACGGTCGAGGTCGACGGTGGGGACATGGTCGGCGGCAACCACAGCAGCAGCCGGGGGTCGATCGCGAACCGGCTCATCACCTCCAGCGCGGCCGCCGAGTTCTCGGCGTCGATGATCACCGTGCCGTGCTCGGTGCGGATGTGCCTGCGCCCGGTGACATCGGCGAGGTCGAGAGTCTCGTTGTCGCGGGCGGATTCGGCGTCGGCGAGCGGCCGGATCGGCTCGTAGTACACCTGCTCGGCCTGCACCGCGACGAACGTCTTCTCCGGGTAACGCATCGCCGTCAACTCACCGCCGAACACCGCGCCGGTGTCGAGGCAGACGGTGTTGTTGATCCACTCCACCTTCGGCGTCGGCACGTGCCCGTAGACGACCGTCGCCGCACCGCGATAGTCCCGGGCCCATGGATAACGCACCGGTAGGCCGTATTCGTCTGTCTCCCCGGTGGATTCGCCGTACAGGCAGAAGTCGCGCACCCGTCCGGAAGCCCGGCCGTGGTACTCCTCTTTGAGTCCGGCGTGTGCCACGACGAGGCGCCCACCGTCCAATCGCAAGTGGCTCACCAAGTCGTGGATCCACTGCGCGGCAGCTGAGACGAATTCCGGTGTCTCACTGTCCAATTGTTCGAGTGTCTCGGCCAACCCGTGCGACACCGTGACGTTCTTGCCACGCAACTTCTTGAGCAGCTTCTGCTCGTGATTGCCCGGCACACACAGCGCATGGCCGTTCGCGGTCATTCCCATCACCAAGCGCAGCACGCCCGGCGAATCGGGCCCACGGTCGACCAGGTCGCCGACGAATACCGCCTGACGCCCCTCCGGGTGTGTGGCATCGACCGGTCGACCCGCGTCGTCGCGAACCAGCGTCCACCCGAGTTCGCCCAGCAGCGTTTCCAATTCGGCCCGGCAACCGTGCACATCGCCGATGATGTCGAACGGCCCCGTGAGTTCACGCCGATCGTTCCACGCCTTCTCGTAGGTGATCGTCACGTCCGCCGGATCGCTGACGACGTGCACCTTGCGAAAACCCTCACGGCCGAGCTCGCGCAGCGAACGCCGCAGGTCCTGACTCTGCCGCTTGAGCACATTGCGACCGAAGTCGCGATCGGTGCGGCCCTGAGTGCGTTCCCACGCGACAGCTTCAGGTGTGTCGATGACGATCGCGACCGGCAGCACATCGAAAGACCGTGCCAGCGCGACCAATTCGGCCCGCGCGTGCTTCTGCACATTGGTCGCGTCGATGACGACCCGCCGACCGGCGCGCAGCCGGATTCCGGCGATGTGACCGAGCGCGTCGAAGGCGTCCTTCGTTGCGGACTGGTCGTTCTCGTCGTCGGCGACCAAGCCGCGGAAGAAGTCCGACGACAGCACCTCGGTGGGCTTGAAGTGCTCGCGGGCGAAGGTGGATTTACCGGAGCCGGAGATGCCGACGAGCGCGATGAGCGACAGTTCGGGGAGGTCGATGTTCATAGCGCGCCTTTACGTTCAGGCCCGGAGGCGGTAGCGGAGCGTGACCACGCAGGGCCGAGTAAAGGCGCCGATATCACAGGGGCCTTCCGGAAGAGCGCTAGTTGGGTGGGGGAGCCGGTCTGCGGGTCGTGGTCGCCGACCGGGCGGATGTCGACGGTGTAGCCGAACATCTCGGCTACACGGGCACACCATGCGGCGAATTCCGCACGGGTCCACTCGAATCGGTGATCGTCGTGGCGGTGACCGTCGAGGGTTTCGTAGTGCACGTTGTATTCCACGTTCGGTGTCGTCACGATCACCGCGCCGGGTGCGGCATGCCCGAAGACGGCGCGTTCGAGCGCGGGCAGCCTGGACTCGTCGAGGTGTTCGATCACCTCCATGAGCACCGCGGCGTCGAAGCCTCGCAGCCGGTTGTCGTGGTAGGTCAGGGCCGACTGGATCAGGGTGATCCTGGCCCGCTGGCGGTCCGACATCCGATCGAACTTCAAGCGCCGCTCCGCCATCGACAGCACCGCGCTGGAGACGTCGGCGCCGACGATTTCGGTGAACCGGGGTTCGGCTTGCAGCGCGAGGAGCAAAGCGCCCGGGCCACAACCGAGATCGAGCACCCGCGATGCGCCGGTCTCGGCCAGTGCGGCGAGCACAGCTTCTTTCCGGAGTTTCACCAGCGGCGTGCGGCGCTCGGCGGCTTCGACGCGTTCGACCGCGTCCCCGGGGATTTCGGTGTCATCGAGTGGCTCGTCCACCGAACGCAGACGTTCCAGCGCGGACAGCATCAGCGTCCGTCGCCCGGCCAGATAGCGCCGCGCGATCATTTCGCGGTCGGGATGGGCACCGAGCCAGCCCTCGCCCGCGCGCAACAGCTTGTCGACCTCGTCGGCATCCACCCAGTAGTGCTTGGCGTCGTCGAGCACCGGCAACAGCACGTAGAGGTGGTTCAGCGCGTCCGCCAGCCGCAGCGTGCCGGTCAAGCGGAGGTGGGTGTAGGGCGAAGGGCCCCATTCCGGGAACTGCGGATCGAGCGGCACCGATGTGGTCGACACCGTCCAGCCCAGCGGCGCGAACAGCCTTTCGACGATTTCGGTCCCACCCCGGCACGGTACGGCGGGCACCTCGATCTCCAGCGGAATCGCCGTCTGCGCCAACTCGGCGCGGTCGCGGCTGGTCCCGTTCAGTGCCGACCGGAACACCTTGCCCAACGCCACCGACAGCAGGCTCGACGCCACATACGGCCGATCGTTCACATAGCGCCCGAGCGCGGAACCGTTGTGGCCCTTGGCCGGTCGCGCCAACTCGACCGGGTCGACATCGAGCAGCAGCGCGACCGTGCAGCGGTCGGCATCGGCTCGAGGATAGAAGACGTGTGCCGTGCCGCCGGTGGTCGTGAACGACTGCACGCGGTCGGGATGTTTGACCACGAGGTATCCGAGGTCCGTCGCCGGCGTGTGAGTCGTAGAGATCGTCAAGAGCACTTGCTGATCCTGTCACGCCCCGCCAGCGGTTTTCGCCGAGTGTCAGATCATCGGAAGTCGAACGACGGCGGGATGGCGACGATCACGCCCGCCGCCCACGCGCCGTACACGGGGAGGTAGTCGGTCTGCCAGCGTTCGAGAGCGGCGAAGGTCTTCGTGCCGCGCAGGAAACCGAAGCCGAGGTGGCCCGACCACGTCAGGTTCACCAGCAGCACCACATTCATGCCGAGCGCGACCACCTTGTTCGGGGTGGAGCCGAATTCGGCGATGCGGGTGAGCATGGCGGCCAGCATCATCACGTCGACGACCAGTGCGGTGACCACCAGGAGTAGTTGCAGGCGGTCGAAGAAGCCGGGTGGGGTCAGCGGATCGCGGGCGGAGATCGTGTAGAGGAGCAGGCCGAGAACCAGAACGAGGATCAGGTCCATCAGGATGAGCAGATCGCGGTCGATGGCGGTCAGGCCGCGGGTGGTCGCGAGGGCCGCCAGCAGCGCGAGCAGCATGACGATGGTGAGCGGGGTGAAGACCCGGGTGAGCACCGGCGCGATGTTCTCCACGACGTTCTGTTTCGCCTCGACCAGCCACGCGGCGACGATCACCGCGCCCGCCGCGCCGAAGGGCAGCACCCAGTCTTCGATCACGGGCTCGATATCGAAGTCGAGGGTCCCGAACGCGCCGACCGTCAGCCCGATCAGCACGCCGCCGCCGAGCGCCAGCAAGGTCAGGTAGACGAACCATTCCCCGGTGAACCGGATGAAATCCATCCGCCGCCGCCCGGATCGCCAGTCACCTCCCGTGTATGCCAGGCCGACCACCAACCACAGCAGGATCGGCGCGTGGATCGCGGCGATGACCTCGGTCGCCCCGTCGGGCTCGAACGGATAGAGGTTGAGGACGAGTGCGGTGAGGACGAACGGGATGAGCAGCACCCCGGCCACCCGTGCCGAAACCTGTCGCTTCCACGCGAAATATCCGGCGAGGAAAGGCAATACGAGCAGGCTGAGGTTGCGGCCAAGCACGGGACCGTCCAGCCAGGTGAAGCCCGCCTTCACCGCGAGCGCGGCCCCTACGGCGAGTGCGAGGACCACCATCAGCTCTCGATTGCCCCCACCGCCCTGAGACTTCTCCGGCACCAGAACGAGCTGCTTCCAAAGTCTTTCGGAATGCTCGCGGGAGATCGCGTCCATGCTGCCCATTCGCTTCACCGCGACGATAAATGCCTCGTCGCCGGACAGTCCCGCGCCTTGAAGTGTCGAGATCTGTTCGCGCAGATGGGTTTCCATCTCGTCGACATCGGCGACCGAGACAGCGCGATGACGTTGGACGTACCCGCGCCACTGATCGATGAGTACCTGTAAATCCATCACGCCCATCCCTTCGCCACGCCTCGGCTGCATGGTGACGGCCGGACTGCTCGAGCCTCGCCGGGCCCACCGTGTCGAGGAAACCTAGCAGCTCCAGGCCTCAGGGTGCGGATGTCGCACCCTAGGGTGAGGATTCCGTTGAATAGCCTAACGACCGTGCCGAGGGCCCCGATGAAGTGTGCATGTACGCGCTACCGCGCGTAGGGGACACAGAATCGAGGAACCATGAAGAACGCAGTTCGGATGGGTGCGCTGATCGCCGTCGCCGCGGCGCTGGTCGCAGGCTGCACTGACGAGAGTGGTTCAGGGACAACCACTTCGACCTCCCGCGCGCCGGCCGCCTCGTCGGCAAAGCCCGCGCCGGGCACCCAGGCGCCGGGGTCGACCGCGCCCGAGGAGACCTCCGCACCTCGGCCCGGCGACACCACAGAGCCCGAAACACCGCGGGTCACACCGCCTCCGTCGATCATCCCGGTGCCCGACACCACAGCTCCCGCCCCCGCCAACAACATCAGTGGCCCGGGTCGCTGCATCGATACGTCCTCCACCGGCGTGCAGAATGCTCTGGCGAGCCTGACCGGCAGCTGGGTCGCCGGGCAGGCCTCCGCCGATCAGCCGGGCAACTGCGGTGAGCTGCTGTGGGTGCGCGCCATCGGCGGCAACTCCGCGGGCGCCCCGATTCACGTGCTGTTCTTCCACAACGGAAAGTACCTGGGCACAGGCACTTCCGAGCCGTACGCCTTCACCACCGTCGCCGGTTCGAGCAGCACTGCCGTCACCGTCGAGTACCGGTGGCTGGCCGCCGACGAACCCTTCGCCACACCCCAGGGCGGACCCGCGACGATCACCTACTCGTGGACCGGTTCGAGCGTCGTGATGAGTGGTCCGCTGCCGTCGCAGGTCACCCAGCCCCACCGCTGACGGGCATCAGCGCTCCGGATGCAGCACCAGCACAGTGATCTCACTGGGTGCGAACACCCGTAGTTGCGGACCCCAGAAGCCGGTGCCGCGGCTGGTGTAGAGCTGGGTGTTGTTCGCGTGCCTGCTCAGGCCGGCGACCACCGGCTGGTCGAGCCGGACGAGATAGTGGAACGGCCAGATCTGCCCACCGTGGGTGTGGCCCGAGATCTGCAGCGCGACGCCCGCCGCCGCGCTGTCGGCGATCTGTTTGGGCTGGTGGGCCAGCAGCACCACCGGGACATCGGGGGCGCCGCTCAGGGCGGCGGGCAGGTCGGGGCCGTGGCCGGGCAGGCCCTTGCCGGTCGGGTCGTCGATCCCGGCGACGACGAGCTGGTCGTCGTCGCGGGTGACGACCCGGTGCTGGTTGTGCAGCGGCTCCCAGCCGATCGACGCCATGTGGTCGATCCAGCCCTGCGCGTCGCCGAAGTACTCGTGGTTGCCGGTGATGTAGAACCGGCCAAGTGGCGCCTTCACCTCGGCCAGCGGGTCGACCTGGGCGTGCCGCTTCGCCACCGACCCGTCGGCTAGGTCTCCCGCGTGGCAGGCGATATCGGGCTGCTGCGCGTTGACCACCTCGACCACCCGCTCCGACCATCGCCGCCGGTCGAGCGCGGCGTAGTGGGTATCGGTGACGACCACCACGCGCAAACCGTCGAGCCCGTCGGCCAGCCCGCGGATCGCCACGTCGACGGTGCGCACCCGCGGCACCCGCCGCGCCTCGTAGACACCCCACGCGACCAGTACCACCGAGATCGCCAGTACCCCTGCCGCGACGAGCCGCGCGGCGAGCGCACCGTCGACACCGGCCACGGCCAGTGCGCCACGCGCGAACACCCCGATCACCGACCAGGAGAACACCACCCACAGGACCCCGAGCAGGGTGTCGCCGACGATCACCGCCGGATCGGACTGGGCGGGCCCGTGCCCGAGGAACATCGTGAGCGGCAGGCACCCGAGGGCGGCCACACCGATCGCCGTCCCGATCCAGAACAGCGTGCCGCTGCCACCGGTCGGTGCCGAGACCAACGTCCACCAGGGCACCCCGAACAGCAGGGCGAGGACCAGCGACAACATCATCAGGCGTACGGCGAGCTTCACGGGGTCCCGTTCTGGGCAGGGCGGCCGGGCGCGGCCACGAATCGACCTCCCAGGGTAGCGCTCCGTCCGGGGCGCTCCCTCGCCGAGAATCCGCAGCACCGAGCGCACGCGCGAAGCGGGCTGCCCCACTGCGTAATTCGATATTCCCGGGGATCGTTGTGCGCGCTATGCTGCCCGGCAGGGCCCCGCACGCAGGTTTCATACCGCGGCGGGTCGAGTGGGGAGCGGCGCGGCCGCACAAACGGAAGGTCAGTACACCGATCATGCGTGGCGTAATTGTGGGAGGGGCGCGGCAGCGCCGTCACAGATCCGGGCTGTTCCGGCGGGTCATGGCAGGTGCGGTGGTGGCGGTGCTGCCGTTCGGCGCGTCGGTCGCGCCCGCCGCCGCCGATGCCGACCCGTCCGCGATCGACTTCCGGGTGGACACGTCGATGGGGGAGATCAACACCAGGATCATCCGCGCGGCCGACGGCAACACCGATCGGGTGGTCTACCTGCTCGACGGCGAACGCGCCGAGGACGATCTGAACGGCTGGGAGAAGCACACCACCATCCCGGCACAGATGGCGAAGTTCAATATCAACGTCGTGATGCCGGTGGGTGGGCAGTCCAGCTTCTACGCCGACTGGGAGCAGCCGAGCAGCTTCGGCGGCGTCAATCCCGACGGGTCGCTGCTGCCGAGCGCGGACTCCGGTTCGGCGATCGGTGGCTGGGAGGACACCCAGGGCAAGGCCAACACCTACGAGTGGGAAACCTTCATCACCAAGACCCTCCCGGACGCCATGAAGGCCCGGCTGGGCTTCAGTTCGACCCGCAACGGTGTGGTCGGTCTGTCCAGCGGTGGTAGCGCGGCATTGTTGATGGCGGCCTACTACCCGGAGCAGTTCACCTACGCGGGCTCGCTGTCGGGCTATCTGCACATGTCCATGCCGGGCATGCGTGAGGCGCTCGGCGGGGCGATGATCGCCAGCGGTGGGTACAACATCGAGGCGATGGCACCCGCGGGCAGCGAGAAGTGGCGCCGGATGGACCCCTACGGCTTCGTCGAGAAGCTCATCGCCAACAACACCCGCCTCTACGTCTCCGCGGGCAGCGCCAAGCCCGCCGACCAGGATCTGTCCTCGATCGACGCGATCACGCAGGGCATGCCACTGGAGGCGATCGCCCTCGCCAACACCCGTTCGTTCGAAAAGCGGGTAACCGCACTGGGTTACGAGAATGTCAGCTACGACTTCCCCGACATCGGCATTCACAACTGGGGCACCTGGGAGCAGGTCGCCATCCGCCTGATGCCGGACATGGCACGCAATATCGGCAAGCCACTGCCCGCGGGCGCGACGCCGCCCGGCGGTGGCGCACCGCCCGCCGGTGGACCACCGGCCGGTGGACCGCCCGCTGGTGGCGAACCGCCGAAGTAGCCTCTGCCACAACAGAAACCGCCGCTACCCGTGTTCGGGTAGCGGCGGTTCGTGCTTGTGGAGGTCAGCTGGTCTTGATCGGGGAGACGGTGGTCAGGCCCCAGCGGGTTTCGGTGTGGACGTCGATGTCCGCCGGTGGCGCGGCGAGGGTTCGGATGAGGCGTTGGAGTTCGCCCCAGTCGCGGGTCCAGTCGTCGGCCAGGTAGGCGGGGATGGTGCGGGACTGCATGAGCAGGCCGGTCCAGCCGAGGGGGCCGCCGCCGGTGTCGCCCTGCCACGTCTCGGAGACCTGTGCGTTGAGCTTGTCGGGCTGGATCCGCCAGATCGGCATCTCCGCGACACCGTGTCGATGATCGAACGGGCGCTGGCACGGGAACGCCAGTCCTACATGCCAATCCGCGAGGACCGGGTCGGAGCTGCCGACGACGGTGTTCAGGCTCGACAGCTTCGGCAGGCGCGGCGGGGTGAGCGCGAGCCACTGCATGG
Source organism: Nocardia sp. NPDC058519 (assembly GCF_042719755.1). Taxonomy (NCBI): domain Bacteria; kingdom Bacillati; phylum Actinomycetota; class Actinomycetes; order Mycobacteriales; family Nocardiaceae; genus Nocardia; species Nocardia sp. NPDC058519. The sequence continues at coordinate 486,011 of NZ_JBHXNK010000001.1, read as the reverse complement.
GGTTGGGCTCGCCCGCGTCGGCGACGAGCCGAACGGCTGTGGTGCCTGCGGGAATTCGATCCAGTGCGACCGGGATATTGCGCCAGCCCGGAGCGCCACCGACCGTCGGCGGGATCACATCGCCCAGGGCGGTGATGGTTCCGTCGCCGTCGCGACGAGCGAACTCCACCCGCAACCGCTGCCCTGGCATGCGCGAACCATCGGGCGCGGTGGACTCGATCCGTCCGGCGACCGTCAGAATCAGCACGCGGTACGCCGGATTCTGTTGTGCGGCAGCGAGATCCATTCGATACCACTGGGTCGTCAGCTGCGTTCGCTGCGGCTCACCACTCGAGTAGCTGCCGAGCACCGGTGTGCGTTCGGGAGCGAGGCCGAACGGCAATGCGACCGTGCTCCCGTTCACTCCCGCCACTGCGGGCCCGGACACGCCCGGTGGTCCCGGCGGTCCCGCATTCGGACCGCTCGGCGGTGCGCCTCCACCCGGGCCGGGCCCCGCGCCGCCGGGGCCAGGTCCCGAACCCGAAGGCGGGGCGGCGGATTGGCCCGGGCCGGGATCAGGGGCGAGGCTTCCGACACCGTTCGGGGTGAAGCCGGTGTTCTCGGCGGCCAGCCCGTCGGCGACGGTGCCGCTGTACGGGGTGAGCAACGAGTCCGCCGTATTCGTCTCGACGAGAACGTCATCCGCCATCGCGCACTGATCTCCCGCCAGCGCGCGCAGATTCGACAGCCCGACCGAGTAGGCCGGATACTGCGAAACAGCCGCGGACACCAGCGATCCCACTTCGAACAACACCATGGCCGCCGCGGCGATCGTCAGCGGCGCGACAGCCGATACCCGGCGCTTCAGTCCGTCGGTACCGCGATCGGTGGGGTTCGCGAAGGGCGCCCGGTAGTACTGGCACAGGGCAGTGAGCAGCGCTGCGGCCGTTGCCGCGAGGAAGATCGTCGATACCTCGATGCCGCCGAGGGTGGGGGCGCGGTCGGGCCAGGGGACTCCGTAGCCCGAGACGTACCACCAGCCGTTGGAGCCGGTGAAGCTCACGGCCAGCAGGAACAGGACGGCGGCGGCGAACAGGGTGCGCAGGTAGCCGGGGCGGGTGCGGGTCAGGGCGACCGCGGTGATCGCTGCGAGTGCGGCTGCCAGGCCCGCGTAGACGCCGAAGTGGTGGGTCCACTTGGTGGGGGTGAACATCATCAGCAGCAGGGCCATGAAGACGACGGCGAGGATTCGGGTGACCGGTCCACGGGCGGTCGCGGGGATCCGGTCGCGGCGCAGAGTCGCGACGATGCCGACGGCGAGGCACAGGAGCATCGCGAGGATGCCGAAGCGGCGGGCCAGGGAGCCGTCGGGGTTGACCGACAACAGGGAATCCCAGCGGGTGCGTTCCTCGAACCAGGACATGTCGGGGCCGACGAGCTGGCGGACACGGGTGGCTTCGAGGACGGTCGAGAAGGTCTGGTCGGCGAAGACGACGACCAGCACGAGAGTGCCCGCGGCGACGATCGGGACCACGAGTGCGGTGTACCGGAGGAACACGGCTCCGCGAGTGCTCGCGACGGTGCCCGAATCCGGTGTGGCACGGGCGATGATCGTCCGGAGGACGGGCCGCGAACCGGCCAATAGTGCTGCCACGCAGATCAATCCGGTGGGACCGGCCGCGAGGGAGAACGCGGCGATCAGCACCGCGACGGCGGCGGGCAGCAGGCGGCGGGTGGCGATCGCCCGTTCCATCGAGCACCAGGTGAGGAGCGCGCCGACCGCGATCAGCGGTTCGGGGCGCAGGCCGTTGTTGTAGGGAAGCCAGATCGCCAGGAACACCAGCGCCGCGGTCCAGCGCGCCACTCGGCTCGAACTCACGCCGGAACCCAGGCGTGGCAACACTTCCCGGCTGAGCACCAGCCAGCACACGAACCCGGCGAGCAACGCGGGCAACCGCATCCACAGCCCGGTCTCACTGACCCGGGTCATCTGCGCGAGCACCTCGTAGGGCCACCCGAACGGGGCCTCGGCGACCTGGAACCACCGGTAGTAATTGGCGGTGTAGCCCGCTTCCTTCGACGCGCGCGCCATCGTGAGGATGTAGCCGTCGTCAGAACTGTTGGCGCCGATCACATGCCACCCGACCAAGGTCGCCGCGACCGCCACATCGAGACCGCTGAATCGCCACCAGCGTGCGGGCAGGATGCGACGCGCCCGACGACCGTCGCGAATATCGCCGCGGTGCAAGCAGATCAACGCGAGCAGCGCACACAACACCGCGCCGATGATCGCCACCAGTTTCCAGCCACTCGGACTCGACGAGAACCGCGCATCGATCTCGGCATGCAGCCGCGCGTCCCCCATCCGTCCACGATCCAATTCGGTGAAGACGCCGACCACTTGCGGCCGCATATCCGCGTCCACGGTCGTCTTCATCGGCGATCCGTCGGCCCTGGTCATGCGGGTGAGTTCGGCGGTCGTGCTCGCCGCAGTGGAAACCACCGTCAACGCACCGCATCGAGCATCCAGCGCATTCGCAGGCACAGCGTTTCCCGGAGCGCCCCCGCCATCCGGACCGGCCGGTGGCTTCGTAGGCGATGACTGTGCACCGCCGGGCGGAACCGAGCCCGAAGGGGGAGGGCTGCCAGGAGCGGGAGCACCGTTGGGCGGCGTGCTGCCGGGAGGCCGGGTGCCGGGCGGTGGGTTGGCCCCGGCAGGCGGGGGCTGCGTGCCCTCGGCGTCGGCGCCGGGCGCGGCCGCTCGCACCGGATCGGTGCCTGCGATATCCGCGATCGACGCACTCAACAGCAGCTTGTCGCGGAGCACCACGGACAGCGTCCGACCGGCTCCCGGCCGGTCCTCGATCCGCGCCACCAATCCCTTCGACCCGGCGCGCGGCGCCTGGGCGGGCACTGTGGACAGCACGGTCCCGCCGGTCATATCGCGCAACGCCGTACACGGAATGCTCAGATCGAGCGACAGCGGCACGTAGTCCACGAGCGGCGCGCTCAGTTGCATCGACTGCGGCTGCGGCCAATCCAGGCTCGCGCGCTGCTGCTGAACCGGCAGCAACGGAGTCGCCACCGCCAGCGCCACACCCAGTGCCCCCGCCGCGATCCCGATTTTCTGCATTCGGCCGAAGCCGGAAGAATCTCCACCCACAAACGAGATGCTAGCCACTGTCGTTCGGTCGTTGTCGCCTCAGCGCGGGCGACGGAGTTCGGTGACGGCGATCCGCGCCGCCTCACCGATGGCGGCGTCGACCACCGGCAGCATCGGGTCGGCGCGGGCGGCGCGGGTGAAAACCGCTACCGCTACCGGTGTTTCGCCGGGGAACTCGACGACGGCGACTTCGTTGCGGATCACCCCGATCGTGCCGGTCTTGCCCGCGACGAGCACTCCGCGATGGGGGAATCCGGCGGCGATACGGTGCGGCCAGATCTGCCTGCTCATCACCGTGCGTGCGAATTCGGTGCTCGCCGTGGACAACATGTCGCCCGACCACAGCTTCCACAGGAACCGTGTCATCTCCTCGGGTGTGGTCGCGCTGGCGTAGGAGGGGTCGTAGGCGGAAACCGTCCACGCCTCGTCGTTGTCGGCCAGCGCCGCGAAAGCCTCCGCGGTGCTGTGGGTATCGGTATCGCGCACGAGGCTGCGGTGCTGGTCGGCCGTGCCGCCGACGATGCGGGTATCCGTCAGGTCGAGTTCGTGTACGAGCTCGCCCACCGCGGCGAGGCCGACTTCGCCGAGCAACACGTCGGCGGCGGCATTGTCGGACACCGTCATCATCGACGTCGCCAGATCGCGGCGGCTCAGCGTGACCGGATCACGCAGTGCCGCAATGCCGGTCGGGCCAGGAGTGCAGTCGGCGGGGTTGATGGTGAGTCGGCCCGCGGGGTCGATCCGGTCGCGGTCGACCTGCCGCAGGAACGCCGCCAGCAACAGCAGCTTGTAGACCGACGCGATCACCACGCGGTCGCGCCCACCGACAGAGACCTCGCCGGGGGAGCCGTCGCAGCGCCGGGCGTGTAACCAACCGGCACAGCCCGCGTCCGCGAACACGGCACGGATCCTGGCACTCGCCGAGTCGGCAATGCCCAGCACGCCGTAACCGTCCCGGCTCGCACCGGGCGGACTGATCGCTTTCGGCGCGTCGAACGTGCTCATCGCAGCCGCTCCCGATAGAGCACCCGATCCAACGCATCGGCATGCGCGCCGGCATCGACCCGGCGAATGACCCTGACCCGCACGGCAATCGACTGCGGCGCCAGCGTGAGCCAAGCCACCCCCGGCGTCGGTGTCGGCAGTGTGGCGGTGACGCCGAAACTGGTGCCCGCGGCGACGGCGGCCAGCACCGCCCGATCGTCGGGAGCCGCGAGCGGCGCCGCGTCGAGCCCACGTTCCCGCAGCAGATCGATGATGCTGTCGAAGGCGGGTGGGTTCGCGGCGCGAGGCGGATGCGCGAAGTTCAGCCCGGCCAGCATCGGGAAGGTCGGCCGCTCGGCGGTGGTGGTGCGGTGATCGGCGGGCACCACCAACCAGCGCGGTAACTTCACCACCGGTCCGGCCTCGACACCGTCGACCAGCGCCGGATGTTCGACCACCGCCACATCGCACACCCCCGCCCGCACCTCGGCGACGAGATCGACGGTCGTGCCCAGCGTCGTCGCCACGCTGCCACCCGCGGCGCGCAGACCCGTGACACACGCGGTGACCAGCCGATCGGGCAGCGCGCTTGTCGCCGCGAACCGCACGGTCCCGCTGAGCTGCGCGATCCGCTGTGATTCGGCGAGCAACCGGTCGGCGTCGTCGACGAGCAGCCGGGCACGCGGCAACAGGTGCCTGCCCGCCGTGGTGAGTAGTGCGCCCTGGTTGGTGCGGCGGATGAGTTCGATGTCGAGATGCTGTTCGAGGCGGCGCAATCCCTGCGACAGGGGAGGTTGGGTCATGTCGAGCGCCGCTGCCGCCCGCCCGAAGTGGCCCTCGTCCGCGACGGAGACGAAGAACCGGAGGTGGCGGATCAGATCCATATCGCCATTGAACCAGCGCGCTTGCCGCCACTCGGTCGATCGGCGAGACGCCGCCGGTGACGATCGGCCGTCTGCCCGGCCTTACCGCTTCCGACCTGCGGTGATATTGAGCGCGACTTGTCCAGGCCGGTGTCCGATATTGGCCTCGTGGTGGCAGGCGATGATGTTGTGCACCGGTGACCCCCACCGCACTGAAGCACCGAGCGCCGCGCCTTCGAACCCGATTCGCCGCCGTCACGCTGGCGATCTCGGCCGTGACATCGACCGCCTGCTCGAGCAATGACGTAGTACCGGCGCCACCGTCGACATCCGCGCTCGCCTCGTCGACCGCGCCTTCATTCGCCGAAATGGAGGCGAAATACGGTGCACGACTCGGCCTCTCGGTCGTCGACACCGGCAGTGAGGCGACGGTGAACTACCGCGAGGGTGAACGCTTCCCGATCGCTTCGACCTTCAAGGGTTTGGCGTGCGGGGCTCTCCTGCAAGCACATCCGCTGTCCACCGGCTACTTCGACCAGGTCATCCACTACACGGCGGCCGACATCGTGGTGAACTCCGCCGAGACGGAAAAGCACATCGACACCGGGATGACCGTCTCCGCGATCTGCCACGCCGCGATCACCGTCTCCGACAACACCGCGGGCAACCTCATCCTCCGATTGCTCGGCGGCCCACCGGGTTTCACCGCCTTCCTGCGCACCCTCGGCGACCATGTCTCCCGTCTCGACCGCTGGGAGCCCGAGCTCAATACCGCCATCCCGGGCGATGAACGGGACACCACGACCGCCGCCGCCCTGGTCGCCGACTACCGCGCCCTGGTCCTCGGCACAGCCCTCGCCGACCCCGAGCGCGCCCAGCTCACCGACTGGTTGCTCGCCAGCGCCACCGGCGCCAAACGCATCAAAGCGGGCCTGCCCGCCGACTGGAAGGTCGGCGACAAAACCGGCACCCCCGCCTACGGCTCCGCCCTCGACGTAGCCGTCGCCTGGCCGCCCGGCCGCGCGCCGCTCGTCCTCGCCGTCCTGACCACCAAGCCCGAACAGAACGCCGAGCCGTCCAATGAACTCGTAGCAGAGGTAACGAAAATTGCTGTGGGCGAGATCAATTAGCGCAATCGGCCCTACCGACCAGGAGATCCATACCCCATGACGCGAACCCTCACCTCTTCCGCGACCATTCGCCGCGCCGTCGGAACCGCGGCGCTCGTCGCGGGTGTCGCCGCGATGGTCGCACCACCGGCTGCGGCCACCGTCACCAGCATCGCGCTCGCGCCCACGTTCACCATCGGCCTGCACACGATCGGAACGGGCTGCCCCTACACCGTCAACGTCACCGTGGACGACAACACCAAGCCGGTCTACTTCTTCGAAGAAGGTCAGGGCCCCAGCGGCTTCGCCGAGGCGATGCCGGTGAACGGTGTCGCCAAGGCCACCTGGATTCCGTCCAGGACCGACATCACCTACATCTACGCCGTCCAGCCGGACGCATGGCCCGAGACCAGGCAGTACGTCAGCGTCGGCACCGGCATCAATGCCGGCTCCGCCTGCATCGCCCTCTGACCCAGCCCAGCGAACGGCCCGATGAACTCGTCTGTTCATCGGGCCGTCGTCGTTGGATGAACTTCCCGCTCAGCCGACCTGCCACCCCGACGCCACCGACCGCGCGCACCGTCGCGGTTCATCGCCCGCGGCGACGAAAAGGGCGGTGAGCATGGGGATTCCGAGGTCGAGTGCCGTCGGCGGGAGTGGTCCGGTGGCGACGAGGCCGGCCAGTCCGTGGCCGATGGCCCAGCTCTGGGTCGCCAGGTCGAGCGGGTCGGTGTCGGCGTGGAACCGGCCGGTGGACCGAGCCGATTCCACCGCGGTGACGAGGCGGTGCAGGGTGGCGTCGGCGGCCTCGGCGTCTTCGAGATCGAAGCCCGCGTCGAACATCAGCCGGTACAGGTCCGGGTTGGCCATGGCGTTGGACAGATACGCGCTGCCGAGTGCCGCCAGGTCGTTGACCGGGTCGTCGGTGGTCGGCACCGTCGTCAGGCGGGTGGCGAGGCGGGTGAAACCTTCCTGCCGGACCGCGCGCCACAGGCCGTCCATGCCGTCGAAGTAGGTGTAGACCGCCATGGTCGATACCTCGGTGCCCGCGACCAGACCGCGCAAGGTGACGGGTTCACGGGCGCCCACCATGTGCGCCGCCCGTTCGATCAGCATCGACCGCACCGCGGGATTCCTGGTTCTGGCCATAGCGTCAGAGTACATATCAATGCTATGTTATGGGTCGGAACCCTCGGACGATGGGAGAGATCGTGGCTGTGGAACTGGTGAATCCGGACGGACTGCCCAAGCCGGAGGTGTATCGGCAACTCTCGATCGCGACCGGGTCGCGGCTGGTCTTCCTGGCCGGGCAGGTCGCGCGCGATGGTGACGGGAATCCGGTCGGCGCAGGGGATTTCGCCGCTCAGGTCGAGCAGGCGTATCTCAATATCGGCACCGCGCTCGGGGCGATCGGTGGTTCGTTCGACGATGTCGCGAAGCTGACCATCTATGTCGTCGACTGGAACGCGGACAAGTACCCGCTGCTCGGCGAAGGTGTCGCCAGGGCGGCGGCGAAGTTGGGGGTCGATCCGGTCAAGCCGATCACGCTGATCGGGGTGGCCGCGCTCGGTGAACCGGATCTGCTCGTCGAGGTCGAGGCGACAGCCGTACTCGACTGAGGATCACGGCACTCCGGCCACCAGGACTTCGGTCGATGCCGAACGGTATCGACCCGGGGCCGTGTCGAATTCGCGTTTGAAGGCTTTACTGAAGGCGTATTCGGAGCTGTAGCCGGTGCGCCTGGCCACGGTGGACAGTGGGTGGTCGGTGGCGCGGAGCAGGTGGGCGGCGGTGAGCATGCGCCAGCGGGTGAGGTAGGTCAGTGGGGGTTCGCCGACGAGGTTGGTGAAGCGTTTGGCGAAGGCGGCGCGGCTGAGACCCGCTCGGGCACCGAGGGATTCGACGGTCCAGCCGTGGGCGGGGTCGTCGTGGACGGCGCGCAGAGCGCGGGAGATGTCGGGGTCGGCGACCGCGGCGGCCCAGCCGGATGTCTCCTCGGTCTCCGCGAGCCGGGCGCGCAGCAGGTAGAGCAGCAGCAGATCCAGTAGCGGGGGTATCGCCGCGTCGGCGCCGGGGTGGGTGTCGGTGAGTTCGTCGGCGAGCAGGTCGACAGCGGCGCGCAGCGACGGATGGGTGCCGAGCCTGGCCGGAATGTGCACCACCTCGGGCAGCTCCGCCAGCAGCGGGTGGGTCCGGTCGGCGGCGAGCTGGTAGGAACCGCACAGCAGGGTCGCGGGCGCACCCGGTCCCGCCACGATCCGGACATCCTCGGGTCCGGCGGTCTCGGTCACCGGGCTGTCGAGCTGGTCGAGCAGAGCGTGGGCGACACCGCGCGGCATGAACACCGCGTCACCGGCACCCAGTGCCAGTGGCTCCGCGGCGGGCCGCGTCAACCAGCACGAGCCCTGGAGCACCACGTGGAAGCCCGCGCTCTCGATGCGCGGATACGCCCGGCCCCACGGCGCGTGCCGCACGAACATGCCGGAGGCCGGGCTGCCGGTCTTCGCGGTGGCGAGTACGTCGCTCAGTAGGTCCATGTTCGAAAACGGTACTCGTCGAGACGATTGGATATCTGGGCAAGATTCTGGATGATTCAATGTCTCACATATGGCTCATACGCTGAGTTCATCAGCCCGATGAACAAGGAGAACGACATGAAGATCGCCGTCTACGGAGCCAGTGGCCACGTCGGAACATTCGCGGTGCGGGAGCTGCGCGAGCGCGGCATCGAGACCGTGGTCGTCGGCCGCGACGCCGAGCGGCTCGCCGGTCTCGGCGCCGAGGTCCGCGTCGCCGCCGCCGACGATCACGCCGCCCTCGTCGCCGCGTTCGCCGATGTCGACGCCGTGATCAGCACCCTGCCCGACTACACCGGCACCGGCGAAACAGTCCTGCGCGCTGCCATCGCGGCAGGCACCCACTACGTCGATGTCGCTGGCGAACAGCTCTTCGTCGAGAAGGTCTTCGCTGAATACGGCCCGCTCGCGGTCGCAGCCGGCGTGACGCTCTCGACCGCGACCACCGAAGCTGGGATCTTCGGCGACCTGCTCGCCCACCTCGGCGCGCAGCGGCTCGGCGGCGCCGACGAGATCGTCCTGAGTCACGTCGCCGCGCCCGGCGGCGAGGGCTCGCGCGGGAGTATGCGCACCGTCTTCGAGAATCTGGAAGTCTTCACCAGTGGAGGCTTGTCCTGGTCCGACGGCGAATTCCATACCGGCCCCCAGCCCCGCCGCGCTACCTTCCTACTCCCTGACGAGACGGAACCTATTGCAGTGATGAAGTTTCCACAACCCTCGGTCGTGACCATTCCGCGCCACACGGCGGTGCGCTCGGTGGAGGGCGTACTCGCGAAGTCGATCTTCGAGATCGTCGGCACCGTCACCGAGGCCGATCTCGATGCGGCGCCCGAGACGCCGTCGGTCCCGGCCGCGTACTCGATGGTTGTCGACATCCGTCGCGACGGCCGGACACTGCGCGGCATCGGCAGCGGTCCCGACGCCTACCGCAACAGCGCCCAACTCGCGGTCGAGGTCGCGACGCGCATCGTGAGCGGGGCGGGCAAGCCGGGCGCACACTCACCCGCCGAACTGTTCGAGCCGGTCGAATTCCTCGACGACCTCGCTACTTTCGGTATGACCTGGTCGCTCCGGTGACGGTGCGCCTACGCTGGATCGCCGCGCCCGTCGCCGCTGTGGCCGCGCTGGGCCTGGTGGCGTTCGGTGCGCGCGATACCGAAACCTCATGGTCGAGTGCCTGGGCGACCGCGCTCCAGTACCCGATCTACCAGAACTGGTCCGCGATGGGTTTCTCCGATCAGACTGTGCGACAGGTGATTCGCCTGTCGCACGAGGGCCCGCAAGTCAGAGTCCGGTTGTCGAACCGCTACGGAGAGTACCCACTGCCTGTCTCGGCGGCGACGGTCGCCGCCAGTGCGGGCGGAGCCGCTGTCGTCCCGGAATCGGTGCGGGCGTTGACCGTTGGTGGGCAGTCCACCTTCGTGATTGCACCAGGGGGCGAAATGGTCAGCGATGCGGTGGACACGGCGGGGGCGTCGATGGCGGTGACCCTCTACTTCGCCCAACCCACCGGCCCCGCGACCCAGCACGGCCAGGCGCTCGCCACCACCTACCGGGCACACGGCGATCACGCCGCCGATCCGTCGGCGGCACCCTTCACCGATACCTCCCAATCCTGGTACTACCTGGCAGGCGTCGACACCCTGCGACCGAGCGCGGGCGATGTCACCGTGGCCTTCGGCGACTCGCTCACCGACGGCTACCGCTCCACCCTCGACGCCGACCAGCGCTACCCCGACCAGCTCGCGGCGGCGGGCCACCACGGCCCGGTGGTCAATGCCGGAATCAGCGGCAACAGGCTGCTCACCGACTCGACCGTGCTCGGCGACAGCGCCCTCGCCCGTTTCCGCCGCGACGTCCTCGAACAACCGGGCGTCGGCACCGCCGTCGTGTTGATCGGGATCAACGACATCGGGCTGTCGGGTAGCGCGGGGCCGGACGGGGCGGTCTACCCGGAGGTTTCGACAGATCAGCTCATCGCCGGATACCGCGAACTGATCACCCAGGCGCGGACTAACGGTGTGTACATCGTCGGCGCGACCATCCCGCCGTTCGCCGGGTCGACCTACTTCTCGCCAGAGAAGGAGCGATTGCGCACCGAGGTGAACACTTGGATCCGGGAGTCGGACGCGTTCGACGAGGTGGTCGATCTCGAACAAGCGCTGACCGCACCCGGTGATCGCACCCGCCTCGCCGCGGCGTTCGACAGCGGTGATCACCTGCACCCCAATGACTCCGGCTATCGCGCCATGGCGGTGGTCATCGCACGAGCCCTCGCCACGTGATCACCGTCTCGCCGCACGGGCCGCGACCAGGCTGGACGCTGACCCGTACCCCAACGGCCGGTGAACCCTGATCGGTCGAGTGGCAGGTAGGGCGGGGGCTCGATATGCTCGATTCCGACTTCGAAACAGGCTGCCTTGCTGCGTGTTTGATCGACCACTGATGGCTGGGGGCCTGTGAGTACTGCGGAAGTACTGCCGATGGCGCAGACGGTAGCCGCACCGGAGGCCTCCGGTGACAGCGCCGGATCCGCGGTGCTCGGCGCCGGGGTGGCGGTGGTGGCGATCGCCGCCGTGACCGCGGTCTTCACCCCGCAAGCCGTCGGCATCCCGGTGCTCGCCGCCGCGGTGGCCGCGGCACTGTTCGGCTGCCCCGCGGTCTGGTTCGCACTGCGTCAGCGCGCGCGGGCGCGCGCGAGTCTGGCCACCGCCCAGCGTGCCGAACAGCAGCTGGCCGCCACCGTGGCCGAGGCGAGCGCACGCCTGACCCAGGCCGACGAACACACCGCCGCGTACGCCTGGGAAGCACAGGAGAATTCGCGGCGGGGCGCGGCGGCACTGGCCGCGTTCGCCGGTGCCGCGGGCCGTATCCAGGCGATGACCACCTCGATGCTGGCCGAGCTGCGGGAGATGGAACACCGCCACGCCGACCCTCGGGTGCTCACCGACCTGCTCCACATCGACCACCGCACCGCCCAGGCCGGACGACTCGCCGACAGCATCGCGGTCCTGTCCGGTGCGCGCACCGGCCGCCGCTGGGCGAAGCCGATTGCGATGGAATCGATTCTGCGCGGCGCGATGGGTCGCGTGGCCGGGTATCAGCGCGTGCGGCTGAGGGCGATCGCCGAGATCGGCATCGCCGGGCATGCCGCCGAAGGCGTGATGCACACGCTAGCCGAACTCCTCGACAATGCCTGCAACTTCTCGCCGCCCACCACCGAGGTGCACGTCTACGCCGCGGAAGTGCCCGCGGGCGTGGTGATCACGATCGAGGACAGCGGCCTGATCATGAGCGATTCCGCGCTGCGCCGCGCCGAAGCCGCCGTCACCGGCCGCGATCACAAGGGCAAGGGCGCCGACCTGGCCTCGCTGTCGGGAACCCGGCTCGGGCTTGCCGTGGTCGGGCATCTGGCGCGCAAACACGAACTCACCGTGTCGTATCGGCCGTCGGCGATCGGCGGCACCGCGGTCGTCGTTGTCGTCCCGCGAGAGCTCACCGCGCGCGCCGAACGTCGCAGCCGCAATGTGGTGGCCGCGCCGCGCTTCGCCGAGCCCGCCACGCTGAGCCAGTTCGACAGTCCGATCCCGCGCAGAACCGACACCGGCACCATGGATTTCAGCGCGCCTGCCGGTCAGCACGCGCGACCCGAGCCCGACACTGCTCCGTCCTCCTCGCCCACACTGCCGAAACGCCGCCGGGGCGACACCCTGGCCCAGGTCCACCCCGAAGGCCTGTCTACCGCGCCGGCCGCCAAGGCGCCACCGGCCAAGCCCACCGCCCTCGGTGCCTTCCAGCGTTCCGCGCCGGGCCGCACCACCGCAAGCCACGAACCGGGCAGCGCCGCCGCGGCTCCCGACCCACAGGAGGACCGATGACCACCACCGCCCCCGCGAATCTCGGCTGGCTGCTCGAGAAGCTGCTCGCCCGCACCCCGCGCGCCAGGCATGCCCTGCTCCTGTCCGGTGACGGGCTGAAGATCTGCCATACACCCGAACTCGATGTCGATCGCGCCGATCAGCTGGCCGCCATCGCCGCGGGGTTCCAGAGCCTGTCGCACGGGGCATCCGTGGAGTTCGGTGACGGGCGTGGCGGCGTTCGCCAGTCGATGACCGAGTTCTACGGCGGCATCCTGTTCGTGGTCGAGGCCGGGCGCGGCGCGCACTTGGCGGTGGTCGCCGCCGAGGACGCCGATGCCGGTCTGGTCGGGCACACCATGCACGAGCTGGTCGAACAGCTCGGCGAGCACCTGGCGGCGGCGCCCAGACGCGGAGCGATCGATTGACCAGGGCAGGTCGCGACGACGATCCCGACCGCTTCTACACCCTGACCGGCGGCCGGGCGCCCGCGACCGAGGACTTCGACCTGGTCACCCTGGTGGTCAGCGAGTCGGCCCCCAGCGCGGGCATGTCCTCGGAGCAGGCCGCGGTCCTTGACATGTGCCGGGCGCCGACCGCGGTGGTGGAGATCGCGGCCGAGCTGCGCCTGCCCGTCGGTGTTGCCACGGTCGTGCTGTCGGACCTGCTGGCCGCGGGCAAGATCACCGTGCGCCCACCGCTGTCGGCGGCGATGTCGCTGGATGCTTCCACCCTCGAGAAGGTGCTCGTTGGACTTCGCAAGCTCTGAGAACGTGCCCGAGCGGGCTCGAGCGCCGCTACACAGCACGGCAATGCATGGGCTGAAGATCGTGGTCATCGGCGGATTCGGTGTCGGCAAAACGACATTGGTGCGTTCGGTGAGTGAGATCCGGCCACTCGACACCGAGGCCACCATGACCGATGTCGGGGCAGGCGTCGACGACACCAGCGGTGTGCCGGGCAAGTCGACCACCACCGTCGCCTTCGACTTCGGCCGGATCACCCTCGACGACGAACACGTGCTGTATCTGTTCGGAGCGCCTGGGCAGCAGCGGTTCTGGTTCCTGTGGGACCGGCTGTTCGCCGGTGCGCTCGGCGCGATCGTGCTGGTCGACCAGCGCCGGATCAGCGACTCCTGGTACGCGATCGACCGGCTGGAGCATCAGGGCACCCCGTTCGTGGTCGCCTGCAACGACTTCGGTGATTCCCACGCCGCCGACGATGTGCGTGAAGCGCTCGATCTCGATCCGGCGGTGCCGCTGGTGATGTGTGACGCGCGCTCGCGCGAATCGAGCAAACAGGTGCTCATCACCTTGGTCGAGCATCTGTATTCCGCTGTCCCGCAGGGAGAAACCGTCTCATGAGCACACCGACCGGCGCGTGCCCGATCACCGGCGCGGTGCCGTTGAGCGGCCCCGAGTTCCACATCGAACCGCACGAGGTCTATCGGCGGATGCGGCGCGACCACGGTCCGGTCGTGCAGGTGGAACTGCCCGGCGGGTTCCCGGCCTGGCTGATCATCGGTTACCGCGAACTGCACCAGGTGACCAGTGATCCGCTGCTCTTCCCGCGCGATGTGTCGCTGTGGAATCAGTGGCCCAATGTGCCCGACGATTGGCCGCTGCTCCCGATGGTCGGGCGGCCCATGCCCTCGATCTACTTCACCGCGGGTGCCGAACACCGCAGGCATCTGGCGATGGTGGAACCCGCGCTGGACGCGGTCGACCACTTCGAATTGCGCCGTGCCTGTGAGGAAATCGCCGACCGGCTCGTCGACAGGTTCTGTGGTCGAGGCACCGCCGACCTGATGGCGGAATTCGCGGTGATGCTGCCGGTGCTGGCGCTGGCGCGCATTCTCGGCCTGCCCGATACCGATGCGGCCGACCTCGCCCTGGTGATGAAACTGCTCGCAGACGGCGGCGCCGACGCCCAAGCCGGGCACGCGCGCTTCGCCGAGCACATGGCGCGGCTCCTGGCAGCCAAGAAGGCCCGTCCCGGCGGGGATCTGGTGTCGCTGATGCTGGCCGATCCCGAGCCGTTCACCGACGAGGAATACATGATGGACCTGATGGCGATCACCGCCGCGGGCCATCTGCCCACCGCCGACTGGCTGGGCAGTTCGATGCGGTTGATGCTCACCGACGACCGTTTCGCCAACGCGCTGGGCGGCGGCAGGCGCAGCGTCGGCGAGGCCATGAGCGAAGTGCTCTGGGAAGAGGGACCGACCTCGATCCTGGCCGGGCGGTGGGCCGCGCGCGACACCCGCCTGGCCGATCAGACGATCCGGGCGGGCGACATGCTGCTGCTCGGTCTCGCCGCCGCCAATCTCGATCCGCATGTGCGCCAGTCGTTCACCGAGGGCGGCTCGGTGCCGACGGGCAACAACGCCCACTTCGCGTTCAGCTATGGCGAATACCGCTGCCCCTTCCCGGCGCAGCAGATCGCGGAGATCATCTCCAGGACCGGGATCGAGGTGCTGCTCGACCGGCTCCCCGACATGGACCTCGCAGTACCCGCCGACCAACTCACGCGGCGACCTTCGGCTTTCCTTCGGGGCATGACCGCTCTGCCCGTTCGTTTCACACCAGTTCGACCCGTCGGAGGTTTCTCGTGAGTTCGCCATGCCCTTTCGCCATCGACCCCATGGTCGGTGACCTCGACGGAGAGACCGCCCGACTTCGATCACTCGGCCCGATCACCCGGATCGACCTGCTCGGCGTGCCCGCCTGGACCATCACCGACCACGCCGTCGCGCGCCAGCTGACCACCGACACCCGGCTGGTCAAGGACATCAACGCGTGGTCGCTGTACGCCGACGGCGTGGTGACGAACCAGTGGCCGCTGATCGGCATGGTCGACGCGGGTCGTTCCATGTTCACCGTCGACGGCGCCGAGCACCGCAGGCTGCGCCTCAAGACCGCGCAGGCACTGGCCCCGCGGCGGCTGGAAGAGCTACGCCCGGTGATCGAGCAGCTCACCGCCGAACTCCTCGACGACCTCGCCGCCGCCGGTGCCGACGGCGCGACGGTGGACCTCAAGGAGGTGTTCGCCTACCCGCTGCCGATGCGCGTGGTCGGCGACCTGATGGGAGTCGCGCGCGAGGACCACGCGCAGCTGCTCGACTGGTACAAGAAGTTCTTCTCGGTGATGACCCCGCAGGACGAGCGACTGCGGGTGATCGGCGAACTCGACGTGTACTTCACCGACCAGGTAAGGCAGAAGATCGCGGACCCGGGTGACGACCTCACCTCGGCGTTCATCAGCGCCGACGAGGGCGGCGAGCCGCTCACCGAGGAAGAGGCGATCGGCAATATCAAGGCGCTCGTCGCCGCCGGGCACGAGACCACCGTGAGCCTGATCATCAACACCGTGCGCGCGCTGCTCGGCGAACCCGAACAGCTGGCGAAAGTGCTTGCCGGCGACGTGGAGTGGAAGCAGGTGATCGAGGAGTCGCTGCGCTGGGACGGCCCGGTCTCGCACCTGCTGATGCGTTTCGCCACCGAGGACATCGCCGTCGGCGACACCATGATCGCCAAGGGCGAGGGCGTGGTGATGTCCTACCGCGCCGTCGGTCGCGACATCGCGGTGCACGGCGAGACCGCCGACGAGTTCGACGTGACGCGCTCGACCGCCAACCGCCACTTGGCTTTCGGCTACGGCCCGCACATCTGCCCCGGTGCCGCCCTGTCGCGTCTGGAAGCCGCGATCGCGCTGCCCGCGCTGTTCGCCCGCTTCCCCCAGCTGCGACTCGCCGTGCCCGACAGTGAGATCGGCAATCTGCCGGTACTCACCCAGAACGATCTGGCCGCGTTGCCGATCATCCTGAGCTGACCGGCGTCGCGTCGCGCCCGGTGGATCCTTCGCCGGGCGCGACGCTTTCCGGGCTACAGGCCCAGATCGCGGCCGATCAGTTCCTTCATGATCTCGTTGGAACCCGCCCAGATCTTGGTGACCCTGGCATCCATCCACGCCCGCGCGACCCGGTATTCACGCATGTAGCCGTAGCCGCCGTGCAGCTGCACGCACGCGTCGAGCACCTCGTTCTGCACCTGCGCCGACCACCACTTCGCCTTCGCGGCGTCGACCGCGGACAGCTCACCGGCAGCGTGCGCGGCGATACCCTGATCGACGAACGCCTGTGTCACTTCGACTTTGGTGACCAGCTCGGCGAAAAGGAACTTGTTGTACTGGAAGCTGCCGATCTGCTGACCGAAAGCCTTGCGCTCCTTGGCGTATTGCAGCGTCTCGTCCAGGATCGCGGCAGCGTGCGCGAGATTGGAGACCGCGGCGCCGATGCGTTCCTGCGGCAGCCGCTCCATCATGGCGATGAAACCGCGGTCGAGCTCGCCGATCCGGTTGGCGTCGGGGACGCGCACATTGTCGAAGAATAGTTCGGCGGTATCGGATTCGGGCTGGCCCACTTTGTCGAGCTTGCGCCCGCGGGTGAACCCTTCCATTCCGGTCTCGATCGCGAACAGGGTGATGCCCTTGGCCTTCTTCTCCGGGCTGGTGCGTGCGGCGACGATCACCAGGTCGGCGTTGAAACCGTTGGTGATGAACGTCTTCGAGCCGTTGACGATCCAGTCGTCACCGTCGCGCACGGCGGTGGTCTTCAGCGCGGCCAGGTCGGAACCGCCCGACGGCTCGGTCATGCCGATGGCGGTGATGATCTCGCCGGTGCAGAATTTCGGGAGCCAGCGCTGCTTCTGCTCGTCGGTGGTGAGCTCGACCAGGTAGGGCGCGCACACGTCGTAGTGGATGCCGAACGAGGACGACAGCGCCGCGCTCGCCTTGGCCAGCTCCTCGCCGAGCACGGCGTTGAACCGGTAGTCGCCCGCGTCGCTGCCACCGAACTCCTCGGGCACGCAGAGGCCGAGGTAGCCCAGTTCGCCTGCCGCGAGCCAGGTTTCGCGGTCGATCGCCCGCTCTTCGACGAAGCGTTCGGCATTCGGCTCGATCGTGCGCTTGATGAACTCGGCGACCGACGCGCGGAAGGCGTCGTGGTCCTCGGTGTAGACGGAGCGCTTCATGGTGTCCTTTCGCTGACTTACTGTTCGGGCCGTTCGCCCAGCAGAACCAATGACGCCCGGACAACTCTGGCCGCGTCGGGTTCCTCACCGCTGATCACATCGGTGTAGATGAAGGTCTCGGTGATCCGCACCAGCAGCAGGGCCAGCTCGGACACCGGCAGGAGCGGATCGAGAGAATCTGCCGAAATCTCTTCGGCCAGTAGATCTTCCACGATCGCCACGATGCGGTGCTGGACCGATCCCGCGCGCGTGGTGAGCAGTCGCAGCGCCCGTTCGGGTTCGCGCAACAGGAACTGGCGGAAGGCGTGGGAGGTGTTGGTGGCCTGTGCGAAATCGCCGAGGATCGTCGCGATGCGGTACGCGCCGCGACCGGGAGCGGCGGCGGCCGCGCGACGCAATGTCGGTTCGGCGACCGACCAGATGACCTCGGCGAGCAGTTCGTCGCGCCCGCCGACCCACCGGAACAGCGTCGCCCGGTTCACTCCGAGCGCGACGGCGAGTTCCTTCATCTCGAGTCGGTGCCCGGCCAGGAATACGGCCCTTGCGGCCCGGAACGCGCTCACGGGATCGGGCCGCGCTGCCGCGTCCTGGAGTCGTTTCTCCAGTGCCGTCTGCTCGATCACGTCACCTCCATGCACCGTTTCCTACAGTGTATGAACCGTGCAACGTCTGTCAATATGTTGCACTCCGGGCACAAAAAAGGGCACAAAAAAACTCCCCGGTCACCATGACCGAGGAGTTCTCGTTGTAGCCCCGACGGGATTCGAACCCGCGCTACCGCCTTGAGAGGGCGGCGTCCTAGGCCGCTAGACGACGGGGCCAGAACAACAGCTCACCGGGGTGAGCCGCGCGAACATACGATAGCCGACGACCTGGTGATCGACCAAAACGGGGGTTGACCGCCCCTCGGCGCCGGGGCAAGGTGGGGCCATGACCAGCAAAGAGCTGCGCGGTGGGGTGGAGATGAGCAATCTCGATCAGCCGCTGTTCGACGGGGCGCAGGCAACCAAGCGGGATCTGGTCGACTACCTCGAGTTCGCCGGGGAACGGTTGCTCCGGGTGGTGCGTGGTCGCCCGCTGTCGGTGGTGCGGGTTCGGCCGGGGCAGGAGCCGTTCATGCAGAAGAACCTCCCGAAATACACCCCGGAGTGGGTGCCGCGGACGCAGGTGTGGGCGGAGAGTTCTCGCCGGGAGATCACCTACGCGCTCTGCGACGATCCGCGGACACTGTTGTGGTTCGGTAATCAGCGGGCGGTCGAGTACCACGTGACGCTGTTCCTCGCGGAGCGGGTGCCAGAGCCGACGCACCTCGTGCTCGACCTGGATCCGTCGCCGGGACAAACCTTCGGCGACGCGGTGGCGGGCGCTCGGTTGATCCGGGACGCCCTCGCCGCCGACGGGCTGGCGGGTGCCGTGAAGACCAGCGGGTCCAAGGGTTTACACGTTTTCGTGCCGGTGGTGCCGGGAATCGACGTCGAGGATGCCGCCGCCGCCACGCGGGCGGTGGCGGCCAGGGCCGAACGCATCGATCCGTCGGTCGGCACGACCGCGTTCATCCGGGAAGACCGCGAGGGCAAGGTCTTTCTCGACGCCACCCGGGCCGGCGGCGCCACCGTCGCGGCCGCCTACAGCCCACGCATCCGGCCGGGTGTCACGGTGTCGTTCCCCCTGCTCTGGTCCGATCTCGACAACGTGACACCCGCCGATTTCACGCTGCGGACTGTACCGGAGCTGATCGGCGCCAACGATCCATGGGAATCGGAAATGCCTGCTCCACAGCAACTTCCCCAGGATCTGATCGACGAAGGCCACACCATCCCGGTGGCCAGGGTCCAGGCGATGCACGAAGGCAAACGACGCGCGCGAGCCCGTCGGGAAGCATGACGGGCCGCGCTGCCGCTTACGGTGCGTAGCGCAGGATGCCCGCGATCTGTGCCCCATCGGGCATGTCCTGAGCGCGCACCGCGAGGACGTCGCCGCCGGTGAGCAGGACGCGGCGGGTGATCTCGTCGAGTACACCAGGGGTTTCGGTATCGGTCGGGTCGCCGAAGACGACCGCGCCCTCCGGGGAAACCGTCCCGGGAACCGAGGCGTCGATATCGACGAGCACGGTATCGATCGCTCCCGCGGTCGCGGCACGCGCGAGGTCGGAGACGTCGGTGCTGGCTCGGCCTTCACCGCGACGTTTGTCCAGCAGTTCGGCCAGTTCGGCCAGTTGCGTCGAGTAGTGGCGGTCCAGGATCTTTCTGGAGCGTTCGGCGAGGTCTTCGTCGGAGACGTGCTCGGGGTTGCCGGGGATGCTCTCGGCCAGCAGGCCGTCGTAGCTGCTCACCGACCGGTACAGAGAATCACTTGGCTCGGAGGCGGCCAGAATGAGCGGAACGTCGCGTCCGGCCAGGACGGCTCGTAATTCGGCGTCGATCGCGCGGGCGTACTGGCGCACCCGCATCTTGCTGCCTTCGTCACCTTGGACACGGCCTTTCGGGGCCCGATCGCCGAGGCTCGCCTTTCCGGCATAGTCGGCGGCACTGCTCGGAAGTCCTTCGACAGGCACGGTCCGCGCGGGTCGATCCGGGGTGACCTCGACCAGACGCACCCCGCCCTCGGCGAGTGCGAGCACGAACGCGGACTGCGGGAAGGTCACGGCCCGCACGAGTCGCGGGAGGTAGAACCGATCCCCGACGGTTTCCGCGGCGCTGAGCGCGTTGGGCAGCCGGTAGGTGCGGATTCGGGTCGGGGTGGCGAGGACGACGAGAGTACGAGCTTGGTACCGCCAGAACTCGGCGTCCTCGATCACCGCGTCGAATTCCTCCTGCAACGCTGTGCGCGCGCCGGGGTCGGTGACGAGGTCGAGTGTTCGCCGAGCTTGGTTGGAGAACGCGATCCGGTTCTGGTCGGGGTTCGCCGTATCGGATTCGGTGGGCGTGTAGATCGAGACGCACCAGCTATCGGTCACTGCGGCGAGAGCTTTGAGCTCGCCCCGGCTGGGGATATCGGTGTGTAGCACGACGGCCTCCGCATCTGTTGGTCGGACGACGCGCGCCGACACCAGCTTGTGGACATAGCACTCCCGCGTCAGCATACGCTCGGCTAACAGGCATTCGGCGCGCGTCACCGGCTCGGTCTCGGATGACGCGGGCGCACTGCCGAATTCGACAGTGCGCCATCGCTGTTCGGCGGCGATCAGCCGGCGAGTGACGCGACGCCCGCCTGGGCGAACTTCTCGTCGAGGTCGCCGCTCGGGGCGCCCGCTACACCGATGCCCGCGATCGGGGCGTTGTTCGCCTTCACCGGGGCGCCGCCGCCGAGGAAGAGAGTGCCGTCGATGTCGGCCAGGTGCGGAGCCGACTCCAGGCGCTTGGCCAGTTCGGTGGTGGGGGCGTTCCAGGAGACGGCGGTGAAGGCCTTCTGCTGGGCGGCGTCGTAGGACTGCGGGCCCGCGCCGTCGCCGCGCAGGGTCACGATGACGTTGCCGTTGCGGTCGACCACCGCGACGCTCACGCGCTGGTTCTCCTTGGCGGCGGCGTCGAGGGCGGTCTGCGCGGCCTTGGTGGCGGCGGCGATCGACAGGTGGGTGGACTGGGCCAGGTTGGCGTCGGCGGCGTTGACGACGACAGGGGTGCGGGTCGCCGGGTTCTGATCCTGCGCCTGCACGGTCACTACGCCGACCACACCGGCGGCGACGACACCAGCGGTGGCGCCGGCGATGATGAGGCGATTGCGGGTGGTGGACTTGGCGGACATGGCTGCTCCTGTGCGGCTCTCGGCCGGTCGGCGGTCTGCCGTGGCCTGTTGATATCCATCCTGTTCGCTCGGCGGCCCCGCCGAATCGGCGTAGTGGCTGTACTCCACGGCCGGATCGGCCGACACTCGAGTCATCCGATCGGATGACCCACCGCGAGCGATCGCCGGGGAGAATTAGAGGTTGCCCAGGCTGAGCCCTTTCTCGGCCGCCTCGATAGCGGCGGACCGGCGGGTGCGACGAAGGAATGCCCGCAGGAGGGAAGATCGAGGTCGATCGGGGGCAAACCGCGGCGCCAGCCGCCGAAAGCACAGGTGGATGGCATGACTCAGTTGCTCGGCGCCCAGCGCGACGACACGCGCCTGCTCGCCGTCATCGTCCACAGTGCCTTCTATGTACTGCTGGCCGCATCGTTGATGCGGTGGCTGATCCGGCACAGCGAGACCCGCTCGACGCCGTTGATCGTCGTTCTTTCCCTGACTTTGGCGGTGCTGTACGCACTGAGTGAGTTGCGGCAGTCGGGTCGGCTCGTGTGGTTCGCGATGCTGGTACTCACCTGGTCGGTGCTGGTGGTGCTCGCGCCGAGTTTCGCCTGGTGCGCGGTGCCATTGGTGTACACGGGCCTGCGGATTCTGTCGGAGCGGGTCGCGGTGATCCTGGTCGTCGCGCTCACCGCGCTGGTGGTGTCGAGTCAGGTGCGCATCGCCGGGTGGCTCGATCCGAATCTGGTGCTCGCCCCGCCCGCGGTGGCGGCGGTGACCACGGCCCTGTTCGTCGGTATGCGCCGTCAGGCCGAACGGCAGGCCGCGCTGATCGATGACCTGGTGCGGACCAGGCAGGAACTGGCGGCCACCGAACGCAGGGAGGGCACGCTGGCCGAACGGCAACGGCTGGCCATGGAAATCCACGACACCCTGGCGCAGGGACTGTCGAGCCAGCGCATGCTGCTGCAAGCCGCCGACCTGGTGTGGGACAGCGATCCGCAACTCGCGCACACGCACCTGCGATCGGCCGCGGCCGTCGCCGAACGCGACCTGACCGAGGCGCGCCGGTTCGTCCACGACCTGGCCCCGGCCGACCTCGCCGCCGGTGGCTCGCTGCCTGCCGCGCTGGCCGCACTCGCCGAGCGAGAGACCACCGACACCCTGACCGTGCGCTGCCATATAGAAGGCACACCGGGCCCGTTGCCCCAGCGGGTCGAGGCCACCTTGCTGCGCATCGCCCAGGGCGCGCTGGCCAATGTGCGCGAACACGCGGCGGCGGCCACCGCCACGATCACGCTGACCAGCCTCGACGATCAGATCGTGCTCGACGTCGCCGATGACGGGCGCGGCTTCGATCCCGAGGAACCGGCAGACCCCGCACAACATCGCGGACACGGCCTGCCCGCGATCCGGGCCAGGGTGCGGCAACTCGGCGGCACCTGCACCGTGGAGTCCGCGCCCGGCGACGGCACCGTGCTCTCCGCCGCCATCCCGCTCGCCACCGGCCCGACGATCACCAGCGCAACCTCGTTCGACAGATAGGCGCATTAGCATCGGCGTCTGTGACCACCACCGTGCGCCTGTTGATCTGTGACGATCACGCTGTCGTCCGCGCCGGACTGCACGCGCTGCTGTCGAGCGCGCCCGATATCGAGGTCATCGGGGAGGCCGCCGACGGACCGACCGCGGTCACGCTGGCCGCGAGCCTGCACCCTGACGTGGTGCTGATGGATCTACAGCTCGGCACTGACATGGACGGCGTCGAAGCGACCCGCCGGATCACTGCCCAGCCCGCCCCGACCCCGCACGTCCTGGTGCTGACCACCTACGACACCGACGCCGACATCACCCGCGCGATCGAGGCGGGGGCTACCGGATACCTCCTCAAGGCCGAACGGCCGGAGGAACTGTTCGCCGCGATCCACGCCGCCGCGAGCGGGCACACCGCCTTGTCCGCCCCGGTCGCCGCCAAGGTGATGGCCAAGATGCGCAACCCCGGCCCCACACTCACCGCCCGCGAGCGCGACATCCTCGGCCAGCTCGCCCACGGCCTGGGCAACCGCGAGATCGCCCGCGCCCTGCACATCAGCGAGGCGACGGTGAAAACCCATCTGGGCCGCATCTACGACAAACTCGGCGTCGACACCCGCGCCGCGGCGGTAGCGGTGGCCACCGAGCGGCGTTTGCTCGCCTGACCGGTCCGACCTACGCGGGCGCCAGAGTGGCGGCGCCGAAGGACACGCGGAAGCGCTCGCACCAGATACTGACCGACTTCACCGTCGACAGATCGGTGCCCGCGGGCAGCTCATAGTTCTGGCTGCCCTCGTTTCCTTTCAGGGAGCCGAGGTCGATGTGGTTGCCGTCGTCGAAGTTGTGCCAGTCGTCGACGATCACCGGCTGATCGGTGAGCCAGACGTGCAGGTCGGGCCCGTCGGAGGTGTTCAGGTCGACGATCCGGAGCACGATTGTGCCCTCTGACGTGCGCTGGAGCTGCGCGGTGCCGGAGGTGCCGTGCTCATGGGAGATGAAGGCGCCCTCGGCGATCACCGGGGGCGGCGCACCGTCCACCGCGACGATCGGTGCCTCGTTGACGGTCACCGTGGTGAACAACCGCCAGGGCTGGAACAGGTAGAGACCCACGGTCACGGCCGCGACCAAGCCGATGGCGATGACGGTGAACAGGGTCCGGCGAGTGCTCATTGCGCCTCCTTCTCACCCATCATCCCCCGGCGCGGCCCGTACCGCTTGCCCGAATTGCCGGAAAAGAAACGTGACCGGGGTCTCCGAATCGATATGAGCCCCGTCACATTACGACGCTATAGCGACAGTAATGTGATTACGGATTTATTACGGTCGACCAGCGGTGAACAGTGTTCCTTTGAACAATATCCGCTACAAACAGGTCCGTGATCGGTACGTGATCTCAGCACGCATTCCGGCTACATTCGATCACGGCTTGAACAACAACCCGAGCCGAATCGAATCGCAGAACGCCGGAAAGCCTGCCCCGCGATTCGAGGATCCCCGACATGACTGAGGGGCAGGGACGCGGTAGTTTTCATCATCGAGTCGGTGGGCGCAGGCAGGAAATACTTTATGTCTTTGAATCGCAAGTTCACCACCCGTGCCCTTGGTATTGCCGCTGTTGCCGGCGCGATGATCGCCGTTCCGGCCGGTCTGACCACCGCAACCGCCTCGGCGAACAACTGGGACGCCGTGGCACAGTGCGAGAGCACGGGCAACTGGAACATCAACACCGGTAACGGCTACTACGGCGGCCTGCAGTTCTCGCAGAGCACCTGGGAAGCCTACGGTGGTGCGGGCACTGCCGACAACGCCAGCCGTGAAGAGCAGATCCGCGTGGCCGAGAACGTGCTGGCCGCGCAGGGCCCCGGTGCCTGGCCCGTGTGCAGCGCCTACCTGTAAAGGGCGCTGACAAGTAAACTTTCCTTGTCGGGAAACGAATTACCCGCTATTCGATGCACACGTCGAATAGCGGGTTTTTTCGTTTTCCGGAGAATCCAGCCGATACACCGTGAGCGATGCGGCGAGCATGCGTGAATCCGACGGATCGGCCGGGTCGAGGCCGGTGAGTTCGGCAATCCTGCGCAGTCGATAGGTAAAAGTATTCGGGTGCACGTGAATCAGCCGTGACGCGGTTTTGCGGTCGCCACCGTGCACGAGATGCGCCTCCAGCGCGTCGATCAGGTGCGGACTGCTCAGGAGCGGAATCACCCGCTGCGCCAGACGTTCTCGGGCCGGACCGGGCCGGGTGAGCTGGTATTCGAGCAGTAGATCGTCGAGTCGATAGCAGCCGCCGGGCTTGCCGCGTAGTCGCGCCAATTCGGTCAGTTCGGTCGCGTCCTTGGCCGCGGCCGGAATCGCATCACGGCTGACACCGGAGAATTCGGCCAGATACACCGGTACACCGAACTGTGCGCGCAGGCGGTCGGCGAGTTCGTCGAACTTCGCCGCGTCGACGACGTCGGTTTCGGAACTGTGACTCAGCAACGCGATGCCGTGGGCGCCGTCGAAGGTGGCCGGGGTGGTGGTGCCGGTGAGTTCGTCCAGGGCGCGCTGCAGTACCCGGATCCGCCGCCTGGTCACCAGGTTGGCCGCGGTGCCGACGCGGGGTGGCTCGCTCAGGTGAACCGCCAGCACCGTGTACTGGTCGGCGAGGATCGTGTCGGCGCGGGCGGCGAGTTCCTCGGCGGGCAGACCGCGGACCAGCGCCGAACACAGCTCCCGGCGCGCCTCGCGTTCGGCGTGATAGATCGACTGCTCGACCTCGGTGTAGGTCTCCACGACCGTCATATTGATGTGACGCAGCAGATCGAGCAGGCGGCTGCCGACCCGCGCCATCTCCGCGGTCTCGGTGGGCAGGGCCAGCGACAGCGCCTCGGCGAACACCGACTGCGCCGACCCGTGGATCGCGCCGATCAGCATCGGCAAGGGCAGCCGGTCCTCGGCGTGGCGCTCGGCGACCGGGGCGACGAACGCCGCGACCTCGGCATAGGTGAACTCCCGGTCGGCGCCGATCGCCTCGAGCACGGCCCGCCCGCACGCGTAGATGGTCGGCAGCACTTCCGCGGTGAAGTGGCCGTCGGGTAGCTCGGCGGGTGCGTTGGCGCCGAGACCGTCGGCGAGCATGCGCTCGGAAATCTGTGGCCATCGTGTCAGCAGACGAGCGGTCAGCGCGGGCAGCGCGGGGAGTTCGGAAACGGGGTGTTCGGCGAGCATGACTCGATTGTGTCCGACGACAGGCCGGTACAGGAGCATCCGAGCGAAAACGAACAGAACTTGGCTCCCGTGCCAATCTTGTCCAGAGTTTCTCGTTCCCCGGTGCAGTGACATCACTGTGCCCTGGGTCATAGATTCGCAGAGTGCGTAAGAGCTACCTCGATCGCGCCGCGTGCTCTCGATCCGGAAGGCAGTCCCACCTTGACCCGTACGTCCAACCCCTGGTTCTTCGGTGGCGGCAGCAGCCTATGACCGTCGACACGTCGGCAGCGACCTGGCACGACGCGCCTGTGCTGCCGCCCGACGACCCGTTCTACGCCACCCCGCCCGGTATCGAAGCGCTCGCGCCGGGGACGGTGGTGCGGTCGCGGCCGGTGGAGGTCGCGCTGTTCGGGGTGTTCCGGCAGCGGATCACGGCGTGGCAATTGCTCTATCGCACCTGCGATCTCGACGGTGCGCCGGAAGTCTCGGTGACGACGGTGCTGCTGCCGTGGGGTGCGTCGGGGCCACGGCCGCTGGTGTCGTTCCAGTGCGCGATCGACGCTGTTGCCCCGCAGTGCTTTCCGTCGTACGCGTTGCGGCGCGGTGCGTGGACGCTCGGTTCGATCGCGCCGCTGGAGCTGCCGATCATCGCGATGGCCCTGGAGCAGGGGTGGGCGGTGTCGGTGCCCGATCACGAGGGGCTCGGTGGTCGGTTCGGGGCGGCACGTGAGCCCGGATACCGTGCGCTGGACGGGATTCGGGCCACCCTCGCCTTCGCCCCGGCGGCGCTGGCGCCGACCACTTCTGTTGCCCTGTGGGGCTATTCGGGCGGTGGGCTGGCGACGGCGTGGGCCGCGGAACTGGCCGCCGAGTACGCGCCGGAGCTGAACATCGTCGGCGCGGCGGCGGGTTCACCGGTGGGTGACCCGGCCGCCGCCTTCGAGCGCCTCAACGGTGGGTGGTTCGCCGGGTTCCCCGCGGCGTTCGTCGCGGGTTTGCGGCAGGCCTATCCCGAGCTCGGTCCGCTGCTGCACGATCACCTCGACGCGCGATACCGCGGTCTGCTCGGTGAAGCCGAAGAGCGCAGTACCTTCGCGCTGCTGCTGCGGTTCGCCCGTCGCGATGTCGCCCGGCATCTGCGCGGCGGCATGGGGGAGTTGCTCGCCGAACCCGTCCTGCGCCGCATTCTCGCCGACATCGAACCCGGCACCCGCGCGCCCGCGGCACCGCTGCTCATCGTCCAGGGGGTGAACGACGAGGTGATCGCCGTCGCCGATATCGACGCCCACGTGCGGCGCTATCAGCAGGCCGGGGCGACGGTGCGCTACCTGCGGGTGCGCCGAGGCTCGCACCTACCGCTCGAATTCCTCATCGTGCCTGCGGTTCTCGACTGGCTCACCGACCGATTCGCCGGCCGTCCCGCGCCGACCGGTACGTGCACCGTGGCCTCTGTCGCCCGTTCACCGCGTGCCATCCGCACTCATCTCGTGTTCGTGCGCCTGGTGCTGCGCATGCTCGGCGGTATGCCGATCGGTGGGATGGATACGGGGGTCTCACCTGAACGAGCCGGCCTGTGTCGCGGCGATTCCGAACATGCGCACGTTGTCGCTGATGCCGCGGTCGCCGTCGAATGCTGAGTCCGTGCTCTCGCCAAGGCGGGTGGTCGGTCGGGTCTCCACCACGGCGGTGAGCTGAGCGCCGCCCTGCGTCGGCCCGCTGACGGCGGCGAACTCATCGGTGGAGCTCACCGGGCCTCGGCCTCGGCTGTCGCTCGCAATCCTGCCTCGGCGTGCGCGCTCACCCGAAACACCATCGCCGCGGCGACAGCGAGTTCGCGCGCCGCGTCGTTCCTCGACGGTGTCATCCCCGCGTTCCTCACTACCGGGCCTCATCAGCGGCCGTCGAGAACATAGATGCGCCACGTCCCGGCAGCGGTTCGCCGCGAACCGTTCGTCCCCCGCACGGCATCTGTGTCGGTGAGGGGTTTCACCGACGTCGTCGTCATCACCGCGGCGTCGGTGAAGTACTACTGCCCCTGGGAGTGACGGCGGCGCCGCCGCTCGCCGAGTGGAGCCGCAGGGGGGTTCCACGGGGTCGGCGGCGCGCCCTCCCAGGGCATCTGAACCCGATTGCCGGACAAGCACTTCCGGTAATCGGGTTCCTGCACTGCGCCGTGACCGTGAGGATCAGCTCAAGCCGGCGACGATCGCGGCCCGCACCGGATCACCGGCGGGTAGGCCCTTGGCCACCCGGCGCCACGCGTTGCGCCCCGCCGTGAGTGAGCAGCGCACCGCGTCGGTGACCGCCGAGGTGTGCGTGCTGCCGAGTGCGGCACCAGGCAGCAGCGAGATCTCGAGATCCTCGGACATGGTGAGCGCCCTGGTGACGACCTGCCCGGTGAGCGTGCCGTCGGCATCGGCGTAGAGGACGACGAGCAGTTCGGTGCGCTCGGCACCGAGACTCACCGCGACCCGCACGATGTCGCCCGCCGCGGCCCGGGCGCCGAACGAGTGCACCGAGATCCGCGTCTGCTCCGCGCCGGCGGGCGAGCGGGTGAATTCGATACCCAACTCCTGGTCGAGCTGTTTCTGCACCGCGCGGATCGCCGTCGTCTCGCCCTCCGACGACGCGGCGAGCGGTTGCACGGTCCAGCCGGGCACCGCCATCACGGCGCGGCGCGCGCTGAAGGCGGCCGAGCTGGGCGACACCGCGCCGCCGCGTAACAGTCGCTCGGCGATCCGTGCCCCGGCGGCGGCGGACTCCGCGTCGACATCCGGGCTGTCGGACTCGGCGAACGCGATCAGCACATCGATATCGACCGGCAGACTCAGGCGGTCCGCGTCATGATCCGGCGCCATCACGGTGTCTCCTCGTTGTCCCCGTCGCGGGCGTCGAGCTGCGCGCGCACTGCCTCGCGAAGCAACTTGGCGCCTGCCGCGCGTAATCGCTTGACCTTCTCCTGGCTGAACCGCAGGTCGCGGGCCACCTCACCGGTTGTCTGCACATCGGAATAGCTGCCGTCGGTGGCGATCACGAAGGTCGCGCGGAGCACGGCCGCGGTCTCCGCGTGCGCGATCGAGGCCAGCGCGTTCCGCAGAATAGTGCGGTCGGCGAGCCGGTTCTCGGCGTCGCCACACCGATGGTCCTCGAGTACCAGGACGGCCGACTCGTAGTCGACCCGGTGACCGGGGTGGCGCTTCTCGGCGGTGCGACTGCGCCGATCCTGCAGCACTTGCCACTGAAGCTTCTTGAGCACCAGCGCTTTCCAGTGCCGGATCCGCTCGGTGGGCAGCGTCGCGGTGAGCTCGACCATCGTGTCCTGGGCGACATCTTCGAAGTCGCTGCGCATATCCGGGTCGAGCCGATCGAGGACGTAGCGCGCTTTGATCGCCGCATAGCTCGACATGGTGACCAGGTCGGCGCCGAAGATGTGGTCGATGACCGCGGGACGTAGACGTTCGGGGACTTCGCTCCACGCGGCGCCGAGCCACCGGTCCAAGGGCTCAGAACTCACCTGGTACCCCCACTCGGCCTGCGATGGGCACACCACGGCTCGTTTCCTCGACGCCGTCGATGCTACCCGCGCCGCAGGCCGGGCCGAGGTGGGACAGCGGACCGCGGTGCGGGATCGAACATGTCGCATCGCGGAGCCTCCTGTCGGGTCGATCGGCTCCTACACAGATGCGGTTGCCGCCCTCAGCGGTTCGCCGATGGCCACGCGCGATCAGGTCGGGCACGCCGGGGAGGCGACCATGAACGAGAACGCGATCTGGCAGTACCAGGCCTTTTCGACCTTCCACTTCCCGTCCTCGGCGACGAAGTTCACGATGATCGGCTGCGGCGGGCTGTTGTTGATCGACGCGGTGCCGTCGGCGAGCATGCCGGGTGGTGCGGTGCGGGTACCCGTGATGGTGATCGTGATGGTGGCGCCGCCCTGGCGGGGGGCGTCGGCGACCCGGTTCGGCAGTTCGGGGTCGCTCCCGATGCCCTGGATGAGCTCGAGCTTCTCGGCGTTGGGCACTGTCGTGTCGAGCAGCAGCCGCATCAGCTGCCCGACCTCGTCGGCACTCGGCAGTGGCAGCGGTGCGGAAATCTCTTGCGCTACAACTTTTGTCGGCTCGGTGGTGTCCTCGGCGGCGGCACAGCTCGCCGACATCGCGATCACGGCGAGCAGGGCAGCCGCGGTCAGGGTGCGTCCGGCGCTGTGTCGTCTCGACAACGTGGTCCTCTGGGGCAATCGATGGTGTGCTGGAATTCAATCGTATCGGGGCATTCTCGGGAGGGTCTGGCGGTGATGCCTGGCGGGAGACGGGGGAGACATGGCGGTCGAATCGACCGATGACTCGGTGCTGATCGAGCTGACGGGTGCGCCGCAACGATGGCTGACCCTGTGCCGCGATGCCGTTGCCGCCGGGCCCGATGCCGCGCGCGGGCTGTTGGAGCACCGCCGGGAGACAGGTGTGCTGGCACGGCAGTCGCTGGCTCGCTGGAAGAACCTCGCCACGGACGACGATCTGCTCGAGGAGGAGGCCGAGGATCCCGATGCGCAAGACCGCCGGATCACCGCGGATCTGTCCGCGGCGCGCGCGATGGCGGTGCTGGCGCAGGCACTGACCGGTTCGATCGATACCGACGACGCGTGCGAGACCTTCCTCGATCACGCAGAACGCGCCGGGCTGACCTCGGTCGGCACCATGTTGCTGCCCGCCGGTATTCCGATCACCAGTGCGAATGCCCCGCTCGGCGAGATCGTGCGCCATCTGCTCGGCCAGGGCGGTCGCGCGGCGCGCGGGTACGCCATCATGGCCGCGCTCGAGCTGGCCGGGCACACCCTTCCGGTCGTGCGCGCCAGCCGGATCAGCGTGCTGTTCTCGAGCTTCGGCGGCGGTGGCGAGGTGGGCGTGCTTCGCCTCGACCAGGTTCGTGGCGGACCGAGCGGCCTGCATCCCGACCCGGCGCGGATGGGCTTCCTGCAGGCCGATCGCGAATTCACCGACAGCCTCGAAAGAGCGTGGCGTATCAGCAGACTGGCCGGCACCGACGCGTGTGTGCTGTGGTCGGTCTCGACGCACGGCAGCGCACCGGCCAACGACGTCAACGGCGCGTCGATGGGCGCGGCGTTCGCGGTCGCCCTCGACGACCTCGCGCCGCGGCACGCGCTGCTGCGACGGCTACGGCCCCGCCGGCTCGACCCCGAGTGCGCGGTCACCGCCGGGCTGTCCGGCGCGAACCTGACGGCCGTCGGCGGCTACGCGGGCAAACTGACTGCCGCGCAACGCTCGTCGCTGCGCGTGGTGGTGGCGTCGGAGGCCTATCGGGAAGCCGCGGGCGAGGCACCACAGAACTACGCCGACCGGATCTCGGCCGCCCGCACCGTGTCCGAAGCGATCGCGAGGACTCGCACACGGGCTAACCTCGCGCTGTGGATCGTGTCCGTCGCCGCGGGTCTGGCCGTGCTGCTGGCGGTGGTGTCGGTGACCAACCTCGTCCAGATGCGCATCGAGAACACGGCCGCGCGAGCGGAATCGAATTCGCGGCTGTTCGCCGGCGTCGCCCGCGGCGGGGGCAATCTCAATCCCGCACTGTCCCAGCAGATCGCGCTCGCCGCCTATCGAACCGCCCCGACCGAGGAAGCGCGCTCGGCACTGTTGGAGAACACCGCGACGAACGCGCCCATCCGGATCAGCCCGGGTGTCGTGCTCGGCCGCGGCGTGGTCTTCGATCCCGACGCACCACGCGTCGCGACCACCCCGCAGGGCGACGTGATCGCGATCGGCGAAGGCGACGGCTCCGTGGAATTGGTGCGGGTGACCGAGTCCGGCGTCGACCGGTGGCCACGGTTCGCCACCGGCAGCGGACACATCCGCGGCGTCGCGATCAGCGCGAATCACGAATGGTTGGTGGTCGCGGGCGACCTGCGATCGGCGGTGTGGAACATCGCCGACCCCGGCGCACCGCGCCAGGTGAGCGAGCTACCGCTGTCCGGCCGGATGCCGTCGTCGGTCGCGCTGAGTCCCGACCTCGAGTTCGTCGCCATCGGCACGCACAGTGCGACGATTTCGAGCTGGCGACTCGGCGACGATCCCGCGCACCCGATCGCCATGCCGATGCTGTCCTTCTCGGGCCAGCGGGTGGAGGTCGCCCTGAGCGATCGCACGCTGGTCGCGGCGGCGCCGTCGTTGTTCGGCGGAATCTGGACGACCACTGTGCGCGGCTGGAACACCGCGACCCTCGACCGCGATCGGACACCGGCGTTCGACCGCCGCATCGAACGGCCCGGCGGTGCGGAGGCGAGGTCGGTCGAGTTCACCGGCGACGGCACCGTGCTGGCCGTCGGTCTCAATCCGGGTGAGGTCGCGCGCTGGCGAGTCGGTGCGACCACCTTCGACCCGATGCCCGCTGTGACGAGGGGCGCCAACGAGTACCTCGACGTGTCGCTGACCGCGGACGGTCGATCCGCCGTGATCGTCGGCGGCGACACCAGGGCCCGCATCCGCGACCTGGACACCGGCGCGGAACTGGTCACGCTCCCGATCGAGATGGTCGCGCATGCGCGCTTCCTGCGCGGTGGAAGATCGCTGGTGACCACGAGTTTCGACCATGCCGTGCACGTTTTCGAGTTGCCGGGTCCGGTGGTGTCGACCAGCTCGCTGACGCTGTTCCGGTTTCCGCTCGACCAGCCCGTCCTGCCGCAGGAGCTGTTCCCGCACCTGCGCATGCTGGCCAGAACGCCCTTCGCCACCGATCGAACGCTGCTCGACGGGGATCCCGCCGGTCTGATCGACGTGGTCGCGATCGCCCCGGACACGACCAGAGCGGTGACCAGAACCGAATCCACGATCCAGGTATGGGACATCACCGACCCGGTGCATCCGCGTCGGGTCGGTGCGCCGCTCAGCGCGGCAGGCGTCGACATCCGCGCCATCACGTTCAGTCCCGACGGCGCCTTGGCCATCGGCCGCAGCCTGACCCAGACCGTCGAAATGTTCGACGTCTCCGGCGAACCCCGATTGCGGTCGAGTGTCCGATTCGGCCGTGGCTACCCGACCTCGCTCGCCTTCAGCCCGGACGGCAGCATGCTCGCCGTCGGCAGCCACCGCACCGGCAATGTCAGCGTCTTCGCGACCACACCGGACGCGCCGCCGATCGCTGAACTCTCCGATCTGCGAACCCCGGGACAGACCATGTCGCTGGCGCTGAGCTCGCGCGACACCCTCGCGGTAGGCACTTTGACCGGCGCCTTCGTCTACGAGATCGGCAAGCCGGGTACGCCGCCGCGCGCTCTGCCCGTCCCCGTGGGTGCCAATGGCTCCGCTGGTTCGGTCGCCTTCGATCCGGACGGTACCCGGCTGGCCATCGACGACATCGTCAGCGGCACCATTCTGCTGTGGGACTACTCCGACCCCGTGAACCCCACCACGTACGCCACCATCGCTCGGGGTCAGCGCCACCGGCAACCCACCATGCTGGCCTTCGCCGCGGACGGCGCCGTCCTCACCGAATCCGCCGTCGACGGCACCCTGCGTCGATGGCGCACCGACGCCGCCGCCCAGGCCGACCGGATCTGTGCCAGCGGCACCACCCCGATCACCCGGGAGGAATGGGCAGGCGCGCTTCCCGGCCACGCCTATGTGAACACCTGCCCGGCGCGCTGATCAGTGACCGCCCGACCGGCGGATTCCGTATTCGTGTGACGCTGTGTAGCGGTGCCCCTATTTCTTGGGGCAATGGAAATCTGTCCTTATCGGATGGATCGATATAAATCTCATCTAGTTCTC
This sequence comes from Nocardia sp. NPDC058519, assembly GCF_042719755.1. NCBI lineage: Bacteria > Bacillati > Actinomycetota > Actinomycetes > Mycobacteriales > Nocardiaceae > Nocardia > Nocardia sp. NPDC058519. The sequence goes on along the minus strand of NZ_JBHXNK010000001.1, from coordinate 452,224 downwards.
AGGATTAGTTAACAATTATTGGGTATCGCGCGAAAATGCCAGGTGGGGACGCCGTTGTGGCTGAACTGTTACCAGCATCACTAAATCAGGAAAACCGTAACTCGTGGCGTTTGAGCGTCGATACGCCATTCGTAAGCCAGCTCCGGCTGGGCCTATGCGAGAAACAGAGGAATTACTATGATCCCCGTTATCATCGACACCGGTAGCGCCGCCCTGAACGGCCTCTTCGATACCTTCGGCGCCGCACTGCACGGTCTGGTCAACACCCTGTGGACCGGTTCCTTCGGCGGCTGATACAGCCCCATAGGTTGATGAAACGACCTGGTCCTCGCTAGCGCGTGACCGACGAGAAGGCCTCGCACCAGATGGTGTGGGGCCTTCCCTCGTCAGTGAGTGTGGGGTGCTCGATCGGACACGTGCTTCGGGCCGTGCGAGTCGGCGCACGGGTGGGAATCGCGGTGGCCGATGTCGAGGAGTTTCGGGCTGGCGTGGTCGACCTGCAGGGTGACGTGCTCGATGTGGTGGTCGTGGTCGAGCATGTGCGCGATGTCCTCGCGGACCGCATGGCAATCGTGGCCGGGCTGCACGAGAACGTGGGCCGACAGCGCGGGGGAGCCGGAGGTGATCTCCCAGATGTGCAGGTCGTGCACCTCGGTGACGCCGTCGCGCGCGGCCATGTCGCGGCCGATCAGCGCGGGGTCGAGGTGTTCGGGCGCGGCCTCGAGGAAGATCCGGCTCGACGCCTTGATCAGCCCGATACCGGCCTTGATCATCAGCGCCACCACGATCAGCGTGGCGACCACGTCGGCCTGTACCCAGCCGGTGAGGATGATGACCAGCCCGGCCACGGCGGTGGCGATGAACGCGAACAGGTCGTTGAGGATGTGCTGGTAGGCGCCTTCGACATTGAGGCTGGTGCGGTCGGCGCGGCTGATCATCCAGGTGGCGAGCACGTTCACGACGATGCCGACCAGCGCGGTGATCAGCACCAGCCAACCGTGCACCTCCGGCGGCTCGAACAGTCTGCGGATCGCCTCGTAGCCGAGCCAGAGCGCCAGCAGTAGCAAGGTCAGACCGTTTGCCTGGGCCGACAGGATCTCGGCCCGCTTCCAGCCGAACGTCATCCGCCCGGTCGCCGGTCGCGCCGCGAGCCGGATCGCCCACAGCGCCAGCGCGATCGAGGCGGCGTCGGTGGTCATGTGCGCCGCGTCGGAGAGCAGTGCGAGCGAGTCGGCGATGATGCCGACGGTCACTTCGCCGATCAGGAAGGTGACGATCACCGCCAGCGCGCCGGCCAGCCAGCGCCGATCGCTGTCGGCCGATACCCCGTGGTCGTGCCCATGCCCTGCGCCCATCGCGTTCCCCTCTTCTGCGGTTCGATCGGTCGCAATCATATGCACACATCGCTATGTGTGCAATTCGTTCTTGGTCGAGCATGGTCTTCGCTGGTCATCGGATGTTGCCGAGTCCGAATCCACCCTATGCCCGAGCGTACGGTCGCGGTGCTGCGCACCGAATCACTCTCGAGAGTGAGGTGCGGTGGACTGTTTGCCGACACACTGGGACGTCGTGGAAGTACTCCGGGAACATCCGTCGCCGCTGGACGCGCTCGTCGCCGCCGTCGTGACGGCCGCGACCGTCGTGCCCGCGCTCGTTGTCGGTGCGCCGTGGTGGGTTGTCTGGTTATCGGTCCTCGCGTCGGTGCCGGTGTTGTGGCGGCGTCGGGCTCCGGTGGGAGCGCTGTGCGTGGTCGGCCCGGCGATCACCGCCCTCGGCTGCGTGCACGCGTTGCCGGTGCTGCCGTTCGGCACGGTTGTCTGTGTGTACACCGTCGCGGCGTACTGTTCGGCGCGGCAGCGGCGGATGACCTTTGTGCTGGTCGCGGTGGGAATTCTGGTGTCGCTGCTGGTGCCACGCGAGACGGCCGACTCCTACGCCTATGCCGCGATGTCGTTCATGACGGCATGGGCACTCGGGTCGGGGGTCCGCGCGAAGCAGGCCCAGATCGACGCACTCGCCGAACGGACCCGGCGCCTCGACGACGAACGCGACGCCGCCGTGGTCCGCGAGCGGCTGCGGATCGCCCGGGATATGCACGATGGGCTCGCCCATACGGTGGGTGCGATGATCGTGCGTGCCGAGACCGGTCCGCTGCTCGACCGGGCGGACGCCGACGTGGCCTTCGCGGCGATCGCCGACGGTGGGCGTGACGCCTTGCGCGAACTGCGCCACAGCATCGGTGCCCTTCGCGAGGACGATCCGCCGCATCAGCCAGGGGTGGCCGCCATCGCCGATCTCGTCGCGCTCGCCGAACACCGGGGTCTGGCCGCTCGTTTCACCGAACACGGAGCCCGCGTGCCGATCTCACCGCAAGCCGATGCCGCCGCGTACCGGATCGTGCAGGAGGCACTGACCAATACGGGCAAGCACGCGAAGGCGACACGGGTCGAGGTGGCGCTGATCTGGTCATCGAGTCGGCTCGGAGTACGAATCGCCGACGACGGCACCGGGGCGGACGGTGGTCGGGCGGGTGACACCGGTGCGGCGGGCTTCGGTTTGGTCGGGATGCGTGAACGGGTGCACGCCTGCGGTGGCCTGCTGCGGGTGGAGCCGACGCGCTCGGGTTTCGTGGTATCGGCCGATCTGCCGCTGGCACAGGGGAGTTGACGATGCGAGTACTCGTCGTCGACGACCAGGAATTGTTCCGCACCGGGTTCCGCCTCATCCTGGAATCCGAACCCGACATCGAGGTGGTGGGGGAGGCTTGCGATGGCGTGGAAGCGGTGACGGCGGCCCGGCGGCTCACGCCCGATGTGGTGGTGATGGATGTGCGGATGCCGCGACTGGACGGGGTGGCCGCCACCGCTCGCATCTGCGCGGAGACTGCGGCAAAAGTGCTGGTACTCACCATGTTCGACATCGATGAGTACGTATATTCCGCCTTGCGGGCGGGTGCGAGCGGGTTCCTGCTCAAAGACGCGCGCAGGGCCGAATTGATCGGTGGGGTGAGGGTTGTCGCCGCCGGCGACGCGCTGCTGGCCCCCTCGGTGACGCGGCGGCTGATCGCCGAGGTCGCCGCACGTGCGTGTCCGCATCCGGAAGCGTCCGCGCAGCTGGCCGGGCTGACTCCACGGGAACACGACATCCTGCGAGAACTCGCCGCAGGCCGTTCCAACACTGAACTCGCGGCCCGGCTGGTCGTCACCGAACACACGGTGAAAACCCATGTCAGTTCCGTTCTCTCGAAGCTGGGACTGCGCGATCGGGCGCAGGCGGTGGTATTCGCCTACGAATCCGGGATGGTCGCGCGTGGGGACAACCAGCTGCCGGGCGGTATGAGGTGATCTCACTCGCGTGAGCGAGGCCAGTCCACTCGTCCGGGCGATGCGCCGGAGCCACCTCCACCGTGACGATCAACGGGTGACTTCTACTGAAGAGGCTGTGCGCGAGAGGTTCTCCGGGCGACCCGGTCGGCGAATGCCCGTTCGGGCATCGATGGTGTGGTTGGCCGCCACTGTGAGCTCGGCGTTGTTGTGGAGTATCGGTACAGGTCTGCACCCGATCCCCGGAATCGCCCTGCTGGCCCCACTCCCGGTGCTGTGGCTGGCCCCGCGACACTCTGCTCCGGCGGTGTACGCGGCGGCGGTGCTGTCCTGGCTCGGCGGCAACGCCGGATACTGGTCCTACTTCACCGAGACTCTGGAACAACCCGTATCGACCGCCGTCGCACTGCTGGTCGGCAGCGCACTCACCTTCGGGGCGTGTGTTGCCCTCTTCCGAAAGCTGCTGTTGCGGGCCAGATTCGGGTGGGCCGCGCTCGCGCTACCCGCCGCGTGGACTGCCGCTGAGTTCCTGTTCGGTCAGGTCGGCGGGATCGGGGCGTGGTGGAGCATCGGATACTCCCAGGCCGGCGTGGACCCGATCGTGCGCGTCGGTTCGGTGACCGGGGTGTGGGGCATCAGCTTTCTCGTGCTGGGGGTGCCCGCCACCGTGGCCGTACTGATCGCGCCCGGGATTCGAAGTAGCCGGATACGGCCCCGCGTCCCGGGCTTGTCAGGCCGATCCTGGTCGATGAGGTCGGCGGTGGCGGGCATGGCGGCCCTCGCGCTGACCGTCGCGATCGGGGCGGGACTGTGGTGCTCCACGGTGGCAAGTGACGGTCCGGTGGCGACGGTCGGATTGGTCGCTCTCGCGCAGCCACCGATGTACGTCCCCGTCGCGTCGCCCGACGGCGCGCGGATGATCGCAGAGGCGATCGCCGCCATCGACCAGCTCGCGGATCAGGGCGCGGAAGTCATCGTGTTCTCCGAGAAAGCTTGGCATGCAACCCGATCCGACCTCTTCCTGTTGCGCGACCCGCTCACCGCCGTCGCTCTCCGCCGCGACGTCCACGTGGTCGTCGGCCTGGAACTCGAGCAACCCGGCGGCACCGTCAACGCCGCCATCGCCTATCCGGGCGAAACCATCTATGCCAAGCGATACCTCGTCCCCGGGCTCGAATCCGGACTACAGCGCGGCTCGGTCCCGCGCCAGATCCCCGGCCGCTCCTGGGCACTCGCGATCTGCGCCGACCTCGACCGCCCTGCCCTCGTTCGCCAGAACCGCACCGACGGCGCGACGCTCCTCCTCGCGCCCGCACTGGATTTCAGCGTCGACCACTGGTTACACAGCCGGATGGCCGTCCTGCGGGCCGCCGAATCGGGCATCGCTATCGCCCGCCCCGCCCAGCTCGGCGAGTTGACCGCGATCGACGCGCGGGGCGCCGTTCGAGCTTCGCTCCGCAGCGACATCACCGAAACCCGCATGGCGCTGACCGAAATCCGCACCGCCGGTGATCGCACTCTCTACGTCCGCTGGGGCGACTGGTTCGGCGCACTGTCGATCGCCCTCACTGTGGCCGGTGTACTCGTTGCCCTCCGCCGCACGGCCGAGACGACCTCGTGAATGCTCGATCAGTCCTGATCGGGCCAGGTCTCGGCGACGATCAACCGGCCCGCCGCCAGCCGCAGCGCGTAGTGCTCGGCGATCACCCCGGACGGATAGGTCGGCCAGAACGACACCGCCCCGGTCGCCTTGTCGATGACGTACACCGAGCCGCCGATCGGGATCGGCCGATCCGCTGGCGCGTGCAACGGCTGAACCGCGAACACGGTGAATCCGTCGGCGAATTCGATGATCTGCCGATCGTGCCCCGGTTGCTCGGCGGGTAGGTGTTCGGCCGCCACACGAGTGGCCTCGGCCCGGTCGACCGGCGTGTGCGCGTCGGTCGGATAAGCATGGATGTCCACGTTGTTCACTCCTCGCGGCGATTGTCGTCGCCCTGATGCGATCGTGGGAGGACTTCGCTCAAATGCGCGAGCCCGGAAGAACGAGCGAGCCCGGCGTCCCTGCTCCCCCCTCCTGGAGCAGGCCCGGCCGGGCTCGCAAGAACTACTTTCCGGCATGGGCCCAGCAGGATCCTGAAGAGTTACTTAAGGCGCGGCGTTGTCATCGGCGCGGTCCACCGCGATATCCCCATATGACGGACAACTCCTGCGGTGCGCACTGCGCGCGCCTGTGTACCAGGGACGGGCTGGCCGAGGTGCTGGCCACCGACCGCGGCCTGCTGCACTGGCGGGCGATGCGCAGTCTCGGCGATGCCGGCCTGGCCGAGCACGCGGTGCAGGAGACCCTGCTGCGCGGCTGGCGTTCCTGCCAGGACTTCGACGGTCGCAAAGGCAGCGTGCGGACCTGGCTGCTGGCGATCGAACGTAATGTGATCATCGATATCGCGCGGGCCAGAGCCGTGCGGCCCGGTGATGTGGGCTGGGACGACATCACCGAGGTATCCGTCTGTGGCGGACCGGATTTCGCCGACGGACTGATCGACGGGCTGCTCGTCGACCAGTTGCTGGCCAGGCTCCCGGAACCGCAGCGCGCGGCGGTGACCGAGGTGATCCTGCACGACCGTGGGTACCGGGAAGTCGCCGCCGATCTCGGTGTTCCGGTGGGCACCGTGAAGACCCGGGTGCACTACGCGCTGCGATCTTTGCGGCAATTGCCAGAAGTTGCCTGAGGTCGACCGCTGATCGCTCATCTGGGCATCTGACCAGCGTCTTTTCATACTTCCATCCAGTTACATTTCGGTAACTGTGCTTGCCCTGTGGCCGTCAACGTTGCAAGAGTGAACCACTGGGTTTGGTGTTACCAGGTGTTACCAATGGGAAGGGAGGGGTGCTCCGGTCCCGGAGCACCGACCGAACATGCAACCAAACATCATCAAGGCCGGAATCTGCTCTACCGTCTCCGCCGCGGTGGTGGTGTCGCTGTCGGGGTTGGTCCCCGTGACCGCCCACGCCGCCCCTGAACCAGCAACCAGCGAGCAGCTCGCCGGTAAGACGATCTTCCTCGACCCCGGTCACCAGGGATCGGCGCATTCGGAGGACCTGACCCGCCAGGTCGACGACGGCCGCGGCGGCACCAAGGACTGCCAGACCACCGGCATGACCTCGCTGAACGGCATCCCCGAACACACCATCAACTGGGACGTCGCCCAGCTAGTGCGGGCGTCCCTGGAGGCACTGGGTGCCGACGTGGTGCTGAGCCGCGCCGACGACACCGGGTGGGGCGGCTGCGTCGACGATCGCGCCCGCGCCGCCAACCAGTCCGGCGCCGACGTGGCCGTGAGCATCCACGCCGACAGCGCGGGCCCCGACCAGCACGGATTCCACATGATCGTGCCGCAGCTCCCCATTCCCGACACGGTCGCCGACAACGCGCAGTCCGGCGGTGGGCGGCTCGCGTCGAGCGCGGTCCGTGACGCCTACCTGGCGGCCGGCTTCTCGCCCGCGAACTACGCGGGCGTCCTCGCCGGCCTGCAGACCCGCGAGGATGTTGCAGGCCCGGCGCTGACGCAGGTGCCGCTGGTATTCGTCGAGATGGGCAACGGCGCCAATGTCGTCGACGCCGCCCGGCTGGAATCGCGCGAAGGTCAGCTCGAGCACGCGGTCGCCATCACGACCGGCGTCGTCGGGTTCCTGCTGAACAAGCCGATCCCCGCCTTCGCCGCCGCACCGGGTCGGGTGCCGGTCGCGACCACCGCTCAGAAACCCGAGCGCGCACCTGCGGCCGATCCGGTCGAACCCTCGCAGCCGTCGAAGAAGCCCGGAGGGGCCACCGCGTCGACCCCGGAATCCGAGGGGACGGCACCGGCCAAGGCGCCGACCTCGACAACTGCCAAACCCCCAGCCCCCGCGCCTGACCAGGTACCGGCTGATCCGCCCCCGCTTCCCAGTGGCTCGAGCGATCTGACGGGACCGAACGGGGGTCCGACACCGGGCGGCGCCACCGGTCCCTCGGCTGAGGCAATCCCCGCGCGTGCCCCCATCGCGGATCCGGTTCCGGTGGCACCCGTGCGCACCGCGGCACCTGGCGCCCCGGCCCGTACGGCGTCACCCGCGGCTCCCGCCGCACCCGCCCCGAAGAACCGCGGCACCGCACCCAAAACCGAGGCAACGCCGGACGAATCCAAGCTCGATCTGAGCACCCTCGGCGGCCCGATCACCACGGTCATGACGCTGCTCATGCCCCTGGCTCAGGCCCTCGGTATGGACCAATCGACCATCCCCGGCCAGCTGATCAATCTCGCGTACACCCTGGTAGGCATGGTTTTCGGCCCGTCCTGACAGTTCACCGCACCCACGCCGCCCACTCCTGATCCAGGGGGTGGGCGGCGTGCTGTGTGGCAGCGGGGAGGTGGCACCATGGGTGCGGTGATTCCTGTCGTGATCGTTGCTGGGTTTCTGGGTTCGGGGAAGACGACCCTGCTCAACCACCTGTTGCGCAACAACCGGGGGACCCGGATCGGGGTGGTTGTCAACGATTTCGGGGCGGTCAATATCGACGCGATGCTGGTGGCGGGGCAGGTCGACGCGATGGTCTCGCTCGGCAACGGGTGCGTGTGCTGCGCGGTGGACGTGTCCGAACTCGACGATCTGTTCGCGCAGCTGGCGCAACCGCGCAGTGCGGTGGATGTGATCGTGGTGGAAGCCAGCGGACTGGCCGAGCCGCGCAATCTGATCCGGATGGTGATCGCCAACCCGAACCCGCGCATCGGCTACGGCGGGTTGGTCGAAGTGGTCGATGCCGAGCTGTTCACCTCCACCAGCACGCAACATCCTGAGCTGGTGACCCACCTGCGGATGGCGGATCTGGTGCTGGTGAACAAGGCCGACCGCGTCGAGGCCGAGGCGCTGGCCGGTCTACGCGCGCAGTTGGCCGACTGGGTGGGGCAGGTGCCGGTCTACGCGACAACGCACGGCCGGATCGATCCCGGCCTGCTGTTCGACGATCGGGTACCCGATGAGCAGAAAGTGGCCGAGCAGCTGAGTTTCGACACGCTGCTCGACGACCATGACCACGACGACCCCGACCACCGGCATCTGCACGATGACTACGTCTCGGTGTCGTTCACGAGCGAGCGCGCCTTGAATCCCCGTGCGCTGGTGGGCTTTCTGGAGGATCCGCCGTCAGGTCTGTTCCGCGCCAAGGGATATGTGACCTTCGCGGTGGCAGGGGAGCGACGCAAGTTCGAAGTCCACCTGGTGGGCAGGCACGTGGTCTTCACCCCCGGCAGCTGGGCACGCGGCGAGCAGCGCGTCTCGAACCTGGTGCTGATCGGCGCCGGACTCGACGCGGACGCGGCGCTGAAACGCTTGCACGACACCGTCTTCGACGGTGAGACACCCTTGGATGAGCAGGAGATGCTCGGCGTGTGGCGTTACGCCGTGCAGTGACCATCAGCCGCAGGCGTTGACCCACTCCGAAAGTCCGTCGGCGAACAACTGCCGCTTCCAGATCGGCACTTCGTGCTTGATCCGGTCCACCAGCTCGGCACACACCGTGAACGCCTCGGCCCGATGCGGCGCGGCCACCGCCACCACGATCGCCAACCCGCCGATCGTGAGTGGTCCGATCCGGTGCGTCGCCGCGACCGGAAGTCCGCTCGCCTGCGCCACTTCCGCGCAGATCGCGTGCAGGAAGCGCTCGGCCTGTGGGTGTGCGGAGTACTCCAGCGAGGCGACCGCTTGGCCGCCGTCGTGGTTGCGTACCTTGCCGGTGAACACCACGATCGCACCGAATTCCGGCCCGTCGACAGCCTTTTCGACAGCGAGGGGGTCGAGATCCTGATCGCTGATCGTGGCCAGCCGGACCGCACCGAAGTCACTCATGGTTGCCGCCTCCGGCTACTTGCGCTAGCAGATGATCCAACAAGGGTTCCAGCACGGCGATGCCGTCCTTCACCCCACCCGGCGAACCGGGCAGATTGACGACAACGGTGCGACCGGCCAGCCCGGCAACACCGCGACTCAGCGCCGCCAGGGGGAATTTCGCGGTCCCACGCTGACGGATGGCATCGGCGACGCCGGGCAGTTCCCTGGTGAGAACGGCACGGGTGGCCTCGGGCGTCGCGTCGGTCGGGGAGGCGCCGGTGCCACCGGTGGTGATGACGAGCGCGGGAGCTCCGCTCAGCGCATCGGTCAGTCCAGCGGCGATCTCGGCATCGGCGTAGACCAGCGGTCCCCGCACCGAAAACCCTTGTGCGGTCAGCCAATCGACGAGGACAGGCCCGGTGGTGTCGGTGCGTGTTCCCGCCGCGGTGCCGGTAGACGCGACGACCACGACGGCGGTCCGCGAAAAGCCCTTGGCATCAGCTGATTCCGCCTCGGCGCTACCTGCCGCATCGCCGCGAGCCTCGGTGGTCAGCGGCGCGGATTCGACACCGGCACCCGCGTTCACCTGCGCCAACCGGTCGAGTGCCGGTGCGCCGGTGTCGGACCGACCCTCCGGCCGCACCCAATGCCCGTGCTTTCCACCCTCTTTGGTGACCAGCCGGACTCCGTTCATCACCGCGGCGGGATCCACCGCCTTCACCATGTCGTGCAAGGTGAGCCCGGCGACAGCGACAGCCGTGAGCGCTTCCATCTCGACCCCGGTCGGGCCCTTCGTCTTGGCCGTCGCCTCGACCGTGATGGTGGTCTCGGTGAACCCGAACTCCACCTTCACCGACGACAACGCCAGCTGATGACACAGCGGAATCAGCTCGGAAGTCTTTTTCGCACCGGCGATTCCGGCCAAACGGGCGGTGGAGAGCACATCCGCTTTGGGCATACCCTCGGCCCGCACCAACGCGACCACCTCGGCGGTGGTCTGCAATTCGCCTGCGGCGACAGCGATCCGGGTGGTGTCGGCTTTCGCGCTGACATCGACCATGCGCGCCCGACCCTCGCGGTCGACGTGGGACAACTCGCTCATAGCGTCAAGATTCGCACAGGGACACCGGCGGCCAGCGAGGTGACCTCGGCGGGTACGTCGACGAGCACATCGGCCCAGGCCATGCCCGCGATGAGATGCGAGCCGGGACCCGAGATCACTTCGACTCCGGCCTCGGTCAACAGGCCGCGCAGGTATTGGCGGCGACCGGCGGGGGAGCGCAGCGGTGTCAGCAGGGTCGTTTCGCTGCTCGCGACCTCCGGCAGGCCGGCCAGGGCGCGCACGGCGGGGCGCGCGAACACCGCGTACGACACCATCGTGCTCACCGGATTGCCCGGGAAACTGAGTACAGGGACCTCGTCGACCACCGTGTAGCCCTGCGGTCCGCCGGGTTGCACAGCGACCGAGCCGAAAGTCCCGCCGAGCGGACCGAGCACATCCTTGACGACCTCGAAGTCGCCCTTGGACACGCCGCCGGAGGTGAAGACCAGGTCGGCGACGTCGGTCGCCGCGTTCAGCACCGAGGTGAACACCGCGGGGTCGTCGGTGCTGTGCGCGACCTCGACCACCTCGACACCGTCGGCCCGCAATGCCGCGGCCAGGGCGATGCCGTTCGAGTTGTAGATCTGCCCCGGCGCGAGCGTGCTCCCGGCGGGTCGCAGTTCGTCACCGGTGGTGATGCAGACGGCACGTAATCGAGTGCGCACCGGCACGGTCGGGAGGCCGACGGCCGCCAGCGCCGCGATATGCCGGGGGGCGAGCACCGTGCCCGCCCTGGCGACGAGCTCGCCGGTCCGCACATCGGTACCGGCTTCGCGCACGAATTCGCCACGCCCACGTCCACGTTCGACCACGATCCGATGGTCACCGGTCTGCACATCCTCGACCGGCACCACACAGTCGGCACCGGGCGGGATCGGCGCACCGGTCATCACCTTCACCGCCGAGCCCGCGGGCAGCGCGTCGGTGCCCGGCTTACCCGCCGCCACCACGCCGACGACCGGCAGCGTGACCGGCGTGACGGCCACATCGGCCGCGCGCACCGCGTAGCCGTCCATCGCCGAGTTACGGAACACCGGCAGGTCGATCGGCGAAACCACATCGGCCGACAGGGTGCGGCCGAGCGCATCGGGTACAGCCACCCGTTCATCAGGGCGGTCGGCGAGATGGGCCAGCAGCGCGGCGACGGTGTCGCGGTACTCATCGACGCTGCGTGCCGACGCGGTAGCGGGCCGGGGAGTCATGCTGTCAGCTTAATCGCCGCTGTCGGGGCCGGTCAGGGTCGCGTTGCTCACGGTGGCGGGGCATTCGCGGTGAGCTGACGAGTTCGCGAAGAATCGGCCCGGCGCACGGAGTGTGACGGGCCTTACGAGTCATACTGTAGAGATGACGCTGGTCGAGATGGGGATACCCGCCGTGCGATCGGAGCGTCCGTCCCTGGACGGCAGGCCCGATACGCCGTTCCTCGTCGACCGCTTCGGCCGGATCGCCCGCGATCTGCGCGTGTCCATCACCGAGAAATGCTCGCTGCGCTGCACCTACTGCATGCCGGAGGAGGGCCTGCCGCCGATTCCGCGCCAGGAACTGCTCACCGCCGACGAGATCGTGCGGCTGGTTTCGCTGGCCGTGCGCGAGCTGGGCGTGCGTGAGGTGCGGTTCACCGGCGGCGAACCGCTGATGCGCCGTGAGCTGGAGCAGATCATCGCGGGCTGTCACGCGGCGGTGCCCGGCACCCCACTGGCCATGACCACCAATGGCGTCGGCCTGGAACACCGCATTCACAAGCTCGCTGCGGCCGGTCTGACCAGGGTCAATGTCTCCCTCGACACCGTCGACCGGGAAGATTTCACCCGCCTCACCCGCCGCGACCGCCTGGAATCGGTCCTCAACGGCATCCGGGCCGCGCGCGACGCGGGCATGGCGCCGGTGAAGGTCAACGCCGTGCTGATGCGCCAGAACCTGGCGGGCGCGGCCGACCTGCTCGCGTGGTGCCTGGCCGAACAATGTGAACTGCGATTCATCGAGGAAATGCCCCTCGACGCCGACCACGAGTGGGCTCGCGATCACATGGTGACCGCCGCCGACCTCCTCGACGTCCTCGGCGAGCGCTTCACGCTGACCCCCACCGTCCGCGCCGATCCCTCGGCTCCGGCCGAGAAATGGCTGGTCGACGGCGGACCGGCGACGGTCGGCATCATCGCGACCGTCACCCGCAAGTTCTGCGACAGCTGCGACCGCACCCGGCTCACCGCCGACGGCATGCTGCGCTCGTGCCTGTTCAGCGACCAGGAGTTCGACGTGCGCACCGCGCTGCGGGCGGGCGCCGACGACGACGAGGTCGCCGAGCTGTGGCGCGGTGCGATGTGGCAGAAATGGGCCGGTCACGGTATCGACGCCGCCGGTTTCGTCCCCCCGGAACGCACGATGGGAGCCATCGGTGGTTGAGGTCCGCTATTTCGCCGCGATCGCCGACGCGGTCGGCAAGAACACCGAATCACTCGACCTCCCCGACGGCGCCACCGTCGCCGACCTCCGAGCGACCCTCGCCGCCACCTACGGCTCGGATGTCGACGGCCTCGTCGGCGTCTGCGCCTTCCTCATCGGCGACGAGCTCACCCGCGACCCGTCGGCCATGCTCCGCGACCGCGTCGACGTCCTTCCGCCCTTCGCCGGCGGCTGAGGGCCCATGGTCCAGAGCAAAGCCCCGGACGTGGCGGCCTACCTCGCCGAACTCCCGGACGCTCGCCGCGAGGCCGTGACCAGGCTGCGCGAGCTGTGCCTGACAGAGCTGCCCGGCTTCACCGAGGTCATGTCCCACGGCATGCCCGCCTACGAACGCGACGGCACCGGCGAAGTCGCCTTCGCCAGCCAGAAGCAGTACATCTCCGTCTACTTACTCCGCTCCGACGTCCGAGCGGCCTTCGCCGACCGCCTCGCGGACCACGACATGGGCAAAGGCTGCCTACGCTTCCGCAAAGAACCGGACTACGACCTGGTCCGAGACCTGTTGCGCGCCATAGCATCCGGTGAAGGCGCGACGATCTGTTGAGCTAGCGGATCAACAGTCGGCCGACACACCTCCTAGCGCCACCAGGTGTCGAGGGGTGTCACCGGGACGGTGCGCTTGTGGCGGGTGTTGGTGAAGATCGATTCCACGCGAGCGGCCACCTCGGGGGTGACGTCCTTGCCTTCGAGGTAGTCGTCGATCTCGCTGTAGCGCAGGCCGAGGGCTTCCTCGTCGGGCAGGGCGGGGCGGTCGTCTTCGAGGTCGGCGGTGGGGACCTTGGACCAGATGCTCGACGGTGCGCCGAGTTCTTGCAGCAGGGCCGCGCCCTGACGCTTGGTGAGACCGGTGAGGGGAGTCAGGTCCACACCGCCGTCGCCGAACTTGGTGAAGAACCCGGTGACCGCTTCGGCCGCGTGATCGGTGCCGACCACCAGCAGGCTTTCCTGGCCCGCGAGGGCGTACTGGGCGACCATCCGCTCGCGCGCCTTGATGTTGCCGCGCACGAAGTCGCGTAACCGCTCGTGATCGAGCGCGCCCGCGACCTCGACGCCCACGGCGTCGGCGCTGGGGCGAATGTTCACCACGACCGTGCGATCGGGGTCGACGAAGTTCAGCGCGGTCTGCGCGTCGTGCTCGTCGGCTTGTACGCCGTAGGGCAGCCGCACCGCGAGGAACTTCGCCTCGACACCGTCGGCGCGCAGCTCCTCGACGGCCAGCTGGCACAGCCGCCCGGCCAGCGCGCTGTCCTGTCCGCCACTGATCCCGAGGGCGAACCCCTTGGCAGGGGTGGTTGCCAGGTAGTCCTTCAGGAAGTCGACGCGCCGCCGGACCTCCTGCTTCGGCTCGATCTCGGGCAGCACACCCAATTCGGCAATGATCTGTTCACGCAGTGTCCCCATGCCGTCTCACTCTACTTGTGGGGCAGGGGAAATGACCCGGCGAACGAGCCATTCCCAGTTGTCGCCGATCTGCGTACGTGTGTAGCCGAGCACCTCGACCTGGTGGATGACCAAGGCCGCCGACAGCGTGGACAGCAGTGTGTCGGCGATCAGCGGGACTTCACCGTCGACCCCGGCCGCGCGCAGGAGCAGCGTGACGTGCGCCTTGTGCAGGCCGTACGGTCCGTCACCGAAGCGCCCGTTCTTCTCCGCGGCCTGGTGCAGATCGCCCTCGACCTCGATATCGAGCAGCCGGGTGCGCCCGAACGCGATCAGCCGTTCGACCGGGTTCGCCGCGGGACCCAGCGGTGCGGGCCCGAACATGAACGCGGCCTGGAACTTCTGCTCGGAGTGATCCAGCAGGGCGAGCATCAACCCGGTGCGATTGCCGAACCGGCGAAAGACCGTGCCCTTGCCGACACCCGCGCGCTTGGCGAGCGCGTCCATCGTCAGTCCGTCGACGCCGTGCTCGCGCACCAATTGCTGGGCCGCGTCCAGCAACAGGGCGCGGTTTCGGGCGGCGTCGGCACGTTCGACCGGCTCCGCGCTACCGGGCAATGGCCGCCCGATGCCGAGCAGGGGCGGCTCGTCGGACCTGGGTGTGCCATAGCTCACGCCGCTCACACGTCCTCCGCGGGAAGTAATCGGACCGAGGTCCGGTTAATGTCGAATGAAACTTGGATCATCCCACTGAGTACACCAGGAGTCGCCATGAGCGAGACCCGCATCCTCACTCTCGTCGGAAGCCTGCGCGCGGGCTCCATCAATCGCCGCCTGGCCGAGGCTGCCGCGCAGACCGCGCCCGCCGGTGTCGACATCGCCATCTACGAGGGTCTCGGCGAGATCCCGTTCTACAACGAAGACCTGGACGTGCCCGGCGCGGTGCCCGCGCAGGCCGAGGCGCTGCGTGCCGCCGTCGCAGCGGCCGATGCTGTCCTGCTGGTCACTCCCGAATACAACGGCACCCTGCCCGCCGTGCTGAAGAACGCCATCGACTGGGCCTCGCGTCCGTATGGCGCCGGTGCGATCAAGGGCAAGCCGGTCGCCGTGGTGAGCGCCTCGATCAGCCCGAACGCCGCGGCGTGGGCGCACGGCGACGCCGTCAAGTCCGTCGGCGTGGCGGGCGGCGTCGTCGTCGAGTCGGCGCACGCGCAGTTCGCGACCATCGGCGAGCGTTTCGCGCAGGCTCATCCGGCAGAGGATGCCGAGGCGCTGACCCAGCTCGGCGCGACCGTCCACCAGTTGGTCGCCGCGGTGAACGGCACGTTGATCTCGGCGTAAGCTGGCGGTTCGGCAGGGGCGTCGCATCCATCACGGGTGCGACGCCCCTTCGCTGTCCACGAAGTTTGCTGAAGACTCGCCGGTAGACGAAATCGTGATCTGAACCACTGTTTCACCTGCTCGCCGGTGGCCCGTCCTGGGACTTACCGCGTGGGAATTACATCCGTGCGACTCGCAACACCTTGTGTTGTTCCCATCTGTCGGACACTAGGTGTAGTGTCTGTCGTACTGGAAGACGGTGTGGAGCCACCACTGATCGGGCCCAAGGGAAGGGGTTGCGAGCAGGGCTTTCTTCGTCAGATCCAGGAGTTTGCGCAGCATCACCCGTTCGTGCATTGCATACGGATCACAGGCTGTGGATCAGGCATAGGAGAGAGGGACTTCCATCATGACCATCACCGTGTACACCAAGCCCGCTTGCGTGCAGTGCAACGCCACCTACAAGGCTCTCGACAAGGTCGGCGTGGACTACGAGATCATCGACATCTCGGAGAACGACGAGGCGCGTGACTTCGTCATGGCGCTGGGCTACCTGCAGGCGCCGGTTGTCGTCGCGGGTGAGGATCACTGGTCGGGCTTCCGTCCCGACCGCATCAAGTCGCTCGCCGTCGCGGCTGCTTAGTTCGCGCCGGTTCGCCGGTAAGGAGGCGCCATGCCCGAGCAGATGACTCCGGGCGGGCTGGTCTACTTCTCCAGCGCTTCGGAGAACACCCATCGTTTCGTCGAGAAGCTCGGTCTCCCGGCAACTCGACTTCCACTGCACACCGCTGATTCGCTGCGGATCGACGAACCCTACGTGCTGATCACCCCCACCTACGGCGGTGGTCGGCACGTCATGGGTGGACAGCGTCCCGACAAGGACCTCGTTCCGCGGCAAGTCGCCAAGTTCCTCAACGACCCACACAACCGTGCGCTGCTGCGCGGGGTGATCGCGGCCGGCAACACGAACTTCGGCGATACCTATTGCGTTGCAGGGGACATCATCTCGCAAAAATGCGGGGTGCCGTACTTGTATCGCTTCGAACTCATGGGAACCGCTGAGGACGTCGCGCGCGTCCGAGAGGGATTGGGATTGTTTTGGCAACAGCAACCACAGCACCGGCAGGAAAGTCAGCACGCTTAGAGCAGTCCGCGGTGCGCGGCGAGGCGGGCGAGGTGCTCGACTACCACGCTCTCAACGCGATGCTGAACCTGTACGGCCCCAACGGCGAGATCCAGTTCGACAAGGATCGCGAGGCCGCGCACCAGTACTTCCTGCAGCACGTGAACCAGAACACCGTCTTCTTCCACAACCTGGACGAGAAGCTGGACTACCTGGTCAAGGAGAACTACTACGAGACCGAGGTGCTCGACCAGTACGGTCGACCCTTCGTCAAGCAGCTGTTCCAGCAGGCCTACGCCAAGAAGTTCCGGTTCCCGACCTTCCTCGGCGCGTTCAAGTACTACACCTCGTACACGCTCAAGACCTTCGACGGTAAGCGCTACCTGGAGCGTTTCGAAGATCGTGTCTGCATGGTCGCGCTGACGCTGGCCGCCGGTGACGAGGTGCTCGCGCGCAACCTGGTCGACGAGATCATCGACGGCCGTTTCCAGCCCGCCACCCCCACCTTCCTCAACTCCGGCAAGAAGCAGCGCGGCGAGCCCGTGTCCTGCTTCCTGCTGCGCATCGAGGACAACATGGAGTCCATCGGGCGCTCCATCAACTCCGCGCTGCAGCTGTCCAAGCGCGGCGGCGGTGTGGCCCTGCTGCTCAGCAATATTCGTGAGCACGGCGCGCCGATCAAGAAGATCGAGAACCAGAGCTCGGGTGTCATCCCGATCATGAAGCTGCTCGAGGACTCGTTCTCCTACGCCAACCAGCTGGGTGCGCGTCAGGGCGCGGGCGCGGTGTACCTGCACGCCCACCACCCCGACATCTACCGCTTCCTCGATACCAAGCGCGAGAACGCGGACGAGAAGATCCGCATCAAGACGCTCTCGCTGGGTGTGGTGATCCCCGACATCACCTTCGAGCTGGCGAAGAAGAACGAGGACATGTACCTGTTCTCGCCGTACGACGTCGAGCGCATTTACGGCAAGCCGTTCGCCGATGTCGACGTCACCGAGAAGTACTACGAGATGGTCGACGACAAGCGCATCCGCAAGTCGAAGATCAAGGCGCGCGAGTTCTTCCAGACCATCGCCGAGCTGCAGTTCGAGTCGGGCTACCCCTACATCATGTTCGAGGACACGGTGAACCGGGCCAACCCGATCAAGGGCAAGATCACCCACTCGAACCTGTGCTCGGAGATCCTGCAGGTCTCCACCCCCTCGGAATTCAACGACGATCTGTCCTATTCCAAGGTGGGCAAGGACATCTCGTGCAACCTGGGTTCGCTCAACATCGCCAAGGCGATGGACTCGCCGGACTTCGGTCAGACCATCGAAACCTCGATCCGCGCGCTCACCGCTGTCTCGGACCAGACCCACATCTACTCGGTGCCCTCGATCGAGCAGGGCAACAACGAGTCCCACGCCATCGGCCTCGGCCAGATGAACCTGCACGGGTATCTGGCGCGTGAGCGGGTCCACTACGGCTCCGAAGAGGGTGTGGATTTCACCAACATCTACTTCTATACCGTTGTCTACCACGCGATTCGGTCCTCGAACCTGATCGCCAAGGAGCGCGGCAGCTCCTTCGGTGGGTTCGCCGACTCCAAGTACGCCAGCGGTGAGTACTTCGACAAGTACACCGAGCAGGCGTGGGAGCCCAAGACCGACAAGGTGGCTCAGATGTTCGCCGACGCCGGCGTGCGCATCCCCACCCAGGACGACTGGCGTCTGCTGAAGGCCTCGGTGCAGGAATTCGGCATCTACAACCAGAACCTGCAGGCCGTCCCGCCGACGGGTTCGATCTCCTACATCAACCACTCCACCAGCTCGATCCACCCGGTGGCGTCGAAGATCGAGATCCGCAAGGAAGGCAAGATCGGCCGCGTCTACTACCCGGCCCCCTACCTGGACAACGACAACCTCGAGTACTACGACGACGCCTACGAAATCGGCTACGAGAAGATCATCGACACCTACGCCGCGGCCACCCAGCACGTGGACCAGGGCCTGTCGCTGACGCTGTTCTTCAAGGACACCGCCACCACCCGCGACCTGAACAAGGCGCAGATCTACGCATGGCGCAAGGGCATCAAGACGCTCTACTACATCCGCCTGCGCCAGATGGCTTTGGAGGGAACCGAAGTCGAGGGTTGCGTGTCCTGCATGCTGTGAGCTGAGCTCGGCACAAGGGGCGGTCTCCCGAGGGGGACCGCCCCTTATCCGTCAGCGGGCACTGTCGAAGAGGTCGAAGCAGGACCAGCCGCCTCGGAACCATTGGACGATCAGCTGCCAGGTCGAGGGGTAGGTGCCGTCGGCGTAGCGCAGCCGGAGTCCGTAGGAGCACTTGCCGATCGTCGTGCGGGTGAGTCGTTGGATGACTGTCCGGTGCAGGAAGGACACGCCGAGCCAGGCGAGGATGCCGTACAGAACGGCTGTCGTGCCGGACGCGATGTACCAGGCGGTGGCGCCGATCGCGGCGTGCAGCGTCATATCGATGAGGAACGCGGGGATCACCCCGGTCTCGTCGCCGCTGGAAGTGCGTGCGGTGAGCGGGAATTCGTCTTCGAACGTCGGTCGCTCGGCGGCCTCGCGCTCGTATCCGCTGTTCCTCGCCGCGTGCCGGGGCGGTGCTGCGTTGCTCATAGGGCTCAGCGTGGTCGACGCCGCTTAACAAGCACCCGCTGCCGACCTTGCCGACCTGCTCACCGGCTTGCGGCCGTCAGCCCGCGGAACCGGAAGACAGCCAGGGGAACCCCGAGGCCGATCCGGTGCCACCGGCAGAAGGTAAGTCGGCGCCTGCCGAGCCGGGACGGTGGATGCGGACGGTGACCGGGTCGGTGCTGTCGGCTTCCACGGTGACGATGCGCGCGCCGGGTGACGAGGTGACCTGTCCGCCGGTGACCTTCACCTCGTAGCCGTCCGGATGGAACAGGTCCGAGACGTAGATCTCGGTCGGTGCGGAGGCCGGGCGTGGACGGTACCGGTAGGCGAAATCGCCTGTGCCGGAATCGAAGACCATGCTGTCGGGAGTGCCTGCCGTGGCCCGTGGATAGGTGCGGACGAGTTCGCGGCCGAGGTCGCCACGGAAGGGATCCCCGTCGCCGGATCGGTAATGCCAGTAGTGCCAGCCGACGAACCGTTCATCGGCCCGAATGATGGTGTTGCGCAATACTGTCGGGTCACCGTCACCGAATTCGGTGACCATGGTGGGAATGTCGGTGCGGTCGGCGAACGAATCGATGTTCGACCAGGTCAGGTCCTGCTGCGCGGGGCACAACGCGCGCAGTTCCTCGGGCAGGCCGAGGTAGATCGCGAGCTGACTGGGGATGCAGTAGTCGTGCGGGGAGAACACGATATTCGGACTGGTGATCGGTGGATTCTTGCCCAGGTGGCTCGGCATCGACTCGTTCCAGGTGACATTCGGCTCCCATAACACCGGCACCGTGGCATTGCGCGCCCGGACCGCATCGGTCAGCTGTTGCAGCGCCCGTTGGTATTTCACGTCGAAGTCGGGACAGCCGTCCGGATAGCAGGTGAGAAACGGTGAGCCGGGCCACGGTTCGTTGAGCAACTCGATCCCGAGCACGCTCGCGCGCCCGTTCATCCGCTCGGCGAGCGCGCCGAGCGCCACTCCGAGATGATTCAGCACCCCATAGGTGTTGTTCCACACCTCGTCCCATCCGGCGTTCATGCTCGGCATCAGATAGAACAGCGGGAAGCCTGGGTTCGGCTCGCCGTCGGCGGGCCGGGCGCGGATCGCCCACTCGGGAAACCCGTTGCCGTCCCAGATCTTCGACAATCCGTCCTGGTGATTGTCGAGCAAGGTGTAGATCCCGTGCGCGGCAAGGGTATCCACCACATTCTCGACCCGATCCAGATAGGCGGTGTCGACAACGCCCTCCGTCGGCATCAACCCGTCGAACGACACTCCGAGCCGCACCGTGGAGAACCCGTGCCGGGCCAGGGTCGCCGCCGATGCATCGGTGAGGGTGAATCCGTCACCGGGTTGCAGGTAGGGCGCGTCCTTGTCGACGGTGTTCACGCCGTGCAGCAGGACTGTGCGTCCGTAACCGTCGATCAACGCGGATCCCTGCGCCCGCAACGGTGTCAGCGGTACTGCCGGCTCGGCGGTCACCGGGGCGCTGCTCACGGCCAGCGCTGCCGCGAGGGCGAGTGCCGTCATCCAGCGCACCGGTCGCCTCATCGTCCTCAACATCTGCGTCCTCGATCCCCAGGCGGACACTCGGTCAACTGAACGAATGTCCAAGTCTGTTGGCGAGAGAACATAGCCGGAGTTCCACACTGTGGTCAAGGCCACAGTCATGAAAGAGGCTGAATCGCTTCATGTTCGAAGGGTTCGGCGCGGAGCGCGTCTTGCGGTAGGGCTTGGGATCAATTATGGTCGAGATGACTAATAGTGAGGTGGGGGAGATGAATCCGCTGGATCTGGTTGCCGCACTGCAGCAGCCGTTGTTCACGCTGCTCGGGACGGCGGTGAGCTGGACCGAGGTGCTCGGGTTCGGCAGTGGGGCGCTGTGCGTGTGGTTGGTCGCTCGCCAGCACATCGCGAACTGGCCGATCGGCATCGCCAACAATGTGTTCTTCATTCTGTTGTTCACCCAGGCAGGGCTTTTCGCCGACGCGGGGTTACAGGTGGTGTTCATCGTGCTGGCCGGGTACGGGTGGTGGACGTGGGTGCACGGGTCCTCGCGCACCCAGCCGCTGCCTGTACGTCGGACGACGCGGGTCGAATGGCTGGTGCTCGCGGCGTGCGGGGTGCTCGGTACTGCCGCGATCACCGTGCTGCTCGACACCGCCACCGAGTCCACCGTGCCGTTCTGGGACGCGCTGACCACCGCGTTGTCGCTGATGGCGACCTATGGGCAGTGCCGCAAACGGCTGGAGTCGTGGTGGTTGTGGATCGCGGCCGATATCGTCTACATCCCGCTCTACGCCTACAAGGGGCTGTTCCTGACGGCGCTGTTGTACCTCGGATTCCTCGCGCTGTGCGTTCGGGGTTTGATCGCGTGGCGGCGTGATGTGGTCGAGGCGCCGGTGGTGGTCGCGGTATGACGCGGTATGGGCACGGGCTGGTGCTCGGCAAGTTCTATCCGCCGCATGCCGGACATCACCACTTGGTCCGCACCGCTGCCGCCCGCTGCGATCGGTTGACCGTGCTGGTGTGTGCCTCCTCGGTGGAGTCGATCCCACTCGCCGACCGGGTGGCCTGGATGCGCGAAATGCATTCGCAGCCAGGAATTTCCGTCGTCGGCGCCGTCGACGATGTGCCGATGGACATCAGCGACCCCGCGATCTGGGACGCCCACATGGCGGTGTTCTTCGCTGCTGTACCTGACCCCGTCGACGCGGTCTTCACCTCGGAGGCTTACGGCGAGGAGCTGGGCCGACGCTTCGGCGCCGACGCGATCTGCGTCGACCCGCGGCGGCTGCACCACCCGATCTCGGCGACCGAGATCCGCCGAAACCCGGTCGCGCACTGGGCCTTCCTCTCCCCGCCGGTCTGCGCCGCGATGACCAAGCGGGTGGTGGTGCTCGGTGCGGAATCGACGGGAACGACGACCATGGCCGAGGCGCTCGCCGCGCACTACGGCGCCCGCTACGTCCCCGAGTACGGCCGCGAATACAGCGAACGGAAGCTGGCCGCCCTCGGTCCGGGCGGGCACTGGTCCGACGTCGAGTTCACATCGCCGGAATTCCCGCTGATCGCCGCGCACCAGCAAGCGGCCGAGGACCGCGCGGCCCGCGAAACGGGGCCGGTACTCGTCTGCGATACCGATTCCTTCGCCACGACCATCTGGCACGAGCGCTACCTCGGCTTCGCCCATCCCGGCATCGTCGCCGAGCACCGTCAGCACCTGTGGTTGCTCACCGACCATGTCGGCGTCGCATTCGAAGACGACGGTTTGCGCGACGGCGAACGCCTACGGCCGTGGATGGCCGAGCGTTTCCGCGACGAACTCACCCGCACCGGACGGCGATTCACGATGCTGACCGGCCCGCACGAGCAACGCCTCGCCACCGCTGTCGCCGCTGTCGACGAACTGCTGGCCGAAGGCTGGGCCATCGCGGACCCGCTGCCGGAACGCGCCGCAAGCGAACGGGCGTGCACGTAGTTCGCTGACAGCGCGCAAGACGCAGCACCCGGTGCGGGTTCGTCACAGCGCGAATGCGTGCTGGTGGTGATCGGCCAAGGTCTTGTCGAACGATGGCGTAGGGGCATTGCGGGCCTTGTTAGCGTGGCCGCGATTTGCGATGCACGGTGAGAGGAAACGGATGAAGCGCGCGCTCATGGTGGTGGCGGCCGGGGGATCGGCGTTGGCAGCGCTCGTCGGATGTTCGAGCGAGAAACCCGAGCCCGCGGAAACGACGGCATTGTTCGAGCCGTGCACCGGGGTTGCCGCGGACGCACTGCGGGAGGCCGGTGTCGACCCCGCGACGAAGGTGGCGACCGGTGCGGCTTCCGCCGGCTGGCAGACTTGCGCGTGGACCGGCGCCACTGCCCACCTGAGGGTGTTCTCGACCTCGCGAACTCTCCAGGAATTCGAAAAGGAATCAGGCGCCTCAGCTTTCACCGACTACACCGTCGCAGGCCGCACCGGTCGCCGACTCGGTGACACCCCTACCTCCTGCGACATTCTCTTCTCCGCAGCCCAAGGTGTAATCCGCATGGTCGTAGTGAACAACCCCACCCAACCGGCCACCGACGCCTGCGCCACCCTGCGCCACATGGGCGAATCGATCGTCCCGACCTTTCCCGCGTAGGCCGGCGAATCACGACCGCCCGTCATTCCTGAGTGCTGTTCGGTGACGACGGGGCTCAGGGTAAGGAGCGTGCCGGGTGGCTGTTCGTATCTGTCGGTCAGCGCCGATGCTTCGCGCCGCACGGCCTCCGGTTGCCTCATGGCGCCACGGTAGAAGGCGTGGCTCAATACCGGCCGTTGGTTATGCCAATGCCGGGATCACCTCGCGTTCGAACAGTTCGATGCCGGAGGTGTCGTAGGCGGCTTCGGGGAAGTTGAGGATGGCGTAGGCGAGGCCGAGATTCTTCACCTCGGTGAGGCGTTCGATGATCTGTTCCGGGGTGCCGACGGCCGCGCTGGTCGCGAACTGTTCGTGCACATAGGATTTCGCCTCGTCGGCGCCGAGGAACGGGGTATAGCGGTCGATGACGGCCGAAAGGCGTTCTTGTACTTCGGTGTCGGTGGTGCCGACGATCGCGTTGAAGTTGGAGCTGCGGGTGATCGCCGAGAAATCGGTGCCGACCTCGGTGCAGTGCCGGCGCAGGATGTCGGACTTGCGGGCGAACTCTTCGGGATTGCCGCTGAAGTTGGTGTGATCGGCGTACTTCGCGGCGATGCGCAGCGTCTTCTTCTCGCCGCCACCGGCGATCCAGATCGGAATCCCGTTCTCCTGCAACGGTCGTGGGTGCACGATGGCGTCGTCGACCTGGTAGTACTTGCCGTCGAGCGTCGCCCGGCCGGTCTGCCACGCCTGGCGGAAGATCTGCACGCCTTCGTCCAGCCGGCCCAGCCGCTCACCGGCGGATGGGAAGCCGTAACCGTAAGCGCGCCACTCGTGTTCGTACCAGCCACCGCCGATGCCCATCTCCACCCGGCCACCCGAGATGAGGTCGACGGTGGCGGCCACCTTGGCGAGATAGGCGGGGTTGCGGTAGCTCACGGCGGTACACATCTGGCCCAACCGCACGCGGGACGTGGTGGCCGCGAACGCCGCCATCAACGACCACGCTTCGTGGGTCGCCTCGTCGGTGGGAACGGGCGTGGTGTGGAAGTGGTCGTAGACCCAGATCGACTCCCAGTCGGTACCGGTGTCGAACCGCTGGGCCAGCTCGCGCATCACCGACCACTGGTCGGCCGGTTCGATACCGACCAGATCCAGCCGCCAGCCCTGGGGAACGAAAATGCCGAAACGCACAGGTTTTCTCCTGGAGTGAGAAGGATGGAACTCGAGCGGCGCCGCACGCCGCGGATATCGAGATCCACTGTTCCACTTCTGCGCGCTCAGGCAACTATTGTGCGCGCACCGCGCTGAACCCTGGACCGGCCGTTATGCACCGAAATTCACTTGGCACGCGGGGAAAACCCGGGCATGCTTGCAGTCGTATGAACAATATTTCCCCACCCCGCCTCGGCGTCGATTTCGGCCGAGTGATCAAGGGGCGGCGCTCGGTCCGGGCGCCGCGGACACCGTATTCCTCTCGGGCGGCATCGACGAAGCGATGAGCACTCCGCCCAGCCCCGAGGCGTTCGAAGTGCTCAACCGGCTGGTCACCCGCTTCGACGGCAATGCCTGGGTGATCTCGAAATGCGGCCCGCGCATCGAGCAACGCACCAGGCAATGGCTCGACCACCACGACTTCGCCGCCCGCACCGGCATTCCCCGAGAACACCTGCGCTTCTGCCGAACTCGTGCGGGCAAGGCGCCGCACTGCACCGACCTCGCCATCACGCACATGATCGACGACCGGCTCGACGTGCACCGGATCCTGCGCGATCTGGTGCCACGGCTGTATCTGTTCGGCGCGCAGACCGGGCAGGTCCCCGACTGGGTGACCCACACGCCCGACTGGCATGCGGTCGAGCGTGCCGTCGGTGCGGATCTCGCAGGTCAGGCGCTCGGGTCGCCGTAGGAGGCGGCGATGTCCTTGCTGCTCGGCCAGCCGCTGTAGGTCGGTGACTGCGGCCAGCCCTCGGGGCTGTCCTGCCACTCCTCTTGACGCCCGTAGGGCAGCGCGTCGATGAGGCCGAAGCTGTAGGCGAGTTGTTCGGTGCCGCGGCCGTCGGTGTGCCAGCTGCGGTAGACCGTGTCGCCGTCGCGCAGGAAGGTGTTCACGGCGAAGCCCTCGCCGGGGCCTGCGCCCATGTCGGCGCCGAACGGACTGTCGGCGGTCGAATACCAGGTCATCGTGTTGCCGACGCGCTTCTTGTAGGCGAGCACCTCGTCCATCGGCCCCTGCGTCACGATGACGAATCGCGCGTCGTAGCCGTCGAGGAAATCCAGCCGTGCGTACTGCGCGGTGAGGCCGGTGCAGCCGGCGCACTGCCAGGTGTTCCCCGGCGTCCACATGTGGTGATAGGTGATCAGCTGTGAGTGTCCGTCGAAGATGTCGGCGAGCGAAACATCGCTGCCGTCTTCGGCTTTCAGCGTGTAGCCGGGCAGGCGGACGGCGGGCATGCGCCGCCGCTGGGCGGCGACGGCGTCGAGTTCACGCGTCGCGGCCTTCTCCCGGATCCTGAGCTGATCGAGTTCGGCCTGCCAGGCGTCGCGATCGACGATGGTGGGCAATGCGGTCATGATGGGCCACCCTTCGATGTATACGGTGTGCACATTTGATATGTTCACACCGTATACTTCACCGAAAGGGAGTTCAAGGGTTGGCCTATCACCACGGTGACCTCGCGGCGGCATTGGTCGAAGCCGGGCTGGAACTCACCAGGTCCGGCGGGCCGGAGGCGCTGACGATCCGCGAAGTCACCCGCCGGGTCGGCGTCACGCCGAACGCCGCCTACCGGCACTTTCCCGACCGGCAAGCCCTGCTGCGCGCGGTGTCGGCCGCGATCGAGTCCAGGATGGCCGAGGGGATGGAGCGCGGCCAGGCGGCGCCGCGGGCGAGCCTGCGCGCGGTCGGCCTGGGCTATATCGGGTTCGCGCTGCTCGAGCCGGGCTGGTTCGCGGTCGCGTTCTTCGGCGCCGGTGACACCTCGCCCGAGTCGGTCGTCGACTCGCCCGCCTACCTCGCCCTCGCCGACGCGCTCGACATGATGGTCCACGTCGGCGATCTCGCCCCCGCGGCGCGTCCGGGTGCGACCTGGAGTTGCTGGTCCACCGTGCACGGATTCGCGGAACTGGCGTTGCGTGGGCCGTTGCGGCATCTGGACCGTGCGCAGCTGTGGCCCCTCGCTGAACAAGCCGTCGACACCGTCATCGCCGGGTTGCCGCCGATGGTGTGATCGGTGTCACTGTGACCGGTGGTACGCGAGCTCGAGGTGAAACGAGTGGGCTCCGCATGTATTCTCATGGGTGGAAGGGTGTGCCCGGGTGGGTACTCCAAGCGATTCGCGGAGCGACAACCCGCGGCGACTGCGAGGAGGTGGGGTTGCAATGCGCAACGAACCTCCCAGTCGAAGGCCGCGCGGCGTCGCCCCTTCGTCTTCGCACTGCAAATCCTGACCTGCTCGGTCCGGTCTGTGCGTGCCGACCTCGGCGGTGGACGCCCCGCGGTGTGAAACACCGTCACTCGTTCCACTTTTCGCGCATCCTGTAGCTGTGCCGCAGGCGTGTGCGCTGTTACGCCAGAGGACTCGATCATGTCGAACGTCGATCTCGTCACCACCCGTCATGTACCCGCCGAAACCGTTGTGCCCGAAGTGATTTCGCCGCGCCGGACCGCCGTCGAAGACCACGCGGTCACCGAGGCGCTCGAGATCCTGTCCGAATCGGTGCGCGACATCGTCGAGACCCACCGGGTCTGTGGCGGTCTCGACTGGCTCGACAACCGTCCGCCGCACGTCATCGCCGACGCGCTGGCCCGCATGGACGCCGTGCAGGCCGGTGTCGTGTTCCGGCTGCTCGACAAGGAGCGCGCCCTCAGTGTGTTCGAAGAGCTGGAGCCGGTCGACCAGCAGCAGATCCTGCAGGGCCTGCGCGAGAAGAGCTTTCGCGATCTCGTCGAGGCGATGGACCCCGACGACCGCGCCCGCATGCTGCACGAAGCACCCGCCAAGGTCGCCAAGAAGGTACTCGCCGGGCTGAGCCCGCGCGAGCGCCGGATGACGGCCACGCTGCTCGGCTACCCCGAGGGCTCGGTCGGGCTGTACATGACGCCGGAAGTCGTTGCGCTGCCGGACAATCTGACCGTCGCCCAGGCGCTGGGCTGTGTGCGCGCCAAGGGCAGCAACGCCGAAACGGTCTACACGCTGCCCGTGGTCGATCGCGGCCGCCGCCTCACCGGCATCGTCGAACTGCGTGAGCTGGTGCTGCACTCCCCGGACGCGATGGTGTCCGAACTCGTCGTCACCGAACCGCCGTTCGTGCGGGCCACCGATTCCGCGGAGAAGGCCGCCCGGCTGATGAGTTCCACCAACCTCATCAACCTGGTGGTCGTCGACAGCGAGGACCGGGTGGTCGGGCTGCTCACCATCGACGACGCCATGGAGGTGCTCGAGGCCGCCGACAGCGAGGACGTCGCCAAGCAGGCCGGTTCGGCGCCGTGGGAGGGCCACTACATGGCCGCCAAGGTGTTCCAGCTGGCGCGCTACCGGGCACTGTGGCTGACGCTGCTGTTGTTCGCGGCCACCCTGACCGTGAGTGTCACCGACATGTTCGCCACGACACTCGAGCAGGCGGCGAGCCTGGCGCTGTTCATCCCGTTGCTGATCGGGGCGGGCGGCAATGCCGGTGCGCAGGCGGCGACGGCGTGCGTGCGAGCCCTGGCGGTCGGCGAGGTGCGCGTCTCGGATCTGTTCAAGGTGATCTGGCGCGAATGCCGGGTCGGGCTGGTGCTCGGCACCATGCTCGCCGCCGCCGGGCTGCTGATCGGCACGGTGTTCGTCGGGCCGAAGATCGCCATCGTCGTGGCCATCACCCTGGTGGTCATCTGTGGCTGGGCGGCGACCATCGGCGGCACGATGCCGTTGCTGGCCAAGAAGTTCCGCATCGACCCCGCGGTCGTGTCGGCGCCGATGGTGACCACGCTGGTCGATGCGACCGGGCTGATCATCTACTTCACCACCGCGAAGCTGGTGCTGGGGATCTAACGCGCGGGGAAGAGCGTGAGCGCCTGTGCCATGACGTCCTTGGCGACGTCGTCGGTGGCGGCGACCACCTCGACAACCGGAATACGCCTGCCGAACGCGGTGGATTCGGCGGGCAGTTCCGGGCCGACGGCCGCGGTGTAGATCGGGATCGAGCTGTCGTAGACCGAGACCGAGCGGTGCACGGTGCGGCCGTCGATATGGTCCTCGGTGCTGTTGGCGGCCAGATACTCGGGCACGCGGTACTCGTAGCTCACGGTGATCTTCTCGCCGCGGTAACCGAACAGGCACTGGGTCAGGCGCTGCTCGTCGTCACGGACGGCCCCTGCCAGTTTCGTGCGAACCGTGCACGGGTCGGCGCCGAGCAGCACCGTAGGCGCGGTGTCGGGGGAGGTGCCCTGCTTCGGTGACTGACGCCAGCGATCGATCATGCCGGGCATCAGGTCACCGGCGACGGTGCACGGGTTCTTGCCGGGAGTGGACAGGCCGAGGTAGAAGGCGGCGCCGGACGGGAACCAGGCCGTCGCACCGCAGGCCCGGGGTTCACCGGAATCGCGGTCGGGGACCGTGCGCACGCTGGCGTCGCCGACCTGCGTGGTGACCCCCCTACCGCTCGAGCCGAGTCTGTCCAGCAGGGTGGCGTGCCAGGTCAGGGTGGAATCCTCGCGGCCTTCGCCGCCGCCGAGGATGGCTCGACACGAATCAAGGCCGACGGTCACGCTCTTGACCTCACCGATCTTCCCGAGCGTTTCGCGCGGTAGCACCGCGCAGACATCGACCTGGCGCGTCGCCTGGGCAACCTCGTCGCGCTGGCGCTCGTCTTGGGGGACCTTCGACCAGAACTCCGGGGGCTGGGCGGGAATCACCGGTGCGGGCGGCGGCGGCAACTTCCCGTAGTCGGGTGGATTGCCCGCGTCGTCACTCCCGCAGCCGGCGCACACGAGCAACGCGGCAGCGGCCAGCGCCATCCTGCGATACATCGGTACCCCTGTCCTCGGCAGACCCGGGCCCGGACCCGAGCCCGACCACCGAGTCTGCCCGTGACGGCAACCCTCGCGCAAACATCACGCCAGGTCGTTCTCAGAACGTTGTCGTCCGAGTCGGCGGCAGGGTGTCAGCGCACCAGCGGCAGGGTTTCGCGCATGACCTTCTCCGCGATCGTCGAGTGGGCCGTGACCGAGACGGTCGGCACGCGCCGACCGAGCAGCGCGTCGGTCGGCCCCGGTGCGAGGCCGGGGCCGACGACGGCCGACAGCGACGCCAGGTCGGACTGGGCGGTGTCGAATCGGTACACCTGACGGGTGCCGACGGTGAAGGCGGGGGTGTCGTCGATGATCGAACGTTCCTCGTTGTAGTCGTAGGTGACGATCGCATCGCGCCCGTCGACGCTCAATTTGCACGTGATGACGCCCTGATCGGCCACCGGCACCCGGACACCGAGCATCGGCGCGACCGCACACGGATCCGCTCCGGTGACCACCGCCCGATCCGAATCCGGCGAGTGACCCTGCGGCGGCTCCTTACGCCACTCGGTCACCGCGATCCGCAACAGTGCCTTCGCCGACACGCACGCATCCTGCGGCGCCCGCACACTCAACGACAGATCGGCCCCCGCCACGAACCGCGCCCACGCCTGACACGCCCCACGCACCTGCGGATCGGCCGACGCCGCGGGCTCGTCGTTGAACAGCACCCGCACATCCCCCATCGACTCCTCGTCCACCGGGCCGTCCATGCTCGGCTCACCCTCGAACATCACCCCGGTACTCCAGGTCGCATCGATCCCGGTGAGATGGCCATCGACGGCGATACTGAGCCTGCACTGATTCGGATGCACGTTCTCGATGTCACGCACGGTGCCGAGGGTGCGCAGCGATGCGCGGGGGAGCAGCGCGCACACATCGATCGCCCTGACCTTGCGCAGCACGGCGAGCTTCTCCTGATCGGAAACCGCTGCGGTGGACCAGAATCCGCCCTGCGGCATGGAGTCCGGCGCGGGTTCGGTCCCGCAGGCGACCATCATCAGCGCGGCGGCGGTGAGCAGGATGAGCTGGCGCACAGGGGTTCTCCTTGTCCGGATCAGATGGCGGGGAAGAGTTCGACGGTCGCGCGCAGTGCGGATTCGACGGCGGCGGGGTCATCGCCGAAGGCTCGCACGGCCGGGACATTCGGGCCGAGCAGCTCGGAGCCCGGTCCGGGCAGGGCGGGCCCGACTATGGCTGCGTACGAGACATAGTCACCGGTCTGGCCGGCACCGTAGCCGGTGTGACCGTTGATGACGAAAAGAGTCTTGTCCATGACGATGACGTCTCGGGGCTCGTAGTCGTAGTCCACATGGACGGCCGCACCTCCGACAGTGAACTGGCAGGACCAGACTCGCTGATCGATGACGGTGAGCGATGCGCCGAGCACGCCCGCGACCTCGCACGGGTCTTTGCCGTGCAGCGCGGTCCGCGGCGCGTCCGGCGAGGTGCCCTGTGGCGCTTCGCCGGCGAGTCCGCCCATCGCCCTGGCCAGCGCAGCCTGAGCGGGCGGGCACGGTTCGGTGCCGAGCGGTGTCCGCACATGAACCGGGAGGGTGGTCGTATTGGCGAAAACCGCGGTCGCGACGCAACTTCGGTCCAGTTGCCCTTCCCTCGGCGGTGCCCCATCGAGATCGTCGAGAACTCCGATGGTGATCCCGTCTACTTCCTCCAGTTCGGAGTTGCCCCAGCCGTATCCGGTCGGCGCCACCCCGGTCGCCCAGCTGACCGAGGTTCCCTTGCCGCTCTCAGTGGAGTCGAACGTTGCCTCGCACCGGCTCGGTCCGCGGTTCTCGACCTCGATCAACTTTCCGAACTTCGCGAGATCGGCGCGAGGGACCAGGGCGCAAGGGTCGATCGCGCGAAGCCGCCGCAGCAGTTCGAGGCGCTGATTATCGGTGGTCGGCGCGGTCTTCCAGTACGCGGGCATCGCCGAAGCCGCCTCGATCGGTGTGGCCGCCCGCTGTTTCGGCAGATTCTCCTGGCAGGCGGTCAGCCCGATCATGACTGCGGCGGCCACCGCGCAGCGACGCATCAGCATTCGACAAATCCCCCTCGCGCGGGACGACTCCCGCCTCCCTCCGGCCCGCGAGCGAGCCCTGTCGGATGCCCAGTCTGCCGGATTCGGTGTCCTCGATCCGCAGCGGGAGGGAGCCGGGGTAGTGGCCGCCCTCACCGGTGGCGGTCACCGATCACACGCATGTGGCGAATCACTGGCGATGCGATGGTGGTGTGCGCGCGATCGTGCCGCACAATGGTGGCCGCGTGTGTGGTGTGGGTGTTCGGCCGATCAGGCCGAGTTCTACGCGCCGCAACACAAGCTGTAGTGCTCCCGGAGGTTGTCACCCACTACGAGTAGTGTTCTGGGTGAAGGTCCTCGCGCACGGCGGCGAGTGCGGGTCATCAGGTCTGGCGGAAAGGTGTGGAGGCGGAATGAAGCTCATCGATCGGGCGTCGGCCATCAATTGGAATCGGGTGCCCGATGAGAAGGATGCCGAGGTCTGGGATCGTCTGACCGGCAACTTCTGGTTGCCCGAGAAGGTCCCGGTGTCCAACGACATCCCGTCCTGGAACACCCTCACCCCGGACGAGAAGCAGCTCACCATGCGGGTCTTCACCGGCCTGACGCTGCTCGACACCATCCAGGGCACCGTCGGCGCGGTCAGCCTCATCCCGGACGCGCTCACCCCGCACGAGCAGGCGGTGTACACCAACATCGCGTTCATGGAGTCGGTGCACGCCAAGAGCTACAGCTCGATCTTCTCCACCCTGTGCTCCACCAAGGAGATCGACGAGGCGTTCCGCTGGTCGGAGGAGAACCGCAACCTGCAGCGCAAGGCCGAGATCGTCCTGTCGTACTACAACGGCGACGACCCGCTCAAGCGCAAGGTCGCCTCCACGCTGCTGGAGAGCTTCCTGTTCTACTCCGGCTTCTACCTGCCGATGCACTGGTCCTCGCGGGCCAAGCTCACCAACACCGCCGACATGATCCGCCTGATCATTCGCGACGAGGCCGTGCACGGGTACTACATCGGCTACAAGTACCAGAAGGGCCTCGAGCTGGTCTCCCAGGCCGAGCGCGACGAGCTGAAGAACTACACCTTCGAGCTGCTCTTCGAGCTCTACGACAACGAGGTCGACTACACCCAGGACCTCTACGACGAGGTCGGCCTCACCGAGGACGTCAAGAAGTTCCTGCGCTACAACGCCAACAAGGCGCTGATGAACCTCGGCTACGAGGGCCTGTTCCCGAAGGACGAGTGCGAGGTGAACCCGGCGATCCTGTCGGCGCTCTCCCCCAACGCCGACGAGAACCACGACTTCTTCTCGGGTTCGGGTTCGAGCTACGTCATCGGCAAGGCGATCAACACCGAAGACGAGGACTGGGAGTTCTAGCCGAGCGTGCGCAGGCCGTGGACGGCCAGACGCACGCGATTGTCGGCGCCGGTTTTGGCCATCAGGTTGGTGACATGGGTTTTCACGGTGGTGACGCCCATGTTCAATCGCGCGCCGATCTCGGCATTGGGCAGGCCATCGGCCAGCAGTGCCAGGACTTCCCGTTCGCGTGGGGTCAGCTCGGGACCGCGCGGGGTGCTGGTGGTGGGCGGACGGTTGGTCAGCGCGGTGCCGATCACGCGGCGCAGGACGTCGGGGGAGAACACCGGGTCGCCGTCGGCGGCCCGGTGGATGGCGTCGAGCAGCTGGGTGGGGTGGGAATCCTTGACGAGGAAGCCGCACATGCCCGCCTGTAGCGCTCGGTAGAGGTTCTCGTCGTCGTCGAACGTGGTGAGCGCGACGATTCGGGTGGCCGGGCGGGCCGCGAGGATCTGCTGGGCGGCCTGGATCCCGTCGGTGCCGGGCATGCGCAGGTCCATCAGGATGACATCGGGGCCGGTACGCGCGGCGAGCCGAACCGCGTCGGCGCCGCCGGTCGCTTCGCCGACCACCTCGAGGTCGGCCGCGGTTTCGCACAGCATCCGGACCCCTGCCCGCACCAGCTGCTGATCATCGGCGATCAGCACACGCACGGTCATGTCGCCGCCCCGAGCGGCCAGCGCGCGGCGAGCCGCCAGCCGGTGCCGTGCGGCCCGGCTTCCAAGGTGCCGCCGAGGATCGCGAGCCGTTCGCGCAGACCCACCAGTCCGAGCCCGGTGCTCGACGTGGCCGTGACGACGCCCCCGCTGTCGCGCACCTCGAACTCGACGGCTCGATTCGCGGCGACTCGCAGTTGGGCCACAGCGCGTGGTCCGGCATGAGCTGCCACGTTGGCCAAGGCCTCCTGGGTGAGTCGCAGCAGGGTCAAAGCCGAGACCGGATCGACGTCGGTGATCGAGTCGTCGATGTGAGTGGTGATATCGAGTCCGGTGCGACGGGCACGCTCGATGACTTCATCCAGCGCTTGCGTCAATACCGCAGGGGTGACGAATGATTCGTGTGGCGGTTCGGGAGTTCGCAGTACGGTCACCAACTTTCGCAGATCCGCGAGCGCTTCCCGGCTCGTGATATCGACGTCTTCCAGTACCTGCAGAAGCGCGGGCGGCGCGTCGGTGAAAGCGTGTCGTGCCGCCCCGACCCGTAGGACTGTCGACGAAACATGGTGGGCGACAAGATCGTGCAATTCGCGGGCGATGGCGGTGCGTTCGGCGACCGTGGCCGCGGCGATCTGCTGTTCGCGATGTTCGGCGAGATCGGCGGCGGCGCGTGCGGCGCGGCGGGCATCAGTCCACGCGGTGCGCAGCAGCAACCCGAACAGCACCGGAACCGCCGCCATCACCGCGGCGCGGTACAGCATCACCACCATGCCCCCGGCCGGATGCAGCAAATAGACCCCGAACAGCACCGCGGCCGCGGGCGCGGCGAACCTGCTGCCACGCCGGGCGGTCAACTCGGTCAGCGCGAACGCGGCGGCGACCTTCGCGACCACCGGGCCGCTGTCACCGATGGCGAAGCCGAGCGCGAGCAACCCCGAGGTGGCCAGCGCGGTCGCGAACGGCGCCCGCACGCCGAACGCGGTGACCAGGACCGCGGCGATCCCGGTCGCCCAGTCGACAGCACTGGGATCCTCGGTCAGCAGCAGTAGACAGCCGACGGCCAGGCCGAGCAGAATCGCCACCCGAACCGGCAGCATGCGCGCATCCAGCAGGGACTCCACCACGTGTCCATCATGCCCGGCATCTGTGAGGTGCGGTTCCTCCCCAGGGAGGAGGCGCCCTCGTGCTCGCGGCCGCGAAAGCCGGACCGGGGATGGAGGCCGAAGGGTCAGCCGGTCGGCACGCTGAGGCTATGACAAACGACGAGAGCGCCGAAAATATCTCCGGCAGTGCGAAATCCACCAATAGGCGCGGGATGCTCGGCATGATGGCGGGTGGGCTCGCCGTCGGCGCGGCCGCCGGACTCGGGGGCGGCATCGCACTCGGATCGGGGGCCAACCCGCCTGCCTTGCCCGGTCGGACAGAAAGGTTCGCGGGCAAGTCCGTGCAGATCACCGGCGCCACTTCCGGTATCGGCGCGGCCGCCGCTCGGTTGTTCGCCGCCGAAGGCGCGCGGGTGGCTTTCTGCGGACGCCGGATCGATCGTGGTCGTGCGGTGGAGGCGCAGATCAGGGCAGCGGGGGGAGAAGCCACCTACATCCAGGCCGACGTGCGCGACGAGCAGCAGGTCCGGGCCTTCGTCGACGGTGCCGCCGACAAATACGGCGGCCTCGATGTCGCCTTCGACAACGCGGGCATCACCATCCAGCGCAAGCTGCACGAATACACCGCCGAGGAATTCGACCTGGTACTCGGCACCAACCTCCGCGGTACTTTCCTGTCGATGAAATATCAAGTGCCACATATGATCCGGGGCGGCGGCGGGGTGATCGTCGTCACCTCGTCGAGCAACGCGCTCGCCACCGACGCGGGCAAGGGCGCCTACACCGCGAGCAAACGGGCGCTGGTCGGGCTGGTGCAGTCCGCTGCCCTGGACTACGCGGCCGACGGCATCCGGGTGAACACCTTGATCCCCGGCACGACCGATACCGACCTCGTCCGCGCGCTCAGCCCGATCGGTGGGCTGCCCGACGACGCGTACCGGGTCGCGATGAAACAGTGGGCGTCGAGCAATGTGGCAGGCATGGGGCGATTGGCGACTCCCGAGGAGATCGCCGCATTCGCGCTGACCCTCGCCTCACCGGAACATCCGTACCTGACCGGCGCCCAGCTGGTCATCGACGGTGGGAAGACCGCGCACGCGTGAGAGTCAGCCGTCCCAGGGTCTATCGTGAACGGGTGCTCGCCGCGTCAACCGGCTCCGCGGTCGGGCCGATCCGGCCGGCGAGAAACCCCGACCGAGAGAGAGGCCTCGCAATGGCTGCCAAGCCGACAATCGTTTTGGTCCATGGATTCTGGGGTGGCGCCGCGCACTGGGCGAAGGTGATCGTGGAATTGAACCGGCGCGGTTATCCGGGGCAGTACGCGGTCGAGAACCCGCTCACCTCGCTGGCCGAGGATGCTGAGCGCACCAGGAAAATGGTGGCCCAGATCGAGGGCCCGGTCCTGTTGGTCGGTCACTCCTACGGTGGTGCGGTGATCACCGAAGCCGGCGATCTGCCCAATGTGGTCGGCCTGGTCTACGTCGCGGCCTTCGCGCCCGATGCGGGGGAGAGCCCCGGTGCGATCAGTGAGCAGTTGCCGCCCGCCGCGTTCGCGAACATCGCGCCCGACTCCGACGGATACCTGTGGATCGCGCAGGACAAGTTCCACGAAAGCTTCTGCCAGGACCTGACTCCCGACGAAGCGCTGGTGATGGCGGTGACCCAGAAGGCGCCACTCGGCTCGACGTTCGGGGACACGGTGAGCGCGCCTGCCTGGAAGGTGAAGCCCACCTGGTACCAGGTGTCCACCGAGGACCGGATGATCCACCCCGACAACGAGCGGCGGATGGCCGCGCGGATGAACCCGCGCAAGACCATCGAACTCGCCGCGAGCCATGCCTCGCTGGCCGCGCAGCCGGGGCCGGTCGTCGATCTGATCGACGCGGCCGTGCTGGATATCGCAGGCTGACCAGGGTTTGTCGCTGAGCTACTCCGGCGCCGCGCCCGCGGCGCGGGTGTAGCGTGCGGCGATCTGGCGGAGGTGGTCGACCAGTTCCCGGCCGTGCTCGATGTCGAAGTCGGTGTCGAGGGCGCCGAGGAGGAAGGTCAGTCCGCGCGGGGTGTCGGCGCCGATCTCGAGGCGGCAGGTGTGGGCGTCGATCGGTTCGACAGTGCCGTAGATGGCGGCGGAGCGCGCCTGTTCGGAGTCGGCGGGAACGTGTAGCCGAATGGTGGCGCGGTAGGGCCAGAGCTGGGCGACACCTTTCGCCACGTGCGCCGCGGCGTCGCCACCGGGGATCTCGCGCGGCGAAAAGCGCGGTCCCACCGGGATTTTGGGCGTCATGCGGTCCACCCGGAAGGTGCGCCAGTCGTCGCGGTCGATATCCCAGGCGACGAGGTACCAGCGCGGGCCCCAGGTGACGAGTTCGTGCGGTTCGGTCTCGCGACGGGATTCGCGGCCACCGCTGCGATAGTCGAATCGCAGGCGTTGCCGGTCGCGGCACGCGGCCGCGATGGCGGACAACACCGCCGGGTCGATGTCGGCGCGGGTCCCGCCGGGGGTCTGGACGGTCGAGACCTGCATGGCGTGCACGCGGTGCCGCAACCGCGCGGGCAGCACCTGCTCGAGTTTGACCAGTGCGCTCAGTGCGGTCTCGCCGATGGCGCTCACCCCGCTGATCGATGCCGTGCGCAGGGCGATCGCCATCGCGACGGCTTCCTCGTCGTTCAGCTGCAACGGCGGCAGCTGGGTGCCCGCCCCGAGGTGGTAGCCGCCGTCGATGCCTTTCACCGCGCGCACCGGATAGTCCAGCGCGCGCAGTTTGTCGACATCGCGGCGCACCGTCCGTGTGCTGACAGCCAGGCGCGCGGCGAGCTCGTCGCCGGACCACTCGCGCCGGGTTTGCAGGAGCGCGAGCAACCGAAGTAGCCGTGCCGAAGTTTCTTTCACGAATTCGACTCTGCCAGGTCTATAGGACAGAAGGTGTCCGCTTGTGGTCATAGTGTCGTAGTCATGAGCAACGAGATCACCCCGTTCCACATCGACATCCCGCAGTCCGACCTGGACTACCTGCGGGCCCGGCTGACCGATGCGCGCTGGCCCGCCGAGCAGCCCGGCGCCGAGTGGAGCCGCGGTGTGCCGGTCGCGTACCTGCGTGAGCTGGCCGAATACTGGCGCACCTCCTACGACTGGCGCGCGGCCGAGGCCGAACTGAACAAGTTCGCGCAGTTCACCACCGAGATCGACGGCCAGCACATCCATTTCCTGCACGTGCGCTCGGCGAATCCCGATGCCACGCCGCTGATCCTGACGCACGGCTGGCCGGGGTCGGTCGTCGAGTTCCTCGATGTCATCGGCCCGCTCACCGACCCAGCGGCCCACGGTGGCGATCCGGCTGACGCCTTCCACGTGGTGATCCCGTCGCTGCCCGGCTTCGGCTTCTCCGGACCGGTCACCGACGAGGGCTGGGAGCCGGGTCGCATCGGGAAGGCATGGGCCGAGCTGATGAGCAGGCTCGGCTACGACAGCTACGGTGCGCAGGGTGGCGACTGGGGCGCGTTCGTCACGCCGGAGGTGGGACGCGCGGGTGGCGACAAGGTGATCGGCGTGCACGTCAACGCCGCGACCTTCGGGTTCATCCCGTTCGGCCCCGTCTCCGACGAGGAGAAGGCAACCATGACCGCGTCCGAGCTGGCTCGGCTCGATCGCCTCGCCCTGTTCAAGAGCGAGGGCAACGGCTACTTCCAGATCCAGTCCTCGCGCCCGCAGACTGTCGCCTACGGTCTGCACGATTCGCCGATCGGCCAGCTCGCGTGGATCGTGGAGAAGTTCAAGGAGTGGACGTTCCCGGTCGCCGGTAAGCCCGACGACGCCGTGGATCGGGATCGGTTGCTGACCAACGTGATGCTCTACTGGCTCACCGGCACCGCGGGTTCGTCGGCCGCGCTGTACTACGAGGCCACTCACACCCGGTCGTGGCCCACCACGCCGCTGACCACGCCGACCGGTGTCGCGGTTTTCGCCGAGGACATCGCGATCCGCCGCTACGCGGACGAGGGCACCGACATCGTCCATTGGTCGGAGTTCGAGCGGGGTGGCCATTTCGCGGCGATGGAGGTGCCGGACTTGTTCGTCGACGACGTCCGGACGTTCTTCCGTGGCCTGCGCTGAATCAGCGGTTTCCCGGCAGAGCAGGCGGCGCCGACCCCTCGTCGGCGCCGCCGGGTCCGCTCAGCCGAGCGCGGCCAGGCCGCGGCGGTCGATCTTGCCGGTCGGGGTGCGGGGTAGTTCGTCGACGAACAGCACGTCGCGTGGGGCTTTGAACCGGGCAAGGTGGGTTTTCACGTAGTCGCGGACGGTTTCGGCGTCCACTTCGCCCGCCGCCACGATGAACGCGGCGAGCCGTTGCCCGAATTCCTCGTCAGGGACTCCGATTACGGCCGCTTCGGTGATCGACGGGTGCTGGTAGAGCAGGTCCTCGATCTCGCCGGGGAAGACGTTCTCGCCGCCGGAGACGATCATGTCGTCGTCGCGTCCGTCGATGAAAAGCCTTCCGCTGGAATCGAAGTGGCCGAGGTCGCCGGTGCTCATCAGGCCGCCGCGAAGCTGCTTGGACCCGCCGCCGGAGTAGCCGTCGAAAGCGATGGTGTTGCCGACAAAGACGGTGCCGACCGCGCCGGGCTCGGTGATCCGGGTGCCGTCGGCGTCGTAGAGCGCGACGGTGATCCCGACCGGCGCCCGCCCGACGGTGCCCGGAGCGGCGATCCAGTCCTGCGGGGTGGCGATGGTGGCGGTGCCGGTTTCGGTGCACCCGTAGAAGTTGTAGATCACCGGGCCGAAGATGGTGATCGCCCTGGTGCCCAACGAGGACGGCAACGCCGCCCCGGCGGTGAACACGATCCGCAGCGAGCGGGTGTCGGTGGCGGACAACAACTCCGGGTCCAGATCGAGGATGCGGCGCAGCATGGTCGGCACGAGTACGACCATGTCGGCGCGATGCTCGGCGATCTGGGCGAGCGAGCGGGCCGCGTCGAACCGTCCGTGCAGCACGATCGTCGAGCCCAGATTCAGCGAGAGGATGAACTGGGACAGTGCGGTGCCGTGGAACAGCGGTGCGCAAAGCAGCACAGTCTGGCCTCGCCGCAGGGGCACCCTGTCCACGAATTGCGCTGCTGCCAAAGGAGATTCCACTCGCCGCGGTGCGCCCTTGGGCGTGCCCGTGGTGCCGCCGGTGAGCAGGACGAAACCGCCCTGCTGTGCGGGTGGGCGAATCGGTGCGGCGGCGGGGCGAATTGTGGTGTCCAGAAGCTTGATTCGTTCGGGCAGGTCCTCGGCAGTCACGGCCATGGCCGGGTCGAGCACGACTGCGCTGACTCCCTCGCGTTCCAGCACGTCACGTAGCTGTGCCGCACCGAATCCGGTATTGAGAAGCACCAGGCGAGCGCCGAGTTTCGCTGTGGCGGACATGGATTCGACGAGTCGCACCCCGTCGGGGCAGAGCACTCCGACCGTATCGCCCGCATCGAGGCCGTCGGCGTGCCAGGTGGCGGCGAGCGCGTCGGTGCGCTGGTCGAGCTCTCGGTAACTGATCCGCTCGTCGCCACAGACCAGCGCGACTCGGTCGGGTGTGCGTTGCGCGGAGGATCGGATCCCGCCGGCGATCGGGCCGAACGCGCGCATGGTGCGGGCGGTGCGCAGGATCTGTACCGGATGTCGCGGATCGATGATCCCGGCCCGCGCCAGGGCGCGGATCTGCCGTAGTGAGGTGGTGGCGGCGCTCAACATACTCGCGGCCCGGGGTCGGCGCCCGCGGCCACCGCGAGCAGCCAGGCGACAGTGCCCAATTCGGGGACGATCTCGGCGCTGATGTGCTCCGAGAACGGCACCCGGATCATCCGCATGTTCACCCCGCGGGCGCAGTAGTCGGCGGCGATCTTGTCGATCGCCAGTTCGGCGGGCAGTAGTTGGTCGGTGGTCGAGTGCCACATCAGCAGCGGGATATCGGGGGTGTTCTCCGGTCGGCCGAAACTCGCTGCGGCGAGGGCGGGTCGCGCGGCGGCCAGTGCGGCCTCGGGGTCGGTCAGGTACTGCGCCATCGGCCGGAGCAGGGTGGTTGCCACGGCGGTATAGAGACAGCGTTCCCCCAGGTCATCGGCCACCCTTCGGCCTTCCGGAGTCAGGTAGTGGTCCAGTTCTCGAGCGAATTCGGGGTATTCGCGGGCCAGCCCGAGCACGGCCAGCCAGCCCGTGAAGTTGGCCTGTGGCTGCTGCCCCGAGATCGCGAACGGTGCGATCGCGACCTTGTCGCCCGGAATACCGCCCTGCGCACTGCCTTTGATCTCGAGTTCGGGAGCGTAGTGGCGGCGCTGCTCGGCTGCCGACGCGGAGGCATTGCCGCCACCGGAGTAACCCCACAACCCCACCGGCGCGGTCTCGAGCCCGAGCCCGCCGCGCTTGGCCGCGCGGATGCCATCGAGCACCATCCGACCCTCGGCCGGCGACATGATCGTGTTCTCTTTGCCGTCGAAATCGGTGATAACCACCGCGGCACCCGCCGAAAGGAACTGGCCCATGATGGCCATCTCCTTCTGGATTCCCGCACGCTGGGTGTAGGACGGATTGCACTGCGGGCCGAGGCTGTCGATCGCCTCCTGATACGAAATCAGCGGGCGCGCACCGGGTCCCAGCCACGGGATGCCCGGCATCAGCACGGTGGTGGCGGTGGCGATCGGGTTGTCGTGCACGTCGGAGCTGCGCAGCAGCAGTTGCGTGGTGTGCACCGGGGCCGGGATGCCGAGCACGTGGGTCTGCACGACCCGGCTGCGGATCACGTCGCCGTTGGCGTAGTCGGCGAGATCGGCCGGATCGGCGTACCAGGGATCGTGCCGCGGTGTGGGAATCGGCACGACCGCCGGATACACCTGTGCCTCGTTCGGCAGTGGGGGCAGTTCGAAATCCTGGGCGCCCGCCGGACCCGCTGCCACCAGCGCCGTCATCGCCAGCAGGGGCAGGGCTCGGGCGCCGAGCTGTCGGAGCCGGGGTGACCGGCAGGTGGCCGTGCTGCGCTGCATGGCATCTCCTTCGATAGGTGATCCCGATTACAGCATGATGGCTTGTTGAGAACAAGAGTTCTTGTTTATATTTGGCAATCTGTAGGCTGAGCTGCGTGACGTCGACCGACAAGAGCCAAGTCCGCTCCCGGCGCATCCAGGGCCTGGACGCCGAACAGCGCCGTGCGCGCAGGCGTGAACAGATCCTCGCCGCCGCCTTCGACCTGATCGCCGCCGAGGGCTACGTCAGCACCGCGATCGAGCAGATCTGCCAGACCGCCTTCGTCGGCAACAAGGCCTTCTACGAACTCTTCGAGAGCAAAGAAGACTGCTACCTGGCGCTGCTACAGCAGCAGAGCGAACGCGCACAGGACATGGTCGCCACCGCGCTGTCCGAATCCTCGGGCGACCGCGACGACGTGGTCGCCGCCGTGATCGGCGCCTTCGCCCATTCGATGGTCGACGACCCGCGCGTGGCGAAGGTGACTTTCGGTGAGGCGAGCGGCATTTCGGCGAAAGTCGAACAGCAGCGGCGCGTCAACCGCCGCTGGGCCGCTCAGTTCCTCGAAACCCTGTGGCGTGAATACGGATTCGTGCCCCCCGAGGGAATCGGCGTAGACCTGCACGCCCTGGCCGTCTCCGCAATCGGCGGTCTGTTCGAGACCGTCGCCGACTGGCTCCACACCGACGCAGGCGCAACGGGCGAAATCAACGTGCTGATCAGAGATCTCACGGCTTTCATCGAGATCGTCCATCTGGGCTTGGCCGCTGCCGCAGTCCGTTCACCGCTCTGAGGTCGTCAACCACGCGGG
This sequence comes from Nocardia sp. NPDC058519, assembly GCF_042719755.1. Lineage (NCBI taxonomy): Bacteria > Bacillati > Actinomycetota > Actinomycetes > Mycobacteriales > Nocardiaceae > Nocardia > Nocardia sp. NPDC058519. Next base: position 409,902 of record NZ_JBHXNK010000001.1, on the reverse strand, counting down.
CCCGAGCAGTGAATCGCCACGCGCGTTCGAGTCGACGATATCTGCTCGTGGAGCGATTGTCCCCGCCGCCCGCGATGACTCGAACCGAACGCCTTGTCGCCGCATGACGACAAATGATATTGTCTTCATATGGCGACAATCGAGGTATTTCGAGCGGACGACCTCGGCCCTGCCCTGCGCGAGGCAAGAATCGCCGAAGACATGACTCAGCAGGCCCTGGCCTCGATGGCCGGAGTCGGCCGCCAATGGCTCAACGCGTTCGAAGCCGGGCAGAAGGGCTCCGCCCCGCTGGACATGGTCATGCGCGTGATCACCACCCTCGGCGTATCCGTGACCCTCTCCCGTCGAGTACCGACGCTCTCGCCCCCTGTCGATGAGGAACCCGTCGACCTGGACTCTCTCCTCGACGGCACACAGCAATGACGGACGCGAACAGTCATGTCCTCTATGTGGTGATGAACGGCCGCGTGATCGGTGACATCCAGCGCACCAGCCGACGCAGAATGCGGCTCCGCTATGCGGATCATCTGCCAGGCCGGTTCACTCCACTGTCTGTGTCGATGCAGGGTCCTATGGGCCGATATCGGGAGAGCGCCCTGGCGCCTTGGCTCGAAGGCCTGCTTCCGGACCGCCCAGAAACCTTGCGCCAGTGGCGTCGTCGATTCGGCATCGCTGACGACAACAGCTCTTTCTCGCTGCTCCGACACGTCGGCGAGGACGTCGCAGGCGCAGCCCAGTTCGTCCGGCCCGACCGACTCGACTTCATCCAGGAACGGCAAGGTGACCTCGCCGAACTGGGATCAACCCAGATCGCGGAAATGCTGCGCCGAGCGAGGGCAGACCTCCCGACCTCGGCCACCGACGACACGTCCGGCAAGTTCTCCCTCGCCGGAGCCCAAGCGAAGATTGCCCTCCACCGCACCGTGGACGGCTGGAGCGACCCGGTCGGTGCCATCCCGTCGACGCACATCATCAAACCTCCGATTCCCAACATGCTCGACCAGGATCTGGTCGAGGCGGTAACGCTGCGAACCGCGGCCGACCTCGGCCTGCGTACCGCGACTTGCACTATCGAGGAGTTCGATGACGAGCGCGCCATCGTGGTCGCCCGTTACGACCGAATCCGGCGCGACGACCAGTGGCAGCGCGTCCATCAGGAGGATATGTGTCAAGCGATGGCGATCTGGCCAATTCACAAGTACCAAAGTCAGGGCGGACCCGGCGCGGAGGTGATTGCTGACCTCATCCGCGCCCGCAGCCATCGCCCCGAGGAGGACAACCGCCGTTTCGCACAGGCACTCGTCTTCAACTGGCTGATCTGTGGCACCGACGCGCACGCGAGAAACTATTCGCTCCTGCTCAGTGGTGAATCGGTACGGCTCGCACCGCTATACGACCTGAACTCGCACCTGGCTTACTCGGATGGCTCGGGCAACGACCTGTCCATGAGCATGAATCAGCAGTTCCGCGCCGAACAGATCACGGTGACCGACTGGATTCGATTCGCGCCTGCCATTCACGTCGAGCCCGACTGGCTGCGCGATGAGATCGACCGCCAGTCCGGCGGGTTGATGGATGTTATGACCAAGGCGACCCAGCACGACGACATCGCCCGATACGACAGCCCGACAATCACTCGACTCCTCAGCAATACTGAGAGATGGATCGACAGGATGCTATGAGTGCATGGTGAAACTCCTCTGGAGATGAGACTCGCCTACAAGAGTCGTGTGCCTGGTCGACCGAAAATCGTTTCAGTGCAACGCCTTCGGTCAGGGTGCGAATCCGACGATTTGCGGGGTTGATCGGCTATCGCCGCAGCGGATGAGGACGACACCGGGGGCCTCGCTCGCGCCGAGTAGTGAGCATGAGCTGAGGATGTGGTCCGGGGTGGTCTCGGTGAGGTCGGTGCGTTTCCACGTGTGTAGGCCTTCGGTCGACACGACCAGTTCATCCGTGAGCAGAAGCGCGTCGAATTTATAGGACCAATATGAGGGCAGCCCCTCGACAGGGCGTGACCTGGCGGGAACGCGGGTCTCCGACACGGTGACGGCGTCACGGTCGGAACGCATGACAATTGTGCCGGTGGACGGGTCGGCGGCAATGACCTCGGCGGGTTCGGTGACCGCGGCGGTGCGCAAGTTGTCGGGGGAGTCGAAATGCAGGTGACCCGCGGTCTTGTCGCGCCAGTCGATCGAGACGACATCATCGACCACCGACAGCTCCGGTATGCGATCGGAATCAGGATTGGGAATACTCCGCTCGGCGATCGTGTCGCCGGTAGCAAGGTCGAAGGCGGAGATTGTGGTCTGAGTCGTGCCGACCGCAGACATCCGATAAATCGCGTGTGAAGTGAACGCGATCTTCGAATCCCTGCTCCTGCAGAATGTTTTGCGGGGGTGCGCCCACATCAGGCGCCCGCTGCGGGCCTCGTATCGCGCCAAGGCGCAGTCGGTAACCCTGACCAGCAATGGTGCGGGCTCGTCGCCATACGTCGTACCGGCCGTCGGCCCGTGTTCTCGGCGGCCGCGGCTGAATTCCGAGTCGGTCCACAGTCTTTCGCCTGTCGATGCGTCGAATCCGATCCAGCCCAGATTTTCCCAGTAGGTGGCGACGACGTTCTCGGACGGAACGGACACCATGCTGTCAGGGCTGTGCTGGACACCGCGAGAGGTGACGTTCTGGCGAAGGTAGTGCCAGCGTGGAGTGCCGGTGGCTCCGTCGTAGGCGGTGATGCCTTCCTTGGACCCGATAAAGAATCCGTTCCCGCCGACGACAACGCGACGGGAATCCTTCAGGTTGATCCGGAACTTCTCGGATCCCAGGCGATTGGGGACCGGCGAAACGGCGGTGGCAGCGGCGGTGCGGTGGTCGATGACCCGGTCGTCGTTCCCGGCGCGTAGGGCGACACCCGCTGCGGCGGCGCAGGCGAGCACGCCGACCGCCGCCAGGACCGCACCGGATCGCGTGGACAATGCCCGTCGATTCGGGGGAGCGAGGGTCACACCGAGGGTAAGAACTGAGCCGAGAATGACCAGATACCACGCGGCGACCGCCATCGGAAGTCGCGGATACGCCGCGTAGTCGTCGAATATCTGATCGACGGTGGACAGGATGTCGAGGTTCGCGCAGATGATGATTTCGACGGCCAGAACGACGGACATGATGAGGACGGGTGGATTCCCGAAGCCTGCGGCCCGCAGTGTCACCGACCACCTCACGGCGACTGCCAGGAAAAGCAGCGCCGCCGCGCCGAAGGCGATCGCGAACACTCCTAGTTGGTCCGAGAGTGTTTCTTCCGAATCGATGGTGCCTGCGAAGGGGTTGTCCGCCGCGAAGAACAGGCTGTAAATGGCGACCGTGACGCCACCTGAGAGAACGGCTGTTCCGAGGATTGCGGCGGCGGTGGTCGGACGTGAATAGTCCGGTAGCCGTGGCAAAGACGTAGTGCTGCTGTCGTTCATCGACCCTCCCCTGGCGACGGTGCGACCGAGTCGCGTCATGAGGGTAGCGGGTCGGCGAGGACTGGACGGACGGCGGAGCGTCGGGGCGGTGTGGATCCGTCAGCGGGGCGCGGGGCCGCCGGGAGACGGGCCGCCCGGTGCATTGCCCGAGGGCGGGGCACCCGGAGAACCGTTGCCGGACTGGGTGTTCTGGGATTTCGCTGCTACGCCGATCGTGAGCGAGACCGACATTCCGGTGGCGGGTGTGCCGGTGACCGTGGCCAATTCGGCGTCCCAGCCGTCGCCGAAGACGCCGTCGGAGGACAGGGTTACGCCGGACATGTTGCGGGTGCTGTTCACATAGCCGGGGTCGGCGTCGAATACCGCGGTGCACGCGTCTTGGGGGAGGGCGATCTGGGAGGTGAGGCGGGCGTTGTCGCCTGCGACCGCGGTTGTCAGGGAGTCGTAGACCTCGAAGTGGATGTGTGGCCAGCGGCCGGCGTAGCAGGCCGGGAAGATCGAGGTGAAGCGTACGGTGCCGTCGTCGTCGGCCACTTGGACGCCGCGCAGATAGTTCTGTTCGGTGGCGCCCTCGGTGTAGAGGGAGTACCGGCCTTCGCGGTCGCAATGCCACACGTACACCGCCATCCCGGTGCCTGCCGCGTTCTCGACGAGGTCGCGCAGATTCAGCGTGAGGGTCATCGGAACACCTTGGGCGGTACCGGAATACGTGCCGAAGCTGGTGGTGATATCGGAGCGCACCACACCGGACTCGATCAGGACATTGGGTCCGTTGGAACCGTCACCGGGGTAGGGGCCCGCCGTCTCCTGCGGCGCCGCGGCCGGGGTTTCGGTCGACGCGGAAGTGGTGGCGTCGGCCGGGCTCGTGCTCGAGCCGGTGCTGTCGGTCGAGGTCGCGCAGCCCGCCGCCGCTGCCGCGACCCCGGCCACGCCGAGAAAACTCAGCGCTCGCCGACGCGACATCACTCGAAGATCGTGCCCAAGCCCCAGATCGTGCTCGCCCATTGCTGCTCCTTCGCTGCCGTGTTGTCGACCACGCTAAGCACGTGGACTGCGCCGGAGCTGCGAACACACTGGGAGGTAGCTGGGAGTCAGTCGGTGACGTAGCCGTTGAGGCTGTTGCGCAGGTCGGTGAGGATCGCGCGGGCCGCGGTGAGACCTGTTGTGTGCCAGATCTTGTCGTCGACCGCGAAGACACGTTTGTCGGTCGAGGCGCCGAGTTCTTCGAACTGGTCGGAGCGCAGGACCTGTTTGCCGTGTTTCTCGCCGTCCGGTCCGTCGAACATCACGTAGATGAGGTCGCCTTCGGCTTTGGTGGCGAGGTCGGCTTCGGTGATGTCGAAGGAGGGCCCGCGCTGGGCGGTCGGACGTTGGACGCCGACGTCGGAAAGGACTTGGGCCGCAAAGGTTTCCGAACCCTGGACCTGTGTGGTGTCGGCGGTGAAGCGCAGCACCGAAGCCTGGGACTGACGCGCGTTGAGTGCGGGGCCGAGGTCGTGGGCTTCGGTGAGGTAGTTCTGCAAGGCGGTGTCGGCGGCACCGTCGCGGTTCATGCCCGCGGCGTAGGCGGCGAAATCGGACTGCCAGCTGCCGCCCGCACCGATCAGGACGGTCGGGGCGATCTTGCTCAGTGCCTCGTAACCTCCTGCGGCCGGAGCCACGTCGCCGAGGATCAGGTCGGGCTTCAGCTCGGCGATCCGTGCCGGATCGGGCTGACCGATCGGGCCGACGCTCGGTACCTTGACGACGCCGTAACCCAGGTACATCGGCTGCGAACGATCACCGTCGAGGGTGACCGCGCCCGCGACCCGCTCCCACAGGCCCAGCGCGCAGGCCGCGTCGAGTGCCGAGGTGGTGAGGACGACGATGCGTTGCGGGTCGGCGGGAACCTGCGAGACCCCGGCGGTGTGGGTGACCGTGCGGGTCGCGCCGGAGCCCGCGTCGGGCGCGCTCGGCAACGGGCACGCGGTCGCGGTGTCGCGAGCAGCGCCGACCACGCCCGCACCCGCGATATTCGTGGTGGTGCGGATGATCGTGCTCGCGTCATCGGTTTTCTCCGCGCACCCCGCGGTGAGCACGGCGGCGCACAGCAACGCGGCAGCCACGACGAAGCCGCGCGAGCGGACGCGCCCGCCCTGCTCGGCGGTGCGACGGAATCGGGTGCGGTTTCGGGCGCTCGCCGGCATGCGCACGAGGGTACTGCGTGGCCGCCGGTGCGAGTGCCGCGGGCCGATCTACCGGCGGCTCGCGCGCCGGAAGCCGATGGCGGCGGGCACGGCGAACAACAGCACGGCGGCGCCGGACCAGACGAGGGTGAGCAGCAGCGGCCGGGCGATCGGGCCCTGATCGGACAGGCCGCGCATGGCGTCGACGGCGACCGACATCGGCTGGTTGCGCACCACCGGCTGAATCCAGGTCGGGAAGGCCACGAGCGGCACGAATCCGGTGCTGAAGAACATCATCAGCGTGGTGAGGATCGTGATGCCCTCGACCAGCGAGGCCTTCGCGGTGTAGACGGCCACGGCGGTGACGATGGTGGCGAAGGCGAGCCCGAACACCACCGGGACCAGCATGAACACCAGCGCGGCCAGTGGCCCCTGGTGGAAGCGGAAGCCGAGCCCGAAGCCGACGATCACCACCGCCACGGCGCCGAGCAGGATGCGGCAGCCCTCGGCGAGGATGCGCGAGACCAGCCCGGAGGCACGATGCACGGGCAGCACCCAGAATCGGGCAAGCAGGCCCGCGTCGCGTTCGCGGCCGAGCAGCACACCGCTCGCGATGGCACCGGACAGCGCGCCGACGAGGGCGACCATCGGGACCGAGCCGTAGAGGGCATCGCCACCGGTGAACTTCTCGATCTGACCGCCCACCACGATGTCGAGCATCACCAGCAGCAGGCACGGGATGAGCAGGGTCTCGAGCAGCGTGACCGGATTGCGGGCCCAGCGCACCAGCAGCCGTTCGGTCTGGATCAGCGTGTGCCGGATCAGCGACCCCGCCGACGTCTCCAGCTCTGCCATCAGGCCCTCCTCGAACTCAGCCGGATGGCCACCGGTGCGCAGAGCGCCACGATGGCGGCTAGCCAGAGCAGCGACGGGCCCATCAGCGCCAGGCTCGCCGTTCCGGCATTGCCCAAGGTGTCACCGGCCAGCGCGCGCAGAACTATCGCGAATTGAGAAACCGGCTGGTTGCGGACGAACCATTGGATCCACTGCGGGAACTGGCTCGCCGGTGCCAGACCGGTCGAGAGCATGCCGAAGATCAACGGTGGCAGCACCAGCGCCTGCGAGGTGGTTTCCGGGCTCTTGGACAGCGTGCCGATCACGTCCGCGCCGAGGGTGAACGCGAGACCGATGAGCACCGAGAACGCCAGGAAGCCGAGGGTGTGCGCGGCGTCGAGCCGGAATCGGAAGCCGATGACATAGCCCGCGGTGACCGCGGCCGCCAGTGAGACGAGCAGCCGGAACAGGTTGGCCGACATCCGCGCCGCGACCGGGACCAGCGGGCGCAGCGGCATCGCGCCGAAGCGGCGGTTGAGGCCTGCGACGGAATCGGAGGCCGAGCGGAAGGCCGCCGAGATGGCGGTGAACGCCGCGGCCTGCAGGATCACCAGCGGCATCATGTACTGGGCGTAGCTGCTGAAACCGTTGCCGGAGAACGTCATCACGGTTTTCAGCGGGATGTAGAAGCTGGCCGTGAAGGCCGCGGGTGCGAACACCGATGCCAGGAACTCGCCGGATTTGATCGAGGGCACGATCAGCCGGGTGGTCAGCACCCACCACTGCTGGAGGGTGTCGGGCACGGCACGGGCATCGGTCTGCCACGTGGTGGCAGTCATGAGGAAACCCTCGCTGCGGTCTCCGACGAGGCGAGATGGCCGGTGAGCTGTAGGAACACATCGTCGAGCGAGGGCCGCCGCAGGGCGATGTCGACGAGTTCGACCGAAGCGCTGTCGAGTCGTCGCAGGGCCTCGGCGAGCGTCTTGGCGCCGTCGGGCGCCGGGATGGTGATGCGATCCGATTCGGGGGTCAGCGCCGCCAGGTTCTCCGCGGGCAGCAGCGAGCCGAGCGCGGTGACGATGGCGGGCAGCCCTTCGAGATCCAAGGGCACGATCTCGCAGTAGCTGCCGCCGGTGCGGTGTTTCAGCTCGTCGGCGGTGCCGGAGGCGATCACCACGCCTTGGTCGATCACGATGATCTGATCGCTGAGCGCATCGGCTTCCTCCAGATACTGGGTGGTGAGCAGGGTGGTGATACCCGCGGTCTTGAAGCTGCGCACCAGGTCCCAGACACCCTGTCGGCTGCGGGGGTCGAGGCCGGTGGTCGGCTCATCGAGGAAGACCACATCGGGCCGCACCACCAGCCCGCAGGCGATGTCGATGCGGCGCCGCATGCCGCCCGAGTAGGTGCCGACGCGCCGGTTCGCCGCTTTTTCCAGATCGAACTCGCCGAGCAGTTCCCTGGCCCTCGCCTGCGCCGCCGACTTGCGCAGGCCCATCAGCCTGCCGAACATGACGAGGTTCTCGTAGCCGCTGAGCATGTCGTCGAGCGCGGCGTACTGCCCGGTCAGCATGATGCGTTTGCGGACCGCGGCCGGATCGGCGACGACGTCGTGTCCGGCGACCGTCGCCCGCCCGCTGTCGGGTGTGACGAGTGTGGACAGGATGTTCACCATGGTCGTCTTGCCCGCGCCGTTGGGGCCGAGGATGCCGAGCACCTCACCGGGGGCGGCCTCGAAATCGACACCGCGCAGGGCTTGGACGTCGCCGAAGGACTTCTCGATCCCTTCGACAACGACACCACCGGTGCGCGGGTTGCTCTGCACGAGAGTGTGATCGACGCTCATATCCGGTCTCCTGCTTCCAAGTGGTCGTCGAGCAGTGGCGAGATGACTGACAGTGCATAGGGATTGGTCATGTCGTCGTGGGTCACATCGACGTCGTGGTTGGTGATGTCGCCGGTGACGTAGGGCCGCCAGCCGTCCGGCCCCATCCATTCGGCGGGGTCGACCGTGGCGCTGAAATAGACGACGTCACCGTCGTAGACCGGCCGCTGATATCCGGTCCGCGTGCCCGCGGAGGCGTTGTAGGAGCCCGCCATTCGCTCGATGGTCGCCGCGTCGATGAGCTCGATCCCGCCGAGCCGGGCGGTGATGAGCTCGGCGGCTTCCTCGGCGGTCGATTCGGCGGGGACGTCGTCGATGCCGAAGATGGCGCCGAAGGTATTGATGAAGGCGCCCGCCGAGAGCCGCTCGATGGTGTCACCGTCGATGTCGGCGGTGTCGGTGTCCAGGAGTGCGACGACCCCGACCCGCTCGCCCGCGGCGGCCAGTTCCACGGCCATCGCTTGGGCGATGAGGCCGCCGAAGGACCAGCCGAGCAGGTGATAGGGGCCGGTCGGCTGCACCGCGCGGATCTCGCGCACGTAGCGCCGGGCGAATTCCTCGATCGAGCGTGCCGATGGTTCGCGACCGCTGAGATCGGGGGCCTGGAGTCCGTAGATCGGTCGGCCCGGTCGTAGCTGTTCGGCCAATCCCAGGTAGCTCCACGACATTCCGGAGGAGGAATGGACGCAGAACAGCGCGGGCCGATCCCCGCCGGGGCGGATCGGCAGCAGCACGTCGAGTCCGAGACCTGCCTGCCCCGGCTCCGCGAGCGCCGCCGTGTGGGCTGCCATGGCGGCTGCTTCGTCGGCCGAAGCGGCTTGGGCCGCAGGGGTTTCGGCAAATCGAGCTGCCGCCCCGAGTGCCTCGACCCACAGAGTCGCGAGTTCGGCGACATCTTCGCGGGCCAAAATCTCTGCCGCGTAACCGAAGTCGGCCTGTAGGCGGTTGCCGACCACCATGGCGTTGATATCGATCGCCGACATGATCGGTATCTCCGGATGCTCGGCCGCCTCGAGCTCGCCGAGCGCGTCGGTGGGTAGCCAGCCGAGACCTTCCAGGCCGGTGGGTGTGTCGACGGAGGTGTGCCTGCCGAGGTAGTTCACACAGATCTGGCCGGGCAGACGCGCCGGGAGTTGTTCGGCTGCTTCAGGATTCAGGTAGCGCAGGAGCCCGAATCCGATGCCCTTGTCCGGGACCTCGGCCAGGTCGTGCTTGACCCGGCGGATGGCCGTGCCCATCGCCGGGCCGCCCGCCAGCGCGTCCTCGATATCGATGTCGACGAGATCGAGCCGCACCGGGTACAGGTTGGTGAACCAGCCGATGGTCCGCGACAGGTCGGCGCCGGGCACGACTTCTTCCTGTCTGCCATGTCCTTCCAGACGCAACAGTGCAGAGGGTTCGTCCACACCTCTGCGGGCCCGCCAGCGCACCAGTGCCAGCGCCAGAGTGGCGAACAGCGCGTCGGTGACGCTGCCGTGGAACAGGCGGGGCAGGGTGGTGAGCAGGGCGGTCGTGGTGTCCTGATCGACCTCGATGTCGAGGCGGCGAACCGTCCGCGCCTGATCGGTGGCCGGATCGAGGTGGCGGGTGCCGAGCAGCGGGTCGGGGCCGTTCACCACCCGTTGCCAGTACGGGAGTTCGGTCAGGCGGCGCTCGGAACGGGCCTGCTCGGTCAGGGCATACGACCAGCGCCGCATCGAGGTACCGATATCGGGGAGGACCGGTGCGGCGCCCGCGGATACCTGGGCCCAGGCGGCGATCAAGTCCTGCACCAGGATTCGCCACGACACGCTGTCGATCGCGAGGTGGTGTGCCACGACGATCAGACGTCCGGGCCGGGTGTGCGAACCGGCATCGCCGACCGGATCCAGCCACACGAATTGGAGGACCACGCCGTCGGCCGGGTGCAGGCGGTTCATCGCGGAGTCGAGCTCGGTCTGCGCGTATTCACGCAGCTCGACCGGGTCGGTGCCGGCGTCGAAGGCCGTGCGGTGCACGAGTGCGTCGACGTCGATCGAACCGGAGTCGGCCACGCGCAGCCGCCAGCCGTCCTCACCCACCCACAGGCGCGCCCGCAGCATGTCGTGTCGGTCGATCACGGCGGTGAGGGTGGAGACGAGTTGCGCGCGATCGATGCCCACCGGCAGTTCCAATACCGCGGTTTGGGCGAACCGGTCGAAATCGCCGCCGCGTTCGATCATGTACCGCACGATCGGGGTGAGTGGCAGGTCACCGGTGCCACCGCCGGGCAGTTCCGGGAGCGCCTCGACCGTCTCGGTGGCATCGACGGCCGCGCCCAGCGCCGCGACCGTGCGGTGTTCGAAGACCTGCAGTGGTGTGCACTGCACGCCGCGCAGCTTCGCCTGGGTGACGAGCTGGATGGCGAGAATGCTGTCGCCGCCCAGGGCGAAGAACGAATCGTCGATACCGACCTGGGCGCGGCCGAGCAGTTCGGCATAGACCTCGGCGAGCACCTGCTCGGTCGGCGTTTCCGGTGCGCGGTACGGGGTGTCGTCGGTGACGAACACCGGTTCCGGCAGAGCTTTCCGGTCGAGCTTGCCGACCGCGTTGATGGGGATCTCGTCCAGCACGACGAAGGCGGCGGGCACCATGTAGGCGGGCAGTGTGTCGGCTGCCAGGGCTCTGACGTGTGCGATGTCGAGGTCGGCGCCGGGCATGCGCACCAGGTACGTGGCCAACGCGGTGGCACCGGTCGGCCCTGGAACACCCAGTGTCACAGCGAGATCGACACCGTCGATGGCGCCGAGCACCGCGTCGATCTCGCCGAGCTCGATGCGCTGACCGCGCACCTTCACCTGGAAGTCGGTGCGGCCGAGGTACTCCAGTGTCAATCCGGTGGGTGAACCGGCAGAACTATCCGAGCCGGGGGGGTTGTCGGACCCGGCGAGACTCACGGACCGAGTGGGGCCGACGGTGCGCGCGGCGCTATTGGTACGGATCCACCGCACCAGATCGCCTGTGCGATAGAGGCATTCGCCGGGGCGTCCGAACGGGTTGGCGACGAACCTGGTCGCCGTCAAGCCTGCCCGGGCGTGGTACCCCCGCGCGAGGGCGGTGCCCGCGAGGTACAGCTCACCCGCGACACCGACTGGCACCGGGCACAGGCGGTCGTCGAGGACGAGGGCTGCCGCACCTCGAACTGGTGAGCCGATGGTGACCGGTTCCGCAGCCGACAGCGGCTCGGAACCCGTTGCCCAGATGGTGTATTCGGTAGGGCCGTACAGGTTGACCATCGTCCGTGCGCCCGCACCGCCGCACCAGCGCGCGACCAGATCGGGGCCGACCGCCTCACCCGCGACCGCGAGCACACGCAGGCTCGACACCTCGGCGGGATCGATGGTGGCCAGTGCCGACGGCGTGATCACCATGTGGGTCACCGACTCCGCGGCGATCAGCTCCGCGAGCGGTGCACCACCGAAGACATCCGGCGGGGAGATCACCGAGGCGCCGCCGCAGCCGAATGCCATGAGTGCCTCGAAGATCGACGCGTCGAAGCTGGGGGAGGCGACCTGGAGCACTCGGGAACGCTCGTCCAGCGCGAGGTCGGTTCGCTGGGAGGCGACCAGGTCGGCCAGGCCGCGGTGGGTGACGGTGACGCCCTTTGGGGTGCCGGTGGAGCCGGAGGTGTAGATCATCCAGGCCGGGTTCTGGACTCTGATCGGGACCGGAAGCTCCTCGGGGGTGATGTCGGCGTCGTCGGTGGCATCCAGGCGGGCGGCGAAGTCGGCGTCGTCGAGGATCAACCAGTGGGTGGTATCGGAGAGCTGCGGCCGATACGCGGCGAGCGTGATCCCGACCTGTGCGCCGGAGTCGGTGAGCATGTGGTCGATGCGGTCCGCCGGATGCTTCGGGTCGACCGACAGGAACGCCGCGCCGACTTTCGCCGCCGCCCAGAGACCCGTGTGCAGTTCGGCGCAGCGTGGGAGACCCAGCGCGACAACAGTTTCTGTGTGGGCTCCCGCCTCGATCAGCGCCCTGGCCAGCTGATTCGACCGTGCGTTCAGAGTGCGGTAGGTGGTCGTGTCGGGCGTCGTGGCCGTGACAGGCCTGGGCTGTGTCTCGGAGGCTTTTGTGGTTTCGGAGACCAGAGCGGGCCGGTCGGGGAAGGTCGCGGCGGTGGTGGCGAGCAGGTCGGCCAACGTGGTCGTTCCGGCGGTGGCGGGGCCGCGCACCGGAATCAGCTCCGCGCGTTCGGATTCGGCGAGGATGTCGATGTTAGTGAGGCGGATGTCGATGTCGGTGAGGACGGTGGCGAGCACCTGGCGCCATCGGGTCGCGAAGGTGGCGACCGTGCTCGCGTCGAACAGGTCCGTCGCGAAGGTCAGGACACCTTCGATGCCTTCCGGTCCTGTTTCGCCGAACCGTTCGCGCAGGTCGAGGGTGAGGTCGAAAGCCGAGGAGCGGCGGTCGAAGTCCTCGACTTCGAAGCGGAGTCCGGGCAGTTCGAGCACCGGCTCGATGAAGTTCTGCAGCGACAGCGACACCTGGAACAGCGGGTGGTGGGCGGTCGACCGGGTGGGGTCGAGTGCTCCGACGAGCTGTTCGAACGGCACGTCGGCGTGGGCGAAGGCGTCGAGGTCGGTGGTGCGGACGGTGGCGAGCAGCTGCCGGAAGCCGGTGCCGGGGTCGACCGGTGTGCGCAGGGCGAGGGTATTGACGAACATGCCGACGAGGTCGTCGAGCGCGGCCTCGCCGCGACCCGCGATCGGGGTACCGATGACGATATCGCCGGTGCCGCCGAGTCGGGCCAGCAGAACCGCGAAGGCGGCGTGGACCACCATGAAGACGCTGACATTGTTCGCGGCGGCGAAGTCGATCAGCGCGCGGTGCGTCTGTTCGTCGATGCTGAATTCGACGTCGTCGCTGCGCATCGTCTGGACCGCGGGGCGGGGGCGATCGGTGGGCAGTTCCAGCACATCAGGTGCGCCGGCGAGGGTCTCGCGCCAGAATTCGATCTGCTGTGCCGCAACGGATTCCGCATCCGATCCGCTGCCGAGCAGCTCGCGATGCCACTGGGCGAAGTCGGCGTACTGCACGGCGAGCGGAGGTCGCGTGGGGGCCGCGCCCGACACCCGGGCCGAGTAGGCGGCCACCAGGTCGGCGGCCAAGGGCGCCATCGACGCGCCGTCGGCGCTGATGTGGTGCACCACGAGGACGACAACATGCACCGGGGCAGCGTCTTCGGTACCCACATCGAGACGGAACAGACCCACTCGTAGCGGGGCCTCGCGGGTGAGGTCGAATCCGGATCCCGCCAGTTCGTTGATCCGATCCCGCAGTGGCGCACCGTCTTCGGTGTCGATCAGTGGCATCGCGGGGGTGGCGGTGTCGATGCCGACGATGACCTGGCGTGGGCCTTCGGCATCGGCGGGGTAGCGCGTGCGCAGGCTTTCCTGGCGTTCGACCACGTCGGCGAGCGCCCGGCGCATGGCAGCGACATCCAGGGTTCCGGTGAGGCGAAGGGCGATCGCGATGTTGTAGGCCGACGACTCCGGGTCGAGCTGGTTGAGTACCCACATGCGCTGCTGGGCCGGGGACAGCGGGATGCGGTCGGGGCGCAGGCGCGGGGCCAGTGCCGGTCGGCCCGCGGTGCCTTCGGCGGCGGGGACGACTCGCGACGCCAGTTGGGCGACGCTCGGTGCGTCGAACAGATCGCGCAGGGCGATGGTGGAACCAAGAGCCGAATTGACCCGGGCGATAACCTTTGTCGCGCTCAGCGAGTTGCCGCCGAGCTCGAAGAAGGACTGGTCGACGCTCACCCGTTCGCTGCCGAGTACGTCGGCGAACACCTCGGCGACGGCCTGTTCGATCGGCGTGCGCGGCGCGAGATAGGACTGCCGAGTCGCCGTGAAGTCCGGTATCGGAAGGGCTTTACGGTCCAGCTTGCCGACGGGAGTGAGCGGGATATCTTCCAGGACAACGACATAGGCGGGCACCATGTATCCGGGCAGCTCCGCCGCGACCTGCGCGCGCAGTGTTTCGGTGTCGAGTTCGATGCCCGGCACGGGAAGTACATAGGACACGAGCACGGTGGCGCCCGCCGGTCCTTCGCGCCCGATCGTCACCGCGTAGTCGACCTCCTCGGCACGCGAGAGCACCGCGTCGATCTCGCCGAGCTCGATCCGCAGGCCCCGGATCTTGACCTGGAAGTCGCTGCGGCCCAGATATTCCAGCGTGAGCGCGGCGTTCCCGCCCGCGACCCAGCGCACCATGTCTCCGGTCCGGTACATGCGTTCCCCGGCGATACCGAAGGGGTTGGCGACGAACCGGCTCGCGGTCATCTCGAACCGGTTGAAGTAGCCACGCGCCAGCGCGGGCCCGGCCAGATACAGCTCGCCGGCGATGCCGACCGGCACCGGCCGCAACCAGCTGTCCAGCACCACCAGCGCCGCGCCGCGAATCGGTCCGCCGATGGTCACCGGCTCGCCCGCGACCAGCTCGGCCGGTCCGGTAGCCCAGATGCTGAACTCGGTAGGGCCGTACAGGTTCACCATCCGCCTGCCCGCGGCCCACTTCTCGATGAGCTCGGGCGTGGCCGCCTCACCGGCCACCGAGAGCACCCGCAGATCGGTGAGGTCGGTGGGCTCCATCGTCGCCAGCGCCGACGGGGTGATCACCGCGTGGGTGACCCGCTCGGTGCGCAGCAGCGTCTCGAGTTCGGTGCCGCCGTACACCTCCGGCGGTGACACGACCAGCCGTCCACCTGCCGCGTGCGCGGTCAGCATTTCGAAGACGGAGGCATCGAAGCTGGGGGAGGCGACCTGAAGTGCGCTGGCGGACGGATCGAGCGCCAAGGTTTCACGCTGGGCGGCAACGAGATTCGCGATGCCACGGTGGCTGAGCAGCACCGCTTTGGGCTTGCCGGTGGAACCGGAGGTGTAGATCAGGTAGGCGGTGTGGTCGATGTCGACGGGGCCGCCGCGTTCGGCGTCGGTGATCGGCGCATCGGAGACCAGCATGGCGCGGCGCATGGTGTTCAGATCGTCGAGCAGCAGCCAGTCGATGGACCCGGGCAGGTCTTCGCCGGTGGCCGTCACAGTGACGCCGATCGGGGCCTTCGAATCGGTGAGCATGTGCTCGATCCGCTCCACCGGATAGCTCGGATCCAGTGGGACGAACGCCGCACCGGTCTTGGCCAGCGCCCACACGGCGACCACGGATTCCAGCGACCGGGTCAGCGCGAGCACGACGAATATCTCGGGGCCGATCCCGCGACCGAGCAGGACCCGGGCGAATCGATTGGACCAGGCGTCGAGTTCGCCGTAACTCATCCGCAGCTCGCCCGCGCTGACCGCGATCGCGTCGGGATCGATCCGCGCGCCCGCCGTCAGGATGTCGGCGAGCGTGCGCATCGGCAAGGTTGGCGGGCCGTGAACCGGTGCGAGCGAGGCCAATTCGGTGTCGCTGCACGGCCGCAGCTGGGACACCACGGCATGCGGGTTCTCGGCGAGCTGGGCGAGGAGGCGGATGAACCGGTCCAGGAGTGATTGCGCCGCAGTGCGTTCCAGCTGATCGGCCATGAATTTCAGGGTGATGCGCAGGGCGTCGCCCGCACCGGCTTCGCCACGTAGCGGAATCACCATGAGGTTCAACGGGTATGGCGTCGCGTCGGTGCCCTCGACGTCGAGCACCCGCATGCCCGCGATATCAAGGGCTTGGGACAGTGCCTCGCGATCGATGGGGTAGGACTCGAAAACGGTGAGGGTGTCGAACAATTCGGCCAGACCGACGGTTCGGTGGATGGCGGCCAGGCCGACGTGCTGATGGTCCATGAGCCGCGCCTGCTCGGCTTGCACGCGGGCCAGCAGGTCGGAAACCTTCTCCGATGGATCCAGCGTCACCCGGACCGGAACGGTGTTGATGAACAGCCCGACCATCTCCTCGACACCGGGCAGCTCCGGCGGCCGACCGGACACCGTGGCGCCGAACACCACATCGGTGCGGCCGGTGAGCATGGCCAGCAGCATCGACCAGCCCGCCTGGACCAGAGTGTTCATGGTCGCCCCCGCCTCCCGGGCGGCCGACTCGAGGACCGCGACGGTGGCGGCGGACAGATCCTGCGAGAGCATCGCGGTCTCGGTCGATTCGATCCCGGCGAGCGTGGGCACGGCGCGAGTCGGGGTGTCGATTCCGGCCAGCGCCTGTTTCCACGCGGCCAGCGAGGCTTGGGAGTCCTGATCTTCGAGCCAGGACAGGAATTCGCGGTAGGACCGGGCGGGCGGCAGCATCGACGCGTCGCCCGCGGTGACGTACAGCGTGAGCAGTTCCCGCACCAGCAGCGGCGTCGACCAACCGTCCAGCACCAGATGGTGATTGGTCATCGCGAGCCGGAAGGTCTCCGGTGCGGTCCTGATCAGGGTGAAGCGCAGTAGCGGGGGACGGGTGAGGTCGAAGCGGGTCAGCGCGTCGAGTTCGATCGTCCGGTCGAGTTCGCGTGCGCGCTGCTCGTCGTCGGTGATGTCGGTGAGATCGACCTCCCGCCAATGGATCTCGGCGGCGGACAGGACCAGTTGGCGGGGGCCGTCGTCGGTCTCGACGAAGGACACGCGCAGGTTCTCGTGCCGATCGATGAGCGCCTGTGCCGCGCCGCGCAGCCGGGTGGCGTCGACGGTGCCTGCCAGGGTGAGCAGCGATTGGACGGTGTAACCATCGGCGGTATCGGAGTCGTAGAGCGAGTGGAACAGCAGACCGTACTGCAGCGGCGAGAGCGGCCAGATATCTGTGAGCTTCGGATAGGCGTGCTCCCAGCGCTCGATCTGGGATTGATCGACCGTGACGAGCTCGAAGTCCGAGGGGGTACGACCACCCGCCTCGCCGGAGCCGGCATGGGTGACGAGCGCGTGCAGGGCCTGCGACCACAGGTCGGCCAGCTCGCGCACGTCGGCCTCGTCGAGCAGCCTGCTCGCGTAGGCCCAGGTGACTTCCAGTCCGGCCTCGGTCAGCACCGCGTTGATGTCGACGACGGCGGCCAGCGGAGCGCGGTCGTCGTTGGTCGCGGCGAAGCGCCGCGGTACCCAGGGATCGTCGCCGGTCACCGCCCTACCGAGATAGTTGAAGCTCAGCTGGGGAGTCGGCGCGTTCGCCAGCGCCGCGGCGGTCTCGTCGTTCAGATAGCGCAGCAGCCCGAAGCCGACACCGCGATCGGGGACCGCCCGCAGCTGCTCCTTGGTCGCCTTGATCGCCGAACCCGCCGCAGGGCCGCCGGTGAACGCGTCGCCGAGATCGATCTCCGCCAGGTCGAGCGCCACCGGGTACACGCTGGTGAACCAGCCCACGGTGCGCGCGACATCGGCACCGGGCAGCAGGGACTCACTGCGGCCGTGGCCTTCCAGCGTCAACAAGGCGCCGGTGCGGTCGCGCCACCGGCACACCGCCATGGCGAGTGCCGTGAGCAGCACATCGTCCGCGCCGCAGTGGAATTGCTCGGGCACGGTGTGCAAGACGGTGTGTGCGATGTCCGCGGGCACCGTTGTCTGCCACTGCGCCATGGTGGCGACCACGTCGAGGGCCGGATCGAAGGACGTGGTCTCCGCCGTGGCGGCGGCCTGATCGGAGGTAGCCGAGGAGTCGGTTGTGACCCTGTCAGGGTCCTGACCGCTGGCCCGGGTGAACGAGGGGTCGGGTGTGGCGAGGATTCGCTGCCAGATCGGCAGTTCGTCGAGGCGGGTCGCGGCGTTGTCGGCCTGGCCGTGCGCCCAGCGGCGGAAGGACGTGCCGACGGGGTCGAGCGCACCGCCGTAGGCCGCAGTGGCGAAGTCCGGCAGCAGGATTCGCCACGAGACACCATCGGTGACCAGGTGGTGCAGAACCAGCCAGCACAGCGGGGCGGCATCGGCGCGTTCGATCACGACGGACCGGGCAACGGCGCCCGTGGTGGGATCGAGCAGATCCGCGGCATCCTGCAAGGCGCGTTCGACCGCGTCCTCGGTGTCGGCGCCGACCACCTCGAGCAGCGTCTCGGCGTCGACCGAACCACGTTCGGCGACAACCCATTCCCAGCCATCCGGTGTTCGGCGAAGTGAAGAGCGGAGCAGATCGTGATGATCGAGCAGGACCTGTAGCGCCACCGCGAGCCTCGAGCGGTCGATGTCGGCGGGCAGCCCGATCAGGACGGCCTGACCGTAGCGGCCCCAGGTGTCGCCGTGCTCGATCATCTCGTGCACGATCGGAGTGAGTGCCACCTCGCCGACACCGCCACCGGGCAGCTCCTCCACCACGTGGACCTCGGTCTCGTCGGCGACCGCGGCCAGCGCGGCGACCGTCTTGCGTTCGAAGACATCGCGGGCGCTGAACGAGATACCGGCGGCCTTCGCGCGCGAGACCAGCTGGATGGAAACGATGCTGTCGCCACCGAGGGCGAAGAAGCTCTCGTCGACTCCGACGGCGTCGAGTCCGAGTACCTCGGCGAAGAGGGTTGCCAGGGCCTGCTCACGCGGCGTCGACGGCGCCCGGCTGGTGACGGTGCGGGCGCTGAAATCCGGTGCGGGCAAAGCCTTTCGATCCACCTTGCCGAGCGGGGTGAGCGGAACCTCGTCCAGAACCATCACCACGGCGGGCACCATGTACGCCGGAAGTCGTTCGCCGACCGCGGCTTTGACGGCCTCGGGATGGACCTCGGTACCCGGCTCGGTCGTGACATAGGAGACGAGCGCGGTCGCGCCGGTGGCGGTCTCGACGCCGAGGGTGATCGCGAAATCGATCTCGGGACGCTGCTGCAGGGCGGCATCGATCTCGCCCAGCTCGATCCGGTAGCCGCGCACCTTCACCTGGAAATCGCTGCGGCCCTGGTAATCCAGGGTGAGCCTGCCGTCGCCGTCGGTCCACCGCACCAGGTCGCCGGTGCGATACATCCGCTCGCCCGGTGCGTGCGGATTCGCGACGAACCTGCTCGCCGTCAAGCCGCTGCGCCGGTGATAGCCACGCGCCACGCCGGGGCCCGCGAGGTACAGCTCGCCCACGGTGCCCGCCGGGACCGGTCGCAGCCACGGGTCGAGCACCAGGCCGGACACGCCACGGACCAGGCTGCCGATGGTGACCGGGGCGCCGGGGACCAGCGGTTCGCTCAGGGTCGTGGTGATGGTGGTTTCGGTGGGTCCATAGCCGTTGATCAGGGCGCGCCCGGCCCACTTCGATACCAGCTCCGGCGGGCACGCGTCACCACCGACCACGATCGTGCGCAGGTCGGGCAGGGTCGCGGGGTCGAGGGAACCGACGACGGCCGGGGTGACATTGAGATGGGTGACGCGATGCGTGCGCAGCACCCGCGCCATCTCCTCGCCCGCGTAGGCCGACGGCGGGACCACCGCGAGGGCCGCGCCGGCGGACAGGGTCACCAGAATCTCCTCGACGGAGATATCGAAGCTGGGCGAAACCGCGTGGGCGACAACAGAGTCGGAGTCGACGCCGAACCCGGCACCCGAACTCGCGACGAGATTCGCCAGGCCACGGTGTGAGACCAGGACGCCCTTGGGTAGTCCGGTCGACCCGGAGGTGTAGATGATGTAGGCGACCTGATCGGGCTCGATCGCGGCGGTCCGCTCGGCATCGGTGATCGGGGCGGCGTCCTGTGCGGCGAGGTGCGCGACGGTGGCTTCGTCGTCGAGTGCGAGCCAATCGACCTTGTCTGGCAAGGACTTACAGACCTCGGTGACGGTCACACCGGTGACGACGCCGCTGTCGTCGATCATGTGCTCGATCCGGTCATCGGGATAGGTCGGATCGATCGGTACGAACGGCGCGCCCGTCTTGGCCACCGCGATGGTCGCGAGCACCGACTCCGCGGAGCGCGGAATGGACAGCGCGACACCATGTTCGGGGCCAGCGCCCGCGGCGATCAGCAGGCGGGCCAGCCGATTCGTGTAGTCGTCGACCTCGCGGTAGCTCAGCGTGTCGCCGGTGCCCCAGCGCAGGGCAATCGCGTCCGGGTCGATCGCGGCGCCCGCGGCGAGGATCTCGGGCAGGGTCTTCGTCTCCACCCCGGCCGGACCTCGCGCGGGCACCGAGGCGGCCTGTTCGGCGACCGAGAGCACGGGCACCGTCGACAGCGGAGCATCGGGCCCGGCGACGAGGAACCGGTGCAGGAACATCAGGAAGCGATCGTGGTGGGCCGCCAGATCGGCGTCGCTGTAGAGGTTTCCGTTGCCCTGGAGATCGATGTGGGTGCTCTCGCCGCCCACACCCGGGTACACGTTGACGAACAGATCGTCGATCAGGCCAGAGGTGAGCACATTGAGCCGCCCGACGACCGGGCCGAGGGCGATCCTGGTGTCCACCATCATCAGATTCACGGCAGGACCGAACGACGCCGCCTCGTCCATCGCCCAGCCGAGATCACGGACGATGTCCTCCTGGCGATAGCGCTGACGTCGCAACGCGCCGGTCAGCTCGGCCTGGACCGCGAGGATCACCGCACCGACGGTCGTCGTGGGATCGAGGGTCACCCGCAGCGGTACGACATTGGCGAGCATGCCGCCCGAACGGCGCAGTGTCGCCGAGGTCCGCGCGGACACCGGCAGGCTCAAGACCACTTCCGGCGCGCCGGTCATCGCGGCGAGATAGGCGCCGAACGCGGCGACCACCGTGGGCGCGACCCCCGAGTTCACCGCCGCGGCAACGGAATCCAGCAGCACGGTCGTCGCCGCGGGCAGTGCTCCGGAGACCCGGTTGGGGTGGCCGTCGACCTCGGCGGCACGGCCTGCGAGGGTCACCGGATCGGCCAGGTCGGCCAGGTGATCGCGCCAGTACTCGCGGTCGGCCGCGAAGCGGTCGGAGGTCCGGTAGGCCAGATCGGCGTCGACGATCTTCTGCAACGGCTCGGCCTTGGTCGGCGGCGGCTCGCGGCCGTCGAAGGCGGCGTTGTAGAGCTCGCCGGTGCGCTGGACCAGGGCGAGCGCGCCCATCCCGTCCAACACGATGTGGTGCATACGCGAATACCAGAACCAGCGGTCCTCGGCGACCCGCAGCATGGCCAGGCAGACCAATCGGTCGCGCATCACATCCAGTGGTGCGGTGTACTCGGCCCGCATCCAGGCGTGCGCGGCCGCTTCCGGGTCGGGGCGGTCCCGGAGATCCACCTGGACGATGTCGTCGTCGAGGGTCAGGTCGACGATCTGCTGCGGCTGGCCGTCGACGTCGACCAGCCGCAGGTAGCCGGTGCCGAACTCGCGGCCGGTCCGCCGGACCGCCTCGGTGAGCAGCATGAGGTCGCTCGCGCCGGACAGTTCGACGTACTGGGCGATGGAGATGGGGGTATCGCCCGCGATGTGCTGGGCGAACCAGATGCCGCGCTGGGCGGCGGACAAGGGAAAAGGGCCGTCTGGTGCGATCATGAGCGAACCTGCGTTCTCATGTCTCGAGCTGGGCGTTCACGAAGGTGTCCCCGACGGTCGGGCAGCTACCTGGTTGGTAGTACTCGCCGTTGCGTACTGCGCTCTCTGTTCATTCTGGACCAGCGCGGACCGCATCGGAAAGGGTTCAGGAGACTGCCCGCAGTTCGGCGGCCACCAGCGGCGCGTCGGAACTGACCAGATAGCGCTGCAGGGTTGACCGGTCGTCGAGCACCAGCCAGTCGGCGCCGTCGGTGAGCTCGGCCCTGCGAGCCTTCGTGGTGATCCCGAATCCGGCGCCGGGGGCGGTGGACGCGCCATCGGTCAGCGACACCGGGATCGCACCGATCTTGCGCACCGCCGCCTCGGCGACGACCGCCTCGATCCGGGGATCCACGGCGAGAGCGATCCGCTCGCCCGCCTCGGCGCCACGGGCGAGCAGCAGCCGGGCCAGGCGGTTCGCCCAACGGTCCAGGTCGGCGTCGGCGAGCTGACCGGCGGCGATCGGCGCGCCGGACGGGCGGCGCAGCTGGATGACGTTGTCGGCGGGTGCGGTGACCACGGTGCTCATCGGGTTCCCCTCGAAGGCTTGTCGGCGGGTGTTTTTGCTACACCTCCAATCTCGCCGTCAGGAGGGGAATCCGACAGCAACCCCAGCGTTGATGCGCCGACTCCAAGGGGGATCGATTACCACCCCTAGGTGGGAGAACCTCGATCAGCGGGCGTTTCCGCCGATGCTGAAATGCGCGCCGGTCGGGTCGATCAGCCCGGCTAGGCGGCCGTAGGGGGTGTCCATGGGTTCGAAGGCGATGGTGCCGCCGAGGGCCACCGCTTGTTCGGCGGACTTGTCGACGTCGTCGGCGCCGAAATAGACCGTCCACGAGCCGGGGACGCCCTCGGCGAGATGGCCCGCCGCGTCCATGATGCCGCCGCCCATGGGTGGTACGGCGTGGATGGTGGTGTAGCGGAAATCCTCGGTGTCGGCGATCGTCAGGGTGTCGCGCCAGCCGAAGACCTCGCGGTAGAAGACCAGGGACTCGTCGTAGGCGCGGGTCATCAGCTCGAACCAGGACGGGACGCCGACGTGGTCGCTCCAGGTGCCGTCGGCGACGATCCCGACCGCCTCGAAGCCGGCGAAGGTGTCGGCCTGCCAGACCCCGACCCCGATTCCGCCCACATCGGCGAGCACCGCCATCGCGCCGAGATCGGCGACCGCCATCGGCTCGACGATCACATTGCCGCCCGCGCGGCTCGCCTCGGCCGTCGTCGCGAGGGCATCGGGGGAGTTCAGGTACACGGTCCAGCGGTCGGGATACGGGTCGCCGGGATCGTCGTGACGGCCCATCGCGCCCGCCACCGCCCGACCGTCCTTGCGCAAGGTGGTGTAGCCGCCGAATTCCTCGCCGCCGCGTTCGGCGGTCCAGCCGAACAGCTCGCTGTAGAAGGCGATCGCGCGGTCGAGATCGGTCGTGTAGAGATCGACCCAGGTGGGATCGCCGGGCTTCGGGTGCAACGACATGACTTCTCCTCGGCTGAAGGGGTAGCGCGACAGAGACGCTGACACGTTCGTGTGTCGGCATCGATCATGACGCGCCGACCGCCGAAAAGTCATCGCCGACAACCATTGCACCCACGCGACCTGCGGAGGAAGATCGGGATCGCGAACTACGGCGCGCCGAATACGACACAGAGTAGGACCCGCGCGGAATGCTGCGGCAGCACGGTTTACGATTCACTCCAACGCATGTCTGCTGCTGTTCGTTCCCGAGACGCGGCTGGGCCTGCGAGTGACGTACAGGCATCTTCAGGAGGATCAGTGACTGCGGTAGAGCCCAGGCCAGTCCCTCAGTTGGAAGCGACTCGACCGTATCCGGCCCGGACCGGTCCGAAGGGCTCGTTCCTCTACAAGGCGGTCACCACCACCGATCCCAAGGTGCTCGGCACCATGTACTTGGTGACGGCGATCAGCTTCTTCCTGGTCGGTGGACTCATGGCGCTGCTCATGCGCGCCGAGTTGGCCCGCCCGGGTCTGCAGTTCCTCTCGCCGGAACAGTTCAACCAGCTGTTCACCATGCACGGCACGATCATGCTGCTGTTCTACGCGACGGCGATCGTGTTCGGCTTCGCCAACATCATCCTGCCGCTGCAGATCGGCGCCCCCGACGTCGCCTTCCCGCGACTGAACGCGTTCAGCTACTGGCTGTACCTGTTCGGTGGCTCCATGGCGACCGCGGGCTTCGTGACCCCCGGTGGCGCCGCGGACTTCGGCTGGACGGCGTATGTGCCGCTCACCGACATCCTGCACTCGCCCGGTGTCGGCACCGACCTGTGGATTCTGGGTCTGGCCGTTTCCGGTCTCGGCACCATCCTCGGTGGCGTCAACATGCTCACCACCGTGGTCTGCCTGCGCGCACCCGGCATGACCATGTTCCGCATGCCGATCTTCACCTGGAACATCGCGGTGACCTCGGTCCTGGTGCTGCTGGCCTTCCCGCTGCTCACCGCGGCGCTGTTCGGTCTGGCCTACGACCGCCACCTGGGTGGTCACATCTACGACCCGGCCACCGGCGGCATCCTGCTCTACCAGCACCTGTTCTGGTTCTTCGGCCACCCCGAGGTCTACATCATCGCGCTGCCGTTCTTCGGCATCGTGTCGGAGATCTTCCCGGTGTTCAGCCGTAAGCCGATCTTCGGCTACACCACGCTGGTCTACGCGACGCTGGGTATCGCGGCGCTGTCGATCGCGGTGTGGGCGCACCACATGTACGCCACCGGCGCGGTGCTGCTGCCGTACTTCTCCTTCATGACCTTCCTCATCGCGGTTCCGACCGGTGTGAAGTTCTTCAACTGGATCGGCACCATGTGGCGCGGTCAGCTGACGTTCGAGACACCGATGCTGTGGTCCATCGGCTTCCTGGTGACCTTCCTCTTCGGTGGTCTGTCGGGCGTCATCCTGGCCTCGCCGCCGCTGGACTTCCACGTCACCGACTCGTACTTCGTCGTCGCGCACTTCCACTACGTGCTCTTCGGCACCATCGTGTTCGCGACCTTCGCGGGTATCTACTTCTGGTTCCCGAAGATCACCGGCCGCATGATGGACGAGCGTCTGGGCAAGTGGCACTTCTGGACCACCTTCGTCGGCTTCCACACCACCTTCCTGGTCCAGCACTGGCTGGGTGCCGAGGGCATGCCGCGTCGCTACGCCGACTACCTGCCCAGCGACGGCTTCACCACGCTGAACACGATCTCCACGATCGGTGCGTTCATCCTCGGCTCGTCGATGCTGCCGTTCATCTGGAACGTCTTCAAGAGCTACCGCTACGGCGAGGTCGTCACGGTCGACGACCCGTGGGGCTACGGCAACTCCCTCGAGTGGGCCACCACCTGCCCGCCGCCGCGGCACAACTTCTACGAGCTGCCGCGCATCCGCTCGGAGCGTCCGGCGTTCGAGCTGCACTACCCGCACATGGTCGAGCGCATGAAGGCCGAAGCGCACGTCGGCTGGGGCTCGGGTAAGCACGCGACGCACGTCAGCGAAGGCGCGCTCGCCAAGAAGTAAGAAACACCGGAAGACCAGGGTGTGCACCTGCTGGGTGACCAGCAGGTGCACACTCTTTTTGTGGGTAATCGAACGGAGCAGATCGACTTGGCCGACACCACAGTTCTCGTGACCGTCACCGGCCCCGACCGACCGGGCGTCACCTCGGTGCTGCTGGCGGCGCTGTCGCGGCACCAGGTGAGCCTCCTCGACGTGGAACAGGTCGTCATCAGGGGCAGGCTCACCCTGGGTGTGCTGGTGTCGTGCCCCAACGACGCGGAGGCGTTGCAGGACGACCTCGAAGAGGCGATGAACACCGTCGGCATGCAGGTCGACGTGTCCGTCGACGCGCAGATCGGCAAGCCGCCGATGTCCACGCACGCCGTCGTGGTGCTCGGCGCCCCGGTCACCGCGCGGGCATTCAGCGCGATCTCGCGTGAACTCGCCACCGGTGGCGCCAATATCGACTCCATCCGTGGCATCGCCGACTACCCGGTGACCGGCATGGAACTGATGGTCACCGCGACCGACACCAGCGACGAAGGCGACGCGCGGCTGCGCACCGCACTGGCCGAGGTGGCCGTCGCCGAACAGGTCGACATCGCGGTGGAACGGGCCGGGCTGGCACGCCGTGCCAAGCGCCTCATCGTGTTCGACGTGGACTCCACACTGATCACCGGCGAGGTGATCGAGATGCTGGCGGCGCACGCGGGCGTCGAGGACCAGGTCCGCGAGGTCACCGAGGCGGCGATGCGCGGCGAGCTCGACTTCGCCGAATCGCTGCGTCAGCGAGTGGCCACCCTCGAAGGTCTCGACGAGTCGGTGATCGAGGAGGTCGCCGAGCGGATCGAGCTCACCCCTGGCGCGCGCACCACGATTCGCACCCTGCGCAGGCTCGGCTTCCGCTGCGGTGTGGTCTCGGGCGGGTTCCGGCAGGTGATCGAGCCGCTCGCACACGAGCTGGAACTCGATTTCGTGCAGGCCAACACCCTGGAGATCGTCGACGGCAAGCTCACCGGGCGGGTTGTCGGCGAGATCGTCGACCGGGCGTTCAAGGCGACCGCGCTGCGCAAGTTCGCGGCCGAGGCGGGGGTGCCGATGGAGCAGACTGTCGCGGTCGGTGACGGCGCCAACGACATCGACATGCTCAACGCGGCCGGGCTCGGCGTGGCGTTCAATGCCAAGCCCGCACTGCGCGAGGTGGCCGACACGGCGCTGTCGCATCCCTACCTGGACGCGGTGCTGTTCATCCTCGGCGTCACCCGCGACGAGGTGGAAGCGGCCGATGCGCGCGACGGTGGCGTGCGACGGGTTCCGCTGCTCGGCCGGTAGCGGCGAGGGCGTCCACACGCCCGTCGCGACCTCCACGACGTAGAGTGACGGCACCGCGGCACCAGCCGCACATAACGGAGCACGTCGTCACCGCTCGTCACCGGGAGGTTGTTGTGCGCAGGTCATTTCTCGTCCTGGTCGTCCTGGCTGGTCTCGGCGGATCGACCGCCGGATGTGGTGACGACAAGACCGAAACCTACGATGTCACCCTGCAACCCACCTCCGTGCCCGCGTCCGCGGTCGCTCCGTTGACGATCGAGCAGTCCGCCGCGGGCAGCACGGTCGAGGCGACGGTGGGTCAGCGCGTGCTGGTACGGCTGTCGCAGGACCCCGCGTCGACCGACCAGTGGGCGATGGTCAACGACGACGAGGGTATCCTGATCGCCGACGGCGGCCCGACCAGCGAGGGCAACGCCACCGTGTGGCCGTTCCGTGCGACCGAACGCGGCACCACCTCGCTCGAGTTCGTGTACGGGCCGTCCAGCGAACCGGCGGTGGGCCCCGAGCCGACCTTCCTGGTGAATGTTCGGGTGAACTGAGCCCTGCGGCGGCCGCGCGAAGACCGAGGAACGCTCCGCGACCGCGCTATTAGGCTGGCGGGCGGACTGGTGTCGATCGATGGGTGTTGTGGCATGGGCAGTGGGCTGGAAACCGAGGAGCAGGCCGAGGCGACGGTTCGCGACGAGGCGGCCGAATTCGCCGCTCGGCACGCGGAATTGGCGCGGGGTTACGGCGGCACCGGCGACCCCGACGACCCGGCGATGGTGCAGGCGATGCAGATGGTGTTGCACATTCCCAAGGCCGATCCGCCCGCCCGCAGCGCCCTGCTGGAAGCCGCGGCCGCCGCGGCGGTGGCGGTGTGCCTCGACCCGCGTTCGGGGCAGGGCGGGGAGTGGGAGCCGCGGTATCTCGCGTGGAAGCGGTCGCGGATCAGGAAGGTGGCCCGGCGGGCGCGTGGTGCGCAGTGGGTGGCCGCGGGTGACGTGGACGGGGTGACTGTCGATGTCGACGGCGCGCAGGCTCGTGCGTTCGTCCCCGGCCCGGTGGGCGAGATCGATCAGCGCATCCGCAAACTCCAGATCGGCGGTACCGATCTCGAGCACGACGAGCCGGGCCCGGCGGATCCGGCGTTGCCGGTGCTGTGGGTGAACGCGGCCTTGGCGATGTCGGTGGGTAAGGCGGCCGCACAGGTCGGGCACGCGAGTATGTTGCTGGCGGGTGCGCTGCCCGTGGACGCGGCGGCCGCGTGGGCGGCCCGCGGGTTCCGGTGCGCTGTGCGCGACGCCGACGAAACGCGGTGGGCGAGCTTGGTGGCCGAGGTGGCCGCGGGTCGTGCGGTGGCTGTGCGCGACGCCGGTTTCACCGAGGTGGCGCCCGGCTCGATGACGGTGATCGCGGTGCCGCCACGGGACTGAACGGCTCGACACGGGCGAGCGGAATTCGGCGGTCGGGTCGCGGTTTTCGCGACTCGCCGCGACAACGCGGTGTGGCGTAGGTGCCGCGCGGGTATACGTAACCGACAGCCAGGCACATCGAGGCTCAGGGAGGTTCCGCGATGATGACGACGATTGTGGTGATCCTGCTCGTCTGGATCGTGCTGTCGGTGCCTGTCTCCTTTGTCGCCGCGCGGATGTTGCGCAGTGAGGTTCGCGGCGCGCGCGACCCGTCGACGACCAGGACCGACGAATCTCGCACGGGGCGGTCGCTGCGCTGAGAGCCCGCGTGGGCCAAGATGGAGCGCGTGTCGCAACCCGATCCCGATTTGCTCATCGACTTCTCCGACGTGACCATCCGCCGCTCGGGCCGAACCCTGGTCGGCCCTGTCTCTTGGCAAGTAGAGCTCGACGAACGCTGGGTGGTGCTCGGCCCGAACGGCGCGGGCAAGACCTCGCTGCTGAGAATGGCCGCCGCCGAACTGCATCCGACCTCCGGTGACGCGAATCTGCTGGGGGAGACGCTCGGTCGCGTCGACGTCAGCGAATTGCGGCCACGCATCGGGCTGTCCTCGGCGGCGGTGGCCAGCCGGATCCCGGTGGACGAGAAGGTCAGCGACCTGGTGGTCTCGGCCGGCTACGCGGTGCTCGGCCGCTGGCGCGAACGCTACGAGGACATCGACACCGAACGCGCTGTCGACATGCTGGAAACCCTCGGCGCCGAACACCTTTCCGACCGCACCTACGGCACCCTGTCCGAAGGTGAACGCAAGCGGGTGCTGATCGCGCGCGCCCTGATGACCGATCCGGAACTGCTGCTGCTCGACGAACCGGCCGCGGGCCTCGACCTGGGTGGGCGTGAGGAACTCGTCGAGCGTCTCGGCGATCTCGCCGCCGACCCGGACGCGCCCGCGATGGTGCTGGTGACCCATCACGTCGAGGAGATCCCGCCCGGCTTCACCCACGCGCTGCTGCTCAAGGAGGGCGAGGTGGTCGGCCAGGGGCTCCTCGGCGACGTGCTCACCGCCGAGAATCTGAGCAACGCCTTCAGTCAGTCGATCGCCCTCGACCGGGTCGACGGGCGCTGGTTCGCGCGGCGGGCTCGTCGTTCTGGCGGGCATCGGCGCCGGAACTGACCGTGGCTCGCTGATTCCGCCTGCCTGACCTGGCAGGCGGCGACCGGGTTGGGGATCTCGGCGCACCGCCGACCAAGCGGGCGTTAGGGTGCTGGAAGGTGGCTGCGCTCGAACTAGGCAGCCCGGTCCGGCCGGCAGGCCGGTGCGGTGTCGGTCGCCGGGCGGTCGGTTCGGTGGTGGAGAGGAACGGTATGAGTGAGTCCGGGGTCCCCGCGCGGGATGCGTCGACCGTGATGCTGGTGCGTGACGGCGCGGCGGGTATCGAGGTGTTCCTGCAGCGCCGGGTCAGCGAGATGGCGTTCGCGGCGGGGATGACAGTGTTCCCCGGCGGCGGCGTCGACGCTGCCGACGGGACGGCCGATATCGCCTGGACGGGCCCCGAACCTGCCTGGTGGGCAGAACGTTTCGCCACCGACGAACAGACCGCGCAGGCGCTCGTCGCCGCTGCCGTGCGGGAAACCTTCGAGGAATGCGGAGTGCTGCTCGCCGGACCGACCGCCGATTCTGTCGTCGACGACTCGGCGCGCTATCGCGAGGCGCGGGGCAAGCTCGAGCGCCGCGAACTCTCGCTCGCCGATTTCCTCGCGGCCGAGGGCTTGGTGTTGCGCGCCGATCTACTGCGCCCGTGGTCGAACTGGATCACGCCCGAGGCCGAGCCCCGCCGTTACGACACCCGATTCTTCGTCGCGGTGCTGCCACAGGGCCAGATCGCCGACGGTGCCACCTCCGAGGCCGCCCAGGTGACCTGGCGGACACCGCAGGACGCCCTGGTGAGCTGGCGGGCAGGCGAACACGTGCTGCTGCCACCGACGTGGTCGCAGCTCGACGCGCTGTGCGGGTTCGCCGACACCGCGGCCGTGCTGGCCGCCGAACGGATCGTCGAGCCGATCATGCCGAAGTACACCCCGGGATCCGGTGGCCGTCCACTGTCGAACTTCCCCGACAACGAACGGTATTTCGACGAGCTGCCGCAGTTGGGTGCTCTCGGCGGCCGGTAGGTTGTGGCGCATGGCCGAATTCGTGACCCTCGAGCTGCCCGCCGAGCCGACCACCCGTGGCGTCGCGCTGCTGCGCATCGATCGTCCGCCGCTGAATCTCGTCGACGCCCAGCTGGCCCGTGAGGTGGCGGCCGCGGCGGCCACGGTGGCCGAGCATCCCGGGGTCTCCGCCCTGATCGTCTACGGCGACGAGCGGGTGTTCAGCGCGGGCGACGAGATGTCGGAGCTGGCCGAACTCGACGCCGGACAGGCCGCCGCCATGGCCGCCGATCTACAGGCCGCGCTCGGCTGCCTCACGCGGGTTCCGCAGCCGACGGTCGCCGCGATCACTGGCTACTGCCTCGGCGCCGGACTCGAACTCGCGCTCGGCGCCGATCACCGGATCGTCGGCGACAATGTGAAACTCGGTCTGCCGCAGATCAAAGCGGGCCTGATCCCGCTCTCCGGCATCCGTCGGCTCTCGCTGCTCATCGGCGCGAGCCGCGCCAAGGACCTCGTCTACACCGGCCGTTTCGTCGATGCCGAGGAAGCCGCGAAGCTCGGCCTGGTCGACGAGGTCGTCGCCCCCGACGACGTGCTCAGCGCGGCCCGTGCCTGGGCCGCCCAATTCGTCACCGCCGCACCACGCGCTCTCGCCGCCGCCAAGGCGGTCTTCGAGTCCGGTCCGCACGGCCACTCCACCGCGGTCACCGAATGGTCGGCCCTGTTCGACACCGACGACGCCCGCACCGGCACCCGCACCTTCGCCGCGGAGGGCCCGAACGCCGCCACCTTCACCGGGCGCTAGCTGATCGCCCCGCCGGGTTCTCGGTGGCGGCCCGGCACGCAGTTCGAGCCGCCCGGTGTGAGGTAGCTGGGGAGTTACCGATGCCCGGACGGAACAGCGGGAGCGAAGTTAATGCCCGTTCCGCGCGCATCCGCCAGGGGCGGTCCCGCGTGGCCGAAGCCGCCGACCCTCGTCCCAGGGGAGGCGTGCCCGGGCGCACATATTAGGCTGACCTGTATGACGGTTCATCCCGACGATCCGGCGCCGAACCCGCACGCCACGCAGGCACAGGTCGAAGCAGCGCTCAAGGACACCAAGCTCGCCCAGGTCCTCTACCACGACTGGGAGGCGGAGACCTACGACGACAAGTGGTCGATCTCCTATGACGAACGCTGTATCGCGTATGCCCGAGGCCGGTTCGACCTGGCAGTCGGTCCCGCCCCACTGCCCTACGAGCGTGCGCTCGAGCTCGGCTGTGGCACGGGATTCTTCCTGCTCAACCTGATGCAGGGCGGTGTCGCGAAGACCGGTTCGGTCACCGACCTCTCGCCCGGCATGGTGAAGGTCGCGCTGCG
Organism: Nocardia sp. NPDC058519; assembly: GCF_042719755.1. NCBI lineage: Bacteria > Bacillati > Actinomycetota > Actinomycetes > Mycobacteriales > Nocardiaceae > Nocardia > Nocardia sp. NPDC058519. The sequence goes on along the minus strand of NZ_JBHXNK010000001.1, from coordinate 378,430 downwards.
CAACGCCGAGCACCTCGGCCTCGACGTCGACGGTCGCGTCGCCGACGCCGAGACCATCCCGTACGACGACGACACCTTCGATCTGGTCTGCGGCCACGCCGTGCTGCACCACATCCCCGACGTGGAGCTGGCGCTCAAGGAGTGCCTGCGCGTGCTCAAGCCGGGCGGACGCTTCGTGTTCGCCGGAGAGCCGACCACCATCGGCAACATCTACGCTCGCCGTCTCGGCCAGGCCACCTGGAAGGTGACCACCGAGATCACCAAGCTGCCGTTCCTGTCCGGCTGGCGTCGCCCGCAGACCGAACTGGACGAGTCCTCCCGCGCGGCCGCGCTCGAGGCCGTCGTCGACCTGCACACCTTCGACCCGAGCGATCTCGAGAAGAAGGCGAAGTCCGCGGGTGCCGTCGATGTGAAGGCCACCACCGAGGAACTCGCCGCCGCCCTGTGGGGCTGGCCGGTGCGTACCTTCGAGGCCGCCGTCCCCGACGAGAAGCTGACCATGCCGTACCGCCTGGCGCAGTACCGCGCGTGGCTGGGTCTGAGCTGGCTGGACGAGAACGTGCTGCGCAAGGTCGTGCCGCGCGAGTTCTTCTACAACGCGATGATCACCGGCGTGAAGCCGGGCGCGGCGAAGAAGTAGGTGGGCTACCGCTTCGGCCGCGACGACGTCGCCTATCTCGGCAGCGCGGCAGGCCGTGCCGCGCTAGCCGAGGTCGACCGGCTGGAGCTGACCCCCGCGACGCACCTGCGCGATATCGAGCAGGTGCGTCGTTCGCACGCTGAATCGGCGTCCGCGCTGATCGAGACCGTGCGCTTGCGTCGCAAGGCTTTGGCGAAGCTGCCCGGTGCCGCCGAGTGGTTGTTCACCGACGACGCGTTGCAGCAGGCGACACCGGCCCTGGTCGCTCGGCACCGGGCCGCGCGGTTGGCCGGTCGCGCCGTGCACGACGTCACCTGTTCGATCGGGGCGGAACTGGCCGAGTTGTCCGCCGTCTGCGCCGCGGTGATCGGTAGCGATCTCGATGACGTCCGGCTGGCCATGGCCGCCCACAACCTCGGTGTCGCGCCGCTGTCGGCGACAGATTCCGCGCTCGCCGCAGCCACGAGCACCGAGCCGTCCAGCGGCGCGGACCTCGGCTCGGCGGCCGAGGACCACGTGATCCGCTCGCGAAACATCGTCTTGGCCAAGGCGGACGCCCTCACCCCGACCACGCGCGACACGGTGATCGTCGCCGATCCGGCCCGTCGAGCCGACGGCCGCCGTACCTACGATCCCGCGAAACTGCAGCCGCCGCTTCCCGACTTGCTCGCCGCCTACGCAGGTCGCGATATCGCCGTGAAGTCCGCGCCCGGCCTCGATTTCGACCGACTCGGCTGGGACGGCGAAGTCGAGATCGTCTCCCTCGACGGCGCCGTCCGCGAAGCCTGCCTGTGGTCTCCCGGCCTCACCGAACCCGGCATCACCCGCCGCGCCACCGTCCTCGACTCCCGTGGCGACACGACGACCCTCACCGACGCCGCCCCCGACGACATCCCCGACCGCGCCCCCGGCGACTGGATCATCGACCCCGACGGGGCCGTCGTCCGCGCGGGCCTGGTCCGCCACTACGCCGCGAAACACGGCCTCTGGCAACTGGACCCCCACATCGCCTACCTCACCGGCGACACGGTCCCGCCTGGTTTGCGCGGCTTCCGCATCGAAGACCGCTTCGAACTCCGCGAGAAGACTCTCCGCCAGGAACTCGCCCGGCGCGACTGCGGCTCCCTGGAAATCCTCATCCGCGGCGTCGACATCGACCCCGACGCCCTCCGCAAGAAACTCAAACAACGCGGCTCGACCCCCTACACCCTGGTGATCACCCGAATCGGCCGAGCCGGCGTCGTCTTCCTCTGCCGAGCCGTCGCACCCAGTCTTCGTTGTTAGCGTCGTGGGATGGAGTTGCGTTCGCTGCGGTACTTTCTCGCTGTCGTCGAGGAACGCCACCTGACCAGGGCCGCTGAGGCGCTCGGCATCAGACCGACGTCGCTGAGCCAGCAGATCATCGGCCTCGAGCGCGATCTCGATACGTCACTGTTCGTCCGTACGGCCGGCGGCATGGTGCCGACAGCGGCCGCCGATCGGCTCGTGCCGCATGCGCTGGCAGCGGTGGCGGCCGCTCGGCGTGCCGCGGAGTCGGTACGGACACGACCACTGCTGCACGTGGCGGTGACGCCCGGCGCGCCGCCGTGGGTCGTCGCTGAGTTATGGCGGGCCACCGCTGATTTCGCGCCCGAGTTCACCGACACGCAGACCGGCGAACAGCTGGTGCGGCTGCGGAACGGTGCGCTGGATCTGGGCCTGCTGCTGATGCCGGAAGACCTGACCGGCCTCGACCACATCACGATCGCGGAGGCAGAACTCGGTGCCGTGGTCGCGGTCGGCCATCGCCTCGCTGGTCGCACCGCGGTGCAGTGGGCCGATCTGCACCCGAGCTCGGTGCTGTGGTTCTCACAACCCTGCGCGCCGGGGTATCACCAAGCGATACAGCAGCATTGGCTGCGCGCGGGTTGGCGCCCGAGCAGCATGCGCAACGGTTCCCCACGGCGGGCCCTGTTCGTCGCCGAGCTCTCGGGTGGCGACGACGTGGTCGCATTGCGCCCCGCGTGGGATGTTCGAGACGGTGACGGCCTGGTCTGGATTCCGTTCGCGTCCGACGCGCCGCGGATCCGCCACGCGCTGGCATGGAGTGTGGAGAATCCGCATGCCGCGAAGTACGCCACGATGGCCGCTGACCTGGCGTGTGTGGCTGTACCGCACAAGCATCCGGAATGACCTCGTGGACAGCGCGACCCCGATGCGCTGTCCTGGGTGAGTGGCCGGGCACAACCGCACAGGTGCCCAGCCGGCAACCGAACGAGATCAGGAGGCGACTGCCATGGCACTGACCGCATGGGGATTCATCTATACCGCCACAGGTAGTGATCCGGACCGTGAAACCGTCGTCGAAACCCCGGCCTGCCGGTCGGTGTTCGTCGGTGTCGAGCGCAAGGAGGACGCCGCCGAGGTGGCGGTGCGGCTGGTAGGACAAGGCGTGCAGCTCATCGAGCTGTGTGGGGGATTCGGACCGGTGTGGACCGCCCGGGTGATCGAAGCCATCGACGGTGCGGTGCCGGTCGGCGCGGTGTCCTACGGCGCCGAGGCGGTGGACGGAGTACACGCGATCTTCGCGTGAGACCCGCTACCGCCGACCGAGGTCACTCAGGCTTCCATCTTCTTCACCACGCGCTGCACCGTGAGCCAGGTGCGGGTGGTGATGTCCTTGCCGTAGGTCTTCTCCAGGCGGGCCATGAAGTCGGGCGTCTTGCCGGTGCTGTTGTCGACGACGGTGAGGAAGGCGCGGGCCTTGCGGTCGTAGCCGATGACCCGGGTGAGGGGGTCGTCGTCGAAGGCCGTGGTGTCGGCTTCGCGCATCTTCGTTTTGAAGAAGGTGACGGTGAGGTAGGAGCCGCGTTCGTGGGGGAGGCCTTCGAACGGGTCGCGGTCGAGGAGGGCGCGCAGTTCGGGGTGGCTGCGGATGATGGTGCCGCCGGGGATGCCGAGTTCGGCGTTGAGGGCCTGCTGAACGCGGTCCTCCAGGTCGGCTCGGTCGTCAGCGGTGCCGAACACGACATTGCCGCTGGTCAGCACCGAGGCAACCTTCTCGAAGCCGAGCCCCTCGAACACCCCGCGCAATTTCTCGTTGCGCATGTTCGGGTTGGTCGGCATGATCCCCCGCAGCAGCGCCGCATAACTCTCCACGCTGCTGACCGTACCGACCCCCACCGACACCCACCATCGCTTCCGGTGCCCGTGTCCGCGAATTGCTAGGCCTGAGCGGCGGCGTTCTTCTTGCGCTCGATATCGGCCAGCGCCGCCATGTAGGCCTCGCGCTCCTCGGCGCTCGCATCCCACGCGACCTTGCGGTTCTTCACGACCTTGGCGGGCGCGCCGACGGCGATGCTGTAGTCGGGGACATCCCCACGCACCACCGCGTGCGCGCCGAGCACACACCCGCGCCCCACCCTGGTATCGCGCAGGACGGTCACCTTGGCCGCGATCCAGGTGTCGGGGCCGATGCGCACGGGGCTCTTCACGATGCCCTGATCCTTGATGGGCATGTTGATGTCGTCCATGCGATGGTCGAAGTCGCAGATGTAGCACCAGTCGGCGACCAGGGTCGACTCACCGATCTCGATGTCGAGGTAGGTGTTGACGACGTTGTCCTTGCCGAACACCACCTTGTCGCCGATGCGCAGCGAGCCCTCGTGGCAACGCAGGGCGTTACCGTCGCCGATGTGCACCCAGCGGCCGATCTCCATGCGCGCGAGTTCCGGGGTCGCGTGGATCTCCACATTGCGGCCGAGGAAGACCATCCCGCGCAGCACGATATGCGGGTTGGCCAGGCGGAACTTGGCCAGGCGGTAGTAACGCACCAGGTACCAGGGGGTGTAGGCCCGGTTGGCGAGCACCCAGCGCAGCGAATCCCTGGTCAGAAATCGGGCCTGCTGCGGATCGCGGCGGCGTGATCCACGCCAGCGCGCGCTCAGTGGCGCGCCCCACATGCTCGTCACGAACTACTCTCCCTCATTGACCGAGGACAATGATCCGCCGGGCCTGCCCCGGGGATTCGGTCGTCGGCTACACAGAGTACTTTCGCAGGGCACACTTACCGTGCCATACCCCGATAACACAGGGAGATCTGCAGGTGCGAACTCGGACTCGCGTCGTCGCCTCGCTCGCTGCCGCCGGTGTGGTGGCGCTGGCCGGGTGCGGTACGGATGTGGACGACATCAAGGTCGGTGCCGGAAAAGGTTGGCCCGCAACGCATCACGACGGCAGCAATGCGAGCAGCAGCCCGGTGTCGGGTGCGGACTCGGTATCGCTGAGCTGGTCACGTCCGGTGGGTGGCCCGATCGCCCAGCCGTTGACGATCGGCGCCGAAGGTCAGATGTTCGTCACCACGAACACCGGCAACTGCGCGATCTTCTCCTTCCAGATGCTCACCGGCCGCAAACGCTTCTGCAACCCGCTGGGACCGTCGACGATCGCGGCGCCGACCGTGCTCGACGGGGTCAGCAATGTCTACGTCGGTGACGACGGCGCGGTGAACTCGTTCAACTACCTCGGTCAGCCGCGGTGGCGCACCCCCGTGGCGGGCGTGCCGGTGGCGATCCAGTTCACCGGCGACGGCAATGTGCTCACGGTGACCCAGTCCGGCCAGGTCGACGTGCTCAGCCGTCAGACCGGCGGTCGTGAGGTGCCGACGGTGCAGTTGCTCGGCGAACCCGACTTCCTGAAGTACCCCGGTCTCACCCGGCCAGCCTCCGGCGACGGTCTCGACGACTGCCAGAGCGGCGGCCCACGCTGCGCCGTCGCCAACACCACCGCTATCGACCCGTCGACTGGCCGCTTCTTCGTCACCGTCTGGGAGCCGGGCAAGCAGGCTGCCGCGCTGCGCGCGATGCGTTACGCCGACGGCGCCGTGACCCAGGAGTGGAGCGCCGAGGTCCTCACCGGCGGCAGCGCGACCAGCCCCGCCCTCTCCGCCGACGGCGCCACCGTCTACGTCGGCGACAACAGCAATCGCCTCATCGCCCTGAACACCGCCGACGGCGCCACCCGCTGGACCCAGCCCCTGGCGTGGGCGCCCCGCGGCGGCATCTCCGTGGCGGGCGATCTGATCATCCCGGCGGGCGACGACGGCTACCTGACAGCACTGCACGACAGCGATGACAAGGCCGAAATCGTCTGGGAGCGCAAGGACCTCACCCTCCGTGGCACCCCGGCCCAAACCGCCGGCGACATCGGCTACACCGTCGCCGCCATCGGCGCGGGTCTGAACCTCATCACCTTCGACACCACCACCGGCAACACCATCGATTCCGACCCACTTCCGGCCGCTACCGGCACCACCACGGGCACCTCCGTCGGCCCGGAAGGTGAAGTCGTCGTGGCCACCCGCCTCGGCGAGATCTTCGCCTTCACGCCGGACGCCTGATCGGGTTCGCCGCGGCGTAGGTCAGTACGGGTTGGCTCGGTCCTGCCAGCGCACGTCGAGTTCCGTCGCGCGCTGCTGGGTGAAGGAGATGCGCGCCGGGTCGCCGTCGGCGGTGTAGCGCTGGTCCGGGTTCGCGGCGAGCCAGTCGAGCCAATAGGCCGAATCGAACGGGACCGCACCCCGGCCCGATCGGATCCGCGGCACCCCGCCCGGGTCGACCGCGCCGTAGGGGGCGGGGGCGGGGTTGGAGCCCACCAGCATCACGGCGTCGAAGCGGTAGGGGGTGCCGTCCCAGCTGCCCACCGTGGCCAGCGCGTGGTCGCGGGGAAAGATGCCGAGCGGTAGCGCCATGGTGCGCACGGTGACTCCGGGCGCCGCCGTGGTCACCGCGCGCACGTTCTGCACGAGTTCGCGTTGCACGTTGTCGGCGTCCAGGCTCGCGAGGTTCGCGTGATCGGCCGTGTGCGCTCCTATTTCGTGGCCCTGGGAGACCAGCCATGGGAGCGCGCGCGGGTCGCCGCCGAAGGGCTCGTTGTTCACGTAGAAGGTGGCCACCGGCCGGAAATCCGGGTAGCGCGCGCCGAACTCGGCGAGGATGCCCGCGGCGCTGTCGGGGGCCACCGCGCCGGAGTCGGTGAAGCTGAGTTGGCTGCCGGTGGAATCGTCGAAGGTGAGCACCACCGGGTGGGTACCGGCAGGCAGGTCGAGGTCGCCGGAGATGTATTGCGCGGCGGTCACCGGGCGGTAGCCCTCACGGTAGAGCCGTTCCAGTTCGTCCCGGAACTCCGCCGGGGTCTGGTCGTATTCGCCCGCCGGGTTCGGTGCGACCTGGTGATACATCAGGACCGGGACCAATCCCAGTTCGTTGGCGGCGATCTCGGCCGGATTCGGTGGTGCCGGTTTCGCTGTTGTCACCGGCGCTGCCGTGTGCGCCGAAGCCGCTTCTTTGTCCACGGCAGCACAAGCCGTGAGTGCGGCCGCCAGTGCTGTCGCTGACGCGAGCCGGAACATTGTGTTCGAACCGCCCATCATCAATGCGATATTACGCCGCGGCGACGGATTACAGTCGATCTATCGATACCGAGTACGCCGTGTCGGGACTACGAAATAGTTGGCGTGTCAATGGTTTTGGAAGGCGGTGTTGACGTTGGGATTGCAACTCCGATCGGCCGATCGACGGCGATGGACGACCCCCCTTATCGGTGTCGCCCTCGCGGCGCTGGTCGTCTCGCTGGTGGCCGGATTCGCGCTGAGTAGATCCGGCGAGCTGCCCTCGGCGGACACCGTGCCGCCGACCCTTCAGCTGACACCGGCCGACCCCACCCGATCGTATCGCGAGCCGGTTGTGGTGCGCGGTAACGCTGTCGACGCGGTCCGGGTGTCCATCGGCGAGGAGGCGGTGACCCCGACCCCGGACGGTGCCTTCGAGATCTCGGTGCCGTGGGCGCCCGCTGTCGAGGTCGTCGCGGTGGACGCCGCGGGCAATCAGAGCAGCAGCGTCGCCGTCACGACGCTCGCGCTGCCGAGGATGCGGGCCGTGCACGTCACCGCGCACGCATGGTCGCACGATGGCTTGCGCGAAGCCGTTCTCGACCTCGCTCGCGAAGGTCGCATCGACACCGTGCAGCTCGATATCAAGGACGAGGACGGCGTCGTCGGCTACGACTCCCAGGTGTCTCTCGCCCGTGAATCCGGTGCCGTCGCTTCGATTTACGACGCACCGGCGGCCCTGCGGCAACTGCACGACATGGGCTTGCAGGTGGTCGGCCGCATCGTCGCGTTCCGTGATCCGACCGTGGCCGCGTGGGCCTGGCACAACGGCAGGCCCGACTGGGTCGTCCAGAACCCGTCCGGCCAGCCCTATTCCAGCCACTACGGGCCGATCGCGTTCACCAATGTCGCGCACCCCGACGTCCGCCGCTACAACATCGACCTCGCGGTGGAAGCCGCGCAGCTCGGTTTCGACGGCATCATGTACGACTACGTCCGCCGCCCGGACGGCAGCCTGACCAGCATGAATTTCGCCGGACTCACCGGCACCCCCGCCACCGCGGTCGCGGACTTCCTCGCCCAGAGCCGCTACCCGGTGCACCTCGCAGGCGCACACCTGAGCGCCGCGGTCTACGGAATCGCGTCCACCCGCCCCGACGAGATCGCCCAGGACATCCCGCTGATGTCACGCAGCGTCGACTTCGTCGCGCCCATGATCTACCCGTCGCATTGGGGCCCCGGCGAGTACGGCGTCGCACACCCCAACGCCCAGCCCTACGACATCGTCTTCCGCTCACTACGGGACTTCCAAACGGCCACGGCGGGCACCGGCGCGAAAGTGGTCCCGTGGCTCCAGGACTTCAGCCTCGGCATAACCTACGGCGACGCCGAACTCCGCGCCCAGATCGACGCCACCCGAGACGCGGGCATAGACAGCTTCTTCCTCTGGAACGCCGCCACCCGCTACCACGGCGGCGGCATCTCACCGGCTTCGGAGGCGAAGTAGCCGAATCGATCGTCGGCAAGGTCAGCCTGACCGCTGTTCGATTCACCGAACCCAGGCGAGGGCATCACCCTCGTCGTCCACCGGAAACACCCGCACCTGCGCCGGAATCAGAAACCCCAGCAGATGCACAGCCTCGCCCAACACCCGGTGATCGGTGACCAACGCGATCCGCCCCCACATGTCCCGCGGCACCTTCACCAACTCCAGATCCTTCGCCATCGCCCCCAACGAATACCCGTCGAATTCCTCGCCGAGCACATAGACCATATTGATCGGTTCCTCGTGCTCGACGGCCTTCCTGATCGCCGGATCGAGCACATTCGCGTAGTCGTCGGCGGTCACCGTCCCACTGGCCCGGAACCCGATGGTCGCGGCGGGCAGATCGGATATCGGCTGCAGAGGCATCGGCTCTCCTCGAATCGAAGGCAATTGTCCAGACCCCGCGACCCTAGATCCGAACCGTCGCCCCCACCTCGCCCATCACGGGTGAACTGCCCGGAATCCTGCAATCCGCTGAGCGGTCATCGGACTACTCGACCGGCTCCGGAGCGACATCTGCCTGTTTCGGGGCCGCTGACCCAGTGCCTGCCCATGTCGACATCGAGGTCGACGCCTCCGCGCTGCTACTCGGCGCCGACCGGCGCGTCGGATCCGATGCCGACTTCGTCTTCTGCAACCAGACCGAATCGCCCGATGGCTCAGTGTGTCTCCTCGGAACGCGCGCCACCGAGGAAGATAGGCAGGCTTATCATTTCGGCCAAATAGAGCCGGAGGAGTACGGCGGCCTCCGGCGTGTGCGGTTCGGCGGGTTCGACAGTCCACCGGGCGTTCATCGGGATCGGCCCTACTTCGGATCCCGTTCCGGCAGGGGTCTTTCCACGATGTCGGGGCGGCCGAGGGAGGTGCGGACCCGGCGTTTGGCGGCGGTGTAGACCTGGGCGGTTTCGGCGGCTACCACGTCCCAGGCGAAGTCGGCGGTGAGGCGTTCCCGGGCTGTGCGGGCGCGGGCCTGGGCGGTGGCCGGGTCGTCGAGGACGGCTCGGGTGGCGTCTACCAGGCCGTCGATGTCGGCGGGGGCGAAGGAGGCGCCGGTGACGCCGTCGATGACGGCTTCGCCGAGGCCGCCCGCGGTGGAGGCGATCAGGGGGACGCCCGCGGCGGCGGCCTCGAGGGCGACGATGCCGAAGGGTTCGTAGCGGCTGGGCAGGACGATGGCGTCGGCGCCGTGCAGCCAGCCGAGGAGTTCCTCGTGACCGAGGCTGCCGACGAAGTGGACGGCGCGGGCGACGCGGTGCACGCGGGCGCGCTCACGCAGCCACTCGAACTGGGTGCCCACGCCGGCGACGGTGAGGGTGGTGCCGGGGTGGGCGCGGCGGATGCGGGGCAGCGCGGCGATCGCGTCCTGCACGCCCTTCTCGTACTCGAGGCGGCCGACATAGAGCAGTCGCGGCGGGCCGGAGCGCGGCGCGCGCGGACGGAAGGTCCACGAGCCGACGTCGATACCGTTGCGGATCACCGTGATCGGGGCCAGCTCCGGACCGTAGAGTCGTTCGACTTCGTCCTGCATGGAGGTCGAGCAGGTGATGAGCTGATCGGATTCGTTGGTCAGCCACCACTCGACCGAGTGGACCTGCTTGTTGACCCGGCCCGACACCCAGCCACTGTGCCGCCCGGCCTCGGTGGCGTGGATCGTCGAGACGAGCGGCACGTCGTAGTACTCGGCGAGCGCGATGGAGGGGTGCGCGACGAGCCAGTCGTGCGCGTGCACCACATCCGGCGTCCAGCCCTCGCCGACGCCGGGCTTGCCCAGTGCCACCCCGGCCCGCACCATCGCGTGCCCCATGGCAAGGGTCCAGGCGAGCATGTCCTCGCCGAAGTCGAAGCACGGCGGGTCCTCGGCCACCGCGACGACGAGCACGCCGTCGGCGATGTAGGAGTGCGTGGGATGGGTGACCGAATCGGTCCCCGTAGGTCGGCGTGCCAGGACGACGACCTCGTGACCGGCCGCGGCCAGCTCGACGGCCAGGTGATGCACATGCCGACCGAGCCCACCGACCACAACCGGCGGGTACTCCCACGACACCATCAAAATCTTCATACGGATCCTTCAGCGGCGGCCGACGGGACAGCGGTCGGCAACCGCCGCGCGTCCAGACCAGGGAAGAATCCGTCGGCCATCGCCCATCCTGCCGCGAGACGGGTCGCTTTGGCGAACTGTCCGGCGCCGATCGCCTCGGCGAGCTCGCGGACGGCGTGCGCGTGTTCGTGGGCCCGGTCGCGGGCGTACCCGGCGGCGGAGTCCTTGCTGACCATGAACGCCCAGTCGCTGGACACCGTGAGAATCGCCTCACGCAGCAACTGATCGGCGACCGGATCGCGCAGGGAGCCGTCGCGGCGCACCTTGTCGAGGGTGTCCAGCGCCAGGCGAACGATGTCGGCGTTGAGCTCGACGAGGTCGGCGACCTGGTCGCCCGCCCACACCCGCCAGTCCTTGCCCGAACCCCACGAGGAGTCGTTGAGCTGCACGGGTTCGCCGACGAAGCCGTTCTCGCGGGCGTCAGCGAGGGTGCCGACGTTCACGCCCGCTTCGGGCAGCGCACGCAGGACCTGCTCCAGCCACTGCGGCCCTTCGTGCCACCAGTGCCCGAACAGTTCGGTGTCGAACGCGGCCACCACGAGGGCGGGCCTGCCGATTCGCGCGGACTCCTCGATCAGCCGGGCGCGGACCGTTTCGACGAAGTCGGCGACATCGCGGGTGACCGCCTCGGCCGCCAATTCCGGATCGTAAGGGGCCTTGTCAGGACCGTCGACGGTTTTGCCGGTGACACGTGAGGGTTTGAGCCCGGTCGCGTGGTCGTAGTGGTGGAAATCACGGTAGGCGCTCTGGCCGGGGTAGCCCTGTTTCGGCGACCAGACCCGGTAACTCACGGCCAGGTCGCGCCCGAAGGCGACAACCTCGGAATCGCGCACCGGCCTGCCGAGCGAGGTGTCGCCGCGCAGCGACGGACCGTCGACCATGAAGTGGGTGATGCCCGCGGCGTCGTAACCCCGTTCCATGCCGGGGGTGTAGCCGCATTCGGGTGCCCAGATGCCTGTCGGCGTGGTGCCCCAGCGCAGTCCCGCGTCGGCGAGGCCTTCGGTGAGCTGGAACTGGCGCAGGCGTGGGTCGAGCAGCGGCTGGAACGGGTGCGCCAGCGGTCCGCCGAGCAGTTCGATCGCGTCGGCGTCGATCAGCGAACGCCACACCGGCGAACCGCCGTGCTGCCAGTTCTGTTCGAAATCGGCCAGAGCTGTTGCGGCGAGCCGATGTTCGTGATGGCCCAGCGCCACGTTTCCCGACATCGACGCCTCGTCGGCGCGCAACTGCCAGTTGCCCAGCCAATGATGCATGCCCGCGAGGCAGTGCGGATCGTCGAGCTGCGCGGCGAGCACGGGCGTGATGCCGAGGCTCAGCAGATGCGAACGTCCTTCGGCGGCAAGATTTTTCAGCACCCGGACCAGCGGCAGGTACGACGCGGCCCAGGACTGGTAGAGCCATTCCTCGCCGACCGGCCAGCGCCCGTGATGGGCGAGCCAGGGCAAGTGGGAGTGCAGTACCAGCGTGAACTGGCCCGGCACGGCGGAGCGGGAATCGGTCAACGCGTTGCCTTTTCGGCGATCGCGACCAAGTCCAGGCTCGCGTCGATATCGCCTTCACGCAGGTCGAAATCGTCGATGGTGACGGCGGCGACGTCGGCGGTGAGGTCGGCGGGCCACGGCTCACCGGCCAGCGCGCGCTCGATCTGGGCGTCGATGAACGACCCACCGTGCTTGGCGTCCAACGCTTTCAGGTTCGCGCCGTGGTGCACGCCGAGCATCTCGGCGACGGTGAACCCGGCATCGACGAGCAATTCGGTCAGCTCGGCCCCGTTGAGTTCGCGGGTGTGGAACGGATTGAGGGGGGTGTCGCGACCGGGGGAGAAGGTGATCCGGTTCGGCGTGCTGATCAGCAGCACTCCGCCGGGGCGCAGCACGCGCAGGCATTCGCGCAGGAATTGTGCCTGGTCCCAGAGGTGTTCGATGACCTGGAAGTTCACCACGACATCGACGGACTCGTCATCGAGGGGCAGCGCGGCGAGGTTGCCCTGGATCATCTCCACGCGGGGGTAGCGCGCGCGCACATGCGCGACGGCGCCCTCGTCGTAGTCCACACCGGTGACACGCCGGGCGACGCCCGCGATCATGTCGGCGCCGTAGCCTTCGCCCGAACCCGCCTCCAGCACGATCTTGTCGGTGCATCGGTCGAGCAGGCGGGCATAGGCGATCTCGTGCCGACGGAACCAGTAGTTCTCCTCGGCGATGCCGGGCACCGTCCGCTCGCCGGTCAACGGCAGTGGTTCATGTGTTGCGGCCACGGGTGCGGCAGGGATCACAGCCTCGCTCATTGCTCCGAGGTTACTGGTACCGCCGGTTCACGCAGGAGTCAGGGACCTCTTGCGCAGGTAGGTTACCCACGAGTAACTTAGCGTAGGGTAGTGTTCCGATCTGAGCTAGATATCTCACACGGACGTACGGCTGAGCTCGTGCGGCCCCACCACACACGTGTCCCCAGAAGGAGGTCGACGAAGACCGATGCCGAACATCGTCGTACTCATCAAGCAGGTCCCCGACACCTGGTCCGAGCGCAAGCTGACCGATGGTGACTACACCCTCGATCGCGAGGCTGCCGACGCGGTCCTCGACGAGATCAACGAGCGCGCCGTCGAGGAAGCGCTGCTGATCAAGGAGGCCCAGGGCGGCGAGGTCACCGTGCTGGCCGCCGGTCCCGACCGCGCCAACGAGGCCATCCGCAAGGCGCTGTCCATGGGCGCCGACAAGGCCATCCACATCAACGACCCGGCGATCCACGGCTCCGACGCCGTGCAGACCGCCTACGTGCTGGCCGCCGCGCTCGGCCAGGTCGAGGGTGTCGAGCTGGTCATCGCCGGTAACGAGGCCACCGACGGCCGCGCAGGTGCCGTGCCCGCGATCATCGCGGAGTACATCGGCATCCCGCAGCTGACGCACCTGCGCAAGCTCACCGTCGACGGCGACAAGATCACCGGCGAGCGGGAGACCGACGAAGGTGTCTTCAAGCTCGAGGCGTCCCTGCCTGCGATCGTCTCGGTCACCGAGAAGATCAACGAGCCTCGCTTCCCCTCCTTCAAGGGCATCATGGCCGCGAAGAAGAAGGAAGTTCTGGTCTTCACCCTGGCTGACCTGGGCGTCGACCCGGAGACCGTCGGTGTCGCCAACGCGGGCACCCAGGTCACCGGTGCCACCCCGAAGCCGGCTCGCACCGCGGGCGAGAAGATCGCGGACGAGGGCGAGGGCGGCAACCAGATCGCGTCCTACCTCATCGGTCAGAAGATCATCTGATCCGGCGCCGAGACTGCCACGATTTTCTAGGAGAAAGAACTAATGGCTGAAGTACTTGTGCTCATCGAGCACGCCGACGGTGCCGTGAAGAAGGTCAGCACCGAACTGCTCACCGCCGCCCGCACGCTGGGCGAGCCCGCCGCCGTCGTCACCGGCCCGGCCGGTACCGCCGACAAGCTGGCCGCCGCGCTGGCCGCCAGTGGCGCCGAGAAGATCTATGTCGCCGAGTCCGACGACATCGAAGGCTTCCTGGTCACCCCGAAGGTCGACGTGCTCGCCGGTCTGGCCGAGTCCGCCGCACCGGCCGCCGTGCTGGTCGCCGCCACCGCCGAGGGCAAGGAGGTGTCGGGCCGCCTTGCCGCGCGCATCGGCTCCGGTCTGCTCGTCGACGTCATCGGCGTCAACGCCGACGGTTCGGTCGTGCACTCCATCTTCGGTGGCGCGTTCACCGTCGAGGCCAAGGCCACCGGCGACCTGCCGGTGATCTCGATCCGTCCGGGTGCCATCGAGGCCGCTCCGCAGGCCGGTGCGGGCGAGCAGGTCGTCGTCGAGGTTCCGGCGCAGGAAGACGGCGTCGTGAAGGTCGTCTCGCGTGACCCGATCGTCGGTGGCGACCGCCCCGAACTCACCGAGGCGAGCATTGTCGTCTCCGGTGGCCGCGGTGTCGGTTCCGCCGACAACTTCTCGGTCGTCGAGGCGCTGGCCGACTCGCTGGGTGCCGCTGTCGGCGCCTCGCGTGCCGCCGTCGACTCGGGCTACTACCCGGGCCAGTTCCAGGTGGGTCAGACCGGCAAGACCGTCTCTCCCCAGCTCTACATCGCCCTCGGCATCTCCGGCGCCATCCAGCACCGGGCCGGCATGCAGACCTCGAAGACGATCGTCGCTGTCAACAAGGACGAAGAAGCACCCATCTTCGAGATCGCCGACTACGGCATCGTGGGCGACCTGTTCAACGTCTCCCCGCAGCTGACCGAGGCCGTGAAGTCCCACAAGGGCTGATCGCCACCCGGTTGAGTTGATCTCGGCCCGCGAAACCTGTACCTGCGCCAGCGCAGACAGGCTTCGCGGGCCGTTGGTGTTTGTGCCGACGATCGAGATCCCCTGGTCTGCATTGACCCTCTGATGTGCGCAGCGCTGTCGGCGAGGTGCACGTAACGGCATCGCGGTGCAGGAGTCCTGCTCACTAGACTGACGCCGTGCAGTTGATGTGGCTGGGACTGAACAACCGTAAGTCCCACAACGAGAACGGGTTGGATCTCCGCGACAGGCTGGCCGATGCGGCGAAGGTCGGTGATTGGGAGGCGGTCTTCGGCCTGGTCGCGGGTGACAACCGAGTCAACGCGGTCAGGGTAGGGGGTTCTTCGCTATTCGCTCCGCTCCATCAGGCGGCCTGGTTGGGCGCGCCTGAGTCGGTGGTGAAGCGGCTGTTGGCTTTCGGCGCATGGCGCACACTCCGGACTGCCGATGATCAGACGCCTGCGGATATCGCGGCAGCTCGCGGCAACGATCATCTCTCGGCGCTGTTGGTACCCGAGTTGGTGCGCGAGACCTCCGAAACCACTGTCGCCCAGCTCGAATCCCAACTGCAAGCGGTGATCTACGGTCGCGTGCTCGACCTGTGCCGGGAACATCGCATCCGCACGCCGCAGGTCGGCCCTCTCCTCGAATACCCAGCGGCGGTCATGTGGTGTCCGATCCCCGGGATGTACGGCGGCTTCTCGATCACCTTCGCTCCCGACGCCGATGAACTGATCGTCGAAAGCTGGTGTCGGGTGGCCGGCGGCTCGGGCGAGCGACATCGGGTGCGTCCGGACGGGTTCGAGCTCGTCGATAAAGGGTTTGTCTAGCGGTCTTCCGCGAGCTCGGCGACATCCGATTGCCCTGGTGTTTGACCTGTGTGGTCGGGGTCGGCAGGCTGGGCTGATGTCGTTGGGAACTGTGGTGTTGCCGGACGAGGTCGAGGAGACGGTCCGGGAGGTGTTCGGGCAGGCCGGGGTGCGGTGGATCGATGGATTGCCCGGCGTGGTGGCGGGTTTGGCGGCGCGGTGGGGGTTGTCTGGGTTTTCCGCGCCGTTTCGGGGCGGCACCCATGCCTATGTGGCGGCCGCGCAACGGGCGGATGGGTCGTGGGCGGTGTTGAAGGTGCCGATGGTGGACGAGGAGAACCTTGCCGAGGCCACCGCGTTGTACGTCTACGCGGGTGACGGGGCTGTCCGGCTGCTCGACTTCGACCATGCCAGCGGTGCGATGCTGCTCGAATGGGCGCGTCCCGGTACGGAATTGCTGAACCAGCCGGGGTTTCCGAGTCTAGAGGGGCGACCGGAGAACGCGGAGAAGGTCGCGTTCGCGTGTGGGCTGTACCGCCGGCTGCGGCGACCGCTCACCACGGTGCCGGACGGCTTTCCGCCGTTTCCCTCGGCCACCGAGATCGTCGCCGGACTTCGTGAGCGGCTCGATGAGCCGGATTCGGAATTGGCCGAACTGCTTTCGGACCAGCTGCGCAGTCGAGTCGACCACTGGTGCAGCGCGCTGGCGGAGCCGGACGGACCCTTGCTGATCGTCAACCGCGACACCCATCTCGGCAATATCGTTGCCGCCGAACGTGAACCATGGTTGCTGATCGACCCCAAACCCTGCCTCGGTGAGGCCGCCTTCGACGCGGGCTTCCTGCTCATGATCCAGATCCAGTCGAATCCGACGCGAGAACACGCGAACGCTGTCGTGACCGCCACCGCCGCGGAACTGGGTGTGGACCCCGATCGAGCCCGTGGCTGGGCCATGGTGCGAGCCGTGGACGAGATGGGGTGGGCGATCGACGACGAGGACGACGACATGCTCACGTTGCATACCGCCGTGGCGCATGCCTTGGTCGACGCACCGCTGGATCGGCCCGTTCGCCCCTGACGCTGTTCCCGGGCGCGGGCTATGGTCGAACGAGGGGGACACGAGTAGCGTGCGATCTGCGAGTGGGGACAGTGAGGAGCGGTTGTGCTGCAGGCGGGGGCGGATTTCGCTGGGTACCAGGTGGAAGGTGTGCTGGGACATGGCGGGATGGGGACCGTCTACCTCGCCAGGCATCCGCGGCTGCCGCGCAGTGTCGCGCTCAAGCTGCTGAACCGGGAGTTCACGGCTGATCAGGAATTGCAGCGGCGGTTCGAACGGGAAGCCGATGTCGTTGCGCAGCTGGATCATCCGAGCATCGTCGGGGTGTACGACCGCGGCAGCGACGACGGGTACCTGTGGATCGCGATGCAGGTCATCCGCGGAACCGACGCCGCGACTTGGGATTCGCACGCGCACGAGCCCGCGATCACCGCGCGTCTGATCGGCGAGACGGCCTCGGCACTCGATTACGCCAATCGGCACGGCGTCCTGCACCGCGACGTGAAGCCGGGCAATATCCTGATCGCCGATCCCGAACACGGTCGCGAGATCCGTGCGGTACTCACCGATTTCGGGATCGCGCGGGTCACCACCGCCAACACCCAACTCACGGCAACCGGCACCTTCACCGCCACCCTCGCCTACGCCTCACCTGAACAACTCTCCGGCGAGATCGTCGACCACCGCAGTGACCAGTACTCACTGGCCTGCACCCTGTTCGCGATGTACGCCGGCCACCCGCCTTACACCGCCACCAATCCCGGCCAGGTGGTCGCGGGCCACCTGTCGCAGCCGGTACCGCGACTCACCACGGTCAGAACCGATCTGCCGCCCGCGGTCGACAGCGTCATCACCCGCGCGATGGCCAAGCGACGTGACGAGAGATTCGGCAGTGCCACGGAATTCACCGATGCGATCCGGGATGCGCTGGAGGGTAGGCATGTCGCCGCGCCGACCGTGCGCCAGCCGTGGACCGACCCTGCGCGCCAGCGGCACGGCTCGGGCGAACACGGACACCGACCGTGGGCCGATCCCGCGCAACAGCGGCACGGCTCTATCGGTCACGGGCAGCAGCCGGGCCAGGGGCAATGGCCCGAACAGTTCGACAATCGGGCATGGCAGCAGCCGGGACCCGGTGCCCTGGTGGCCGATCCGCGACTCGCGCCCGCCGCCTTCGCGCAGCCGTGGCAGCAGGCCGCGCCGACCGGACGCGCGCCGTCGCGCGGGACAGCCATGACCGCCGGAATCGGTGCACTCCTGATCGGTGTAGTTCTGCTGTGCCTCACCGTCTTTGTGGCCTTCTTGACACGTCAGGCAGGCAGCAACGGGCTCAACACGGACGGCAACGCGATCGCCATCGCGCTTCTCGGCTTCGCCGGCGTTTTCGGAACCGCCGCCGGGGTGTTGCTACTGCAGGGCAGGACGGCAGGCAGGGTGATGGCGATGATCGTGACGGCTCCCGTCCTGCTGTATGCGCTCGGCTGCGTCATCGCCGCTACCGTCGAGGAGGTCTACCTCGGGACCGCCGGTGCGTCGGTGGGGTTCTTGATCGCGGCTGGTCTGATCGGCTGCGCGGCGGCCCCCTCGACAGGGCGCTGGATCCTCTATCGCAAGGCATTGCGCGCGCACCGCTGGCGATGACGGGCCACCCGTAGCGTTGCGGCTTCGGGAGCCGACCCGGAGTCAGTGGTGCAGGGCATCCAGCAGAGTCCGCACGATCGGATTCTCGCGGGCGTCCTCGCGCAGGACGGCCGACACCGGGATGCGCAAGCGATGGTCGGTGAGGTCGAGGGTGAGCAGGCCCTTGGTCGGTCCCTCGTAGAGGATGGTCCAGGACTCGGGGCGGTTGAGCAGCTCCATCGTGGCGGTGTGGTCGGGCGGGATCGGCGGGCCGAAAGTGGGGCCGGTCGGGAGGTCGGCGAAGGCCGAGCGGATCAGTGTGTGCAATAACACCTGTTCCTGTTCGGGTGGGAGCAGCAGGGGATAGGGGCTCAGATCGGCGAGGGTGACCGCGCCGCGTTCGGCCAGCGGATGACTGCTCGAGATGGCGATCACCAGGTCCTCGACCCACAGCTGTTCCACCGCGAGACCGGGCTGGTCGACACTGCCGCGGATCAGCGCCAGATCGCAGTCACCGTCGGCCACCGCCGTGATCCGCTGCCGGAACGGTTTGATCACGTACTCGATCTCGGCGTCGGGGTGCGCGGACCGGGCGGTGGCGATCGCCGACAGCGCGGGCGCGGCGAACGACATGTTGGCGGCCAGGCGAATGCGCGGTCCGGTGGTACGCACGGCGGCGCGGATCGCCGATTCCAGACTCAGCATCTGCTTGGCCAGTGGCAGCAGCCGCAGGGTCGCGTCGGTGGGGACGACGGCGCGAGTGGTGCGCTCGAACAGTTGCGCGCCGAGGTCACGTTCGAGTCTCGCGATCTGATGGCTGATCGCGGATTGGGAGATGAAGCAGCGGTTGGCCGCGCGGCTGAAACTGAGCTCCTCGCAGACGGCCACGAAGTAGGCCAACTGTCGAAGTTCCACCAGGTACCTCCCATTTATTAGTCATACAGATAAGAGTCATCTTTATTATGCGCCCAGGCAGTGGAAACATCTACGTTCCGCATCGCGTTTACTCATAGGAAAGGACTTATTACCGATCTGGAACGCGATCTTGGAGCGAGTGATCATGGAACACACAGATGTCGTCATCGTCGGCTCGGGCTTCGGTGGCCTGGCCGCAGCCAAGCAACTGGCCAAGTCACGAGTCGGTGTCGTGCTGATCTCGAGCACGCCCGAACACTTGTTCCAGCCACTGCTCTACCAGGTGGCGACCGGCGTGCTCGCGCCCGAGGAGATCGCGCCGCCGATCAAGAACGTACTGCGCCGCCACCCCGAGATCGACGTCCGCCTCGGCAAGGTCACCGGAATCGACGCCGACAACGCGGTCCTCACCTACGAGACCGCCGATGGCCCCCGGCAGATCGCCTACGCCTCGCTGATCGCCGCCACCGGCGCCAGCCAGAGCTACTTCGGCCGCGACGACTTCGCCGAGAAGACCTACTCGCTCAAGACCATCGACGACGCCCAGCGCCTGCGCGATCAGATCGCCCACGTGTTCGCCCTGGCGGATGGCGCCGACGAGGTCACCAGGCACAAGCTGCTCAGCTTCGTGGTGGTCGGCGCGGGCGCGACCGGCGTCGAGGTGGCCGGCCAGATCAAGGAACTCGCGAAGAGGCACTTCCACCAGCAGGTTTCGGTGACCCTGGTCGAGGGCGCCGGTGAGGTGCTACCGCCCTTCGGCGGTGGGCTCTCGGAATACGCGAAGCGCTCGCTCACCGACAGCGGCGTAGAGGTGCTGCTCGGCACCTTCGTCACCGATATCGAAGAGGGCAAGGTGACGGTCAAGGACAAAGAGGGCATGGAGCGCCGGATCGCCGCCGAGACCGTGGTCTGGTCGGCGGGCGTGCAGGTCGGCGGTTTCGCGACGCTGCTGGCCGAGGCCACCGGTGCCGAGACCGATCGCGCGGGCCGGATCCTGATCAACCCCGACCTCACCGTCGGCGGCCACGCCGACATCTACGCCATCGGCGACATGACCTCGCTCAACGGCTACCCCGGCCAGTCGCCGGTCGCCATGCAGGAAGGCCGCCACGCCGCCGACATCATCCGTCGCAAGAAGGACGCGGGCACGCCGTTCGTCTACTGGGACAAGGGCAGCATGGCCGTGATCAGCCGCTTCAGCGCGGTGGTGAAGCTCAACGAACGCATCACCTTCAAGGGCACCATCGCCTGGGCGATGTGGCTGGCCGTGCACCTGATGTACCTGGTCGGCTTCCGCAACCGCTTCGCCGCGGTGGCGGGGTGGCTGGTCGCGTTCATCGGGACCGCGCGCCCCGGCTTCGACGAAGCCGACCGCGCCGAGATCCCGCGGACCCAGGCCGCGAAGGCCGAGTCGACCGGCGAGGAACGCACCGCCGCCTGAGCGTGTCGACAGATCGGCCCACCGAGGAATCGGTGGGCCGATCGTGCGTTCCGCAACGCTCGAAATACACGATCGCGAACCGGGTTCAGCGCCGAAATCGCCCGTGTTCGGCTAGAAACCCGCAGGTGGGCGAACGATTGGCAGCGGCTCGGTGAACGTCCGGTGTGACTCCCATCTCGTTCACCGAACGGGCATCGACACGACACTGAAGCGTCGCTCCGATGCCAGCTCGGACTGGCTTCATCAGCAGTATGACAATTTCGTCCGTGTTGACCGCCCCGGCGCCGGACTCCGGGGTGGGGAAATCTCGGTACTCCTTGGTCGTCGCGTCTGATGCCGAGCACCGAGAAGCCGCGCAGCGTCTGCGCTACCAGGTGTTCGCCTCCGAACCCGGCTTTCAGATGCCAGAGAACGCCACCGGCCTCGATGCCGACAAGTTCGACGTGCACTGCGACCACCTGCTGGTTCGCGACGAGTTCTCCGAACAGTTCGTCGGCTGCTACCGCATGCTGCCGCCGGACAAGGTCGACGCGGCGGGTGGCTACTACACCGCCACCGAGTTCGATCTGACCCAGCTCGATCCCACCGGTCACCGGATCGTCGAGATGGGCCGCGCCTGTGTGGTGCCCGATCACCGCAACGGCTCGGTGCTCACCCTGATGTGGGCGGGCATCCTGCACTACATCCAGCTCACCGGCTACGACTGGGTGATGGGCTGCGTGTCGGTGCCGATGCAGGATTCGCCCACCGATCCGGCCGGAGTCAACGTGCGCGGCGTGCGCGACCAGCTCCTCGGCCGCCACGCCTGCGACCCCGAGCGTCGCGTGCACCCGCACAACCCGGTCGTCGTCGACGGGCTCTCCCTCGATCAGATGACCCCGCCGAGCCGTCCCAAGATGCCGCCGCTGCTGCGCGGCTACCTGCGACTCGGCGCCGAGATCTGCGGCGAACCTGCCCACGACCCCGATTTCGCCGTCGCCGACTTCGTCGCGCTGCTCGGCATGGAAACCATCAACACCCGGTACCTGGAGCGGCTGCAGAGCGCGGCCGCCAATTTCGACGGGAAGTAAACCCATGGTGTTCGACGCGCCGCTCGCAACTCACTCTCATTCGTGGATGCCGTCGAGCCCCTGTGGGTCCGGCTGCATCGAGCCGATCGACGAGGTCGGCACCGCCAGGATGTTCGCTCGCCTGGCCGGCATCGCCGGACTGGTGCTCAGCTTCCCGGTGCTGACCATGGCCACCCCGAAGTCGCGGCGTGAGCAGGTGCAGCGCCGCTACGCCAGGGCGGCACTGGGTTGCCTCGGGATGCGGTTGCGCATCATCGACAACCGCTCGCCCGAACAGGGCGCCTCGGCGGAGGGCTTCGCCGACACGGGCACCGCGGTGATGATCGTGGCCGGGCACATCGGCTGGGCGGATGTGGTGACGCTGGCCGCGGTGCAGCCGGTCAGCTTCGTCGCCCGTGCCGACATGGTCGAATGGCCGCTGCTCGGCAAACTGGCAAAGCTCACTCGCGTCATCCCGATCGAGCGGGCGCGACTGCGCGAACTGCCCGGCGTGGTCGGGCAGGTGGCGGATCGGCTGTCCTCCGGTAACCGGATCGTGGTCTTCCCCGAAGGCACCACGTGGTGTGGCCGGGCCTACGGCTCGATGCGGCCCGCCATGTTCCAGGCCGCCGTCGATACCGCCACCCCGGTCCAGCCGGTGCGTCTGCGCTACCTGGACAGCGACGGAATGCCGTGCACCGTGCCGGGTTTCGTCGGCACCGACACCTTCGCCGATTCCGCGAAGCGGGTGCTGCGCAGTAAGGGCATGATCGCCGAGATCGTGCTCGAGCCGCTCGAACAGCCCGGCCCGGATCGCCGGGACCTTGCCCGGCGCTGCGAGTCGGCGGTGCGCGGCACCGACCGTTCCCGCCACGGCGTGGCCGACACCCAATGGATCGAAGCGGGCAACACCCGCGTGCAGGATCCCTCGATGGGGGAGCAGGAGCAGGTTCGCCGCCCGGCAAGGGCTACTGCCTGGTAACCGCCCTCGGGCGCAATCGTCGAGAACCGGAGGCCGCGTTCGCGGTCTCCGGTTCTGTCGTATGCGCCGGGCGAAACGTCACGGATGCGGAGTTCGGTGTCGAGGAGGCGTGTCGGGTGAATGTGAAAATCTCGCGTCCGCTCGAATGTTGTTCGCCCTGCGTATGACCTGCGTATGAGCTGTGTAACAAACTGGCCAGTCGGCTATACCCAATGGTGTGTACGGTGAAACTGCGAAATTGCCACTGCACCGAAATTGATGAGATATTTGCGGTACCGTCACGCAGGATTTTTCCGATACCCCGTGTAGCCGAGAGTCCAGGCGACGTTTTAGATGTGCGATCGCATAGGTGATCGATGGTGAAGGGAAGCCATTCCGGTGACAGAGCAAGCTTCTGGCGTCCGCCGACGCGCCGCACGCCGACATCGTCGTGCGCCCGTGTCGTCCACGCTGCCGCGGCTCCTGCTGGCCGCCGTCGAGCGTGCTCCAGAGGCGCCCGCGCTGCGATTCGACGGGCAGACCCTCACCTACACCGAACTCGACCAGTGGTCCTCGCGCCTGGCCAGGGTGCTGATCGCGCGCGGCCTCGGTCCCGGTGACCGTTTCGTCCTCGCGCTCACCCGTTCGATCGAGTCCGTGGTCGCGGTCTGGGCATCGGCCAAGGCGGGCGTCACCTTCGTGCCCGTCGATCCGCGCTACCCGGCCGAACGTGTCGCCCATATGCTCGCCGATTCCGGTGCCGCGTTCGGGCTGGCCAAGGTGGCCGACGCCGCCCGGCTCGACGCTGGGATCCAGTGGCTCCGCATCGATTCCGACGAGTTCGGTGCCGAGTCGGCCGCGATGTCGGACGAACCCGTGACCGCGGGCGAACGTGTTCGCAGGCTCTCCCCGGACGATCTCGCCTACATCATCTACACCTCCGGCTCGACCGGCGTCCCCAAGGGCGTCGCGGTCACCCACACCGGCCTGGCCGGTCTGTGTGCCGAGCAGGTCCGCCGCTTCGGCATCACCGCCGATTCGCGCACGCTGCACTTCGCCTCGCCCAGCTTCGACGCCAGCATGCTGGAGATGCTGCTCGCGATCGGGGCGAGCGCGACCATGGTCATCGCGCCGCCCGATGTCTACGGCGGCGACGAACTGACCGGACTGCTGCGCGCCGAACGCGTGACCCATGCCTTCATCACGCCCGCGGCGCTGGCCGGACTCGACGCGGCGGCGCTGCCCGAACTGGCCGCACTCGCCGTCGGTGGCGAGGCCTATCCGCCCGAGCTGATCGCCCAGTGGGCGCCGGGCCGCGCGTTCTTCAACGTGTACGGCCCGACCGAGACCACCATCGTCTGCGCGATGAGCGATCGACTGACCGCCGACGACGTGATCACCATGGGCGACACGATCCCCGGGATGACAGCGCTGGTCCTCGATGCCCGGCTGCGTCCGGTTCCGGACCGCGTGCCCGGCGAGCTCTACCTCGCCGGCGAGGGTCTGGCCCGCGGCTATCACGACCGGGCCGGGCTCACCGCGAGCCGGTTCGTCGCCGACCCGCTCGGCCGCGGCAGGCTCTACCGCACCGGTGACCTGGTGCAATGGGTGCCGGTGCCCGGCGGGTTCGGCCTGAAATTCCTCGGCCGCACCGACGCGCAGGTGAAACTGCGTGGCTTCCGCATCGAACTCGGCGAGATCGACGCACTGTTCGCCGCCGACGACACGGTCCGATTCTCCGCCACGCTCATCCGGACGCTGCCAAGCGGCGAGAGCGCGCTCGTCTCCTATGTCGTCGCGGCCGCGGGTGCCACGATCGACACCGCGGCGCTGACCCGGCTGGCCGAGCGGCATCTGCCCCAGCACGCGGTGCCCGCCGCGATCGTCGTGCTCGACGAGGTGCCGTTGACGCCGGTCGGCAAGCTCGATCACCGGGCGCTGCCCGCGCCGGAACTCGTCGCGCGCGAGTTCGAGGAACCTCGCGGTGACACCGAACGCACGGTGGCGGCGGTCTTCGCCGAGCTGCTCGGCGCGTACCTGATCGGGCGCGGCGACGACTTCTTCGCCCTCGGTGGCAACTCGCTGCTGGCCACTCAGCTGGCCGGTCGCCTCGGTGCCGCGGCCGGTGTGCGGGTGCCCGCACGCACCGTGTTCGAGCACGGCACGGTGGCAGAGCTGGCGATCGCCCTCGACGCGCTGGTCGGTGCCGCGTCGGTGCGCGTGCCGCTGACCCGGCGCGAACGTGGTGCGCACGTTCCGCTTTCGCTCGCCCAGCAGCGCATGTGGTTCATGGCGCGACTCGATCCCGAATCCAGTGCCTACAACATCCCGGTCGCGCTGCGTCTGTCCGGCCCGCTCGACACCGCCGCGCTCACCACCGCCCTCGATGACGTGCTCGAACGGCACGAGGTGCTGCGCACGGTGTACCCCGAGCACGGCGGCGCGGGCTTCCAGCAGGTCCTGCCCGTGGCCCAGGCGGGTCTCGACGTGGTGGTCGACCCGATCACCGAATCCGACCTGCCGCGCGAACTGGCCCGGCTGACGCTCGGCGGGTTCGACGTGTGCCGGCGGGTTCCCGTGCGCGCGGCCGTGTTCCAGCTCTCCGCGACCGACCACGTGCTGGCGGTGGTCGTGCACCACATCGCCACCGACGGTTTCTCGCTCGGCCCGCTGACTCGCGATCTGATGACCGCCTACGCCGCTCGCGCCGCCGGTGCGGCGCCGGGCTGGGCACCGTTGCCCGTGCAGTACGCGGACTACACGCTCTGGCAGCAGGAAATGCTCGGCGCGGCAGACGATCCCGGCTCGCTGCTGGCCGAGCAGCTCGCGTTCTGGCGCACCGCGCTCGCCGGTGCCCCCGCCCTGCTCGAGCTTCCCACCGACCGGCCGCGCCCACCGGTCGCGGGCACCCGGGGTGCCGCACAGGACTTCGCTGTCTCCGCGCAGGTGCACACCGCACTGGAAGCCCTCGCGCGCGAACACAATGCCTCGCTGTTCATGGTGGTGCGGGCCGCGCTGTCGGTGCTGCTGGCGCGGGTGGCCGGCACCGAGGATGTCACCGTCGGCGCTCCCGTCGCCGGCCGCGGTGAACCCGAGCTCGACGATCTCGTCGGCATGTTCGTCAACACCGTCGTCCTGCGCACCCGCATCGACGCCGCCGAATCCTTCGCGGCCCTGCTGGATCGGGTCCGCGATATCGATCTGGCCGCCTTCGCCCACGCCGACGTGCCGTTCGAACGTCTTGTCGCCGAACTGGATCCGCCGCGCACCCAGGCCCACCACCCGCTGTACCAGGTGGCGTTGTCGTTCCAGAACTTCGGCGCCACGCGCCTCGAATTGCCCGAGTTGACGCTGTCGGCGGTCGATCTGGGCGAAGAAGCCGCACCCGTCGACCTGCAGCTCACCGTCGTTCCGCTCGAGGACGGCGACGGGCCCGCCGGTCTGCGCTGCTCCTGGCGCTACGCCACCGACCTGTTCGACGCCTCGACCATGGCGACGCTCGGCGCGCGCCTGGCCGGGCTGCTGACCGCGGCCGTCGCCGCACCGCACCGGCCCGTCGGTGACCTGCCGTTGCTCACCGCGGACGAGCTGACCGAGCCGTCGGGCGAGCTCCGCCTTGTCGCGGACTCGACGTTGCTCGACGAATTCCAGGCCCGCGCGCAGCATCGACCGGACGCGCCCGCGGTCACCTTCGGCGAGGTCACGCTGAGCTACGGCGAGCTGGCCCGCCGCGTCAACCGACTGGCCCGGCTGCTCGTCGCCGACGGTGTCGGCCCCGGAAGCACAGTGGGCGTGGCGATTCGGCCCTCGATCGATCTCGTCGTCGCCATGTACGCGGTCTTCGCGGCCGGTGGTGCCTACGTGCCACTCGATCCCGATTCGCCCGCCGAACGTCGCGCCGACATCCTCGCCGCCGCACAGCCGGTGTGCCTGCTGACCACCACCGGCGATGCGATCGAAGCCGATGGGCTGCCGGTCGTCTCGGTGGACAGGGTCGCGCTGTCGGCCTTCTCGGACGCCTGGCTCACCGACGCCGACCGGCTGCGCCCGCTGCACACCCTCGACCTGGCGTATGTGATCTTCACGTCCGGCTCGACGGGCAAGCCGAAGGGCGTCGGCGTGCCGCATTCGGCGATCGTCAACCAGGCCGCGTTCATGGTCGGCGAGTACAGCGTGGGGGAGTCCGACACTGTCCTGCAGTCGATTCCGTTCACCTTCGACGCCTCGATGATCGGTTTCGCCACCCCGTTGCGGGCAGGCGCGCACATGATCGTCGCCGCCTCGCAGCGACTCACCGATCCGGCCTACCTCGCCGAACTCATTGCCCGCCACCGCGTTACCGGCACCACCATCGTGCCCTCGGTACTGCAGATGCTCCTGGATTCCGCACCGACCGGCGCCCTGCGTTCGCTGCGGGCGGTGTGGGTCGGCGGTGAAGCACTGCCGAACGCCACCATCGAACGCTTCACCACTGTCACCGCGGGCCGACTGCACAACCTGTACGGCCCCACCGAGGCCACCGTGTCGATCACCGGCGCCGACGTGACCGACGTGGGTGCCGGTACCGTCCCGATCGGCGTGCCGCACTGGAACTCTCGCGCCTACGTCCTCGATGCGCGGCTGCGGCCGGTGCCCGTCGGCACGCCCGGCGAGCTGTACCTGGCCGGTGCGCAGCTGGCCCGCGGCTACCTCGGCAGCCCGGACAAGACGATGGAACGATTCGTCGCCGACCCGTACGGTCCCGTCGGCGAACGCATGTACCGCACAGGCGATCTGGTGCGCAGGCTTCCGTCCGGTGACCTGACCTACCTGGGCCGCACCGACGTTCAGCTCAAACTGCACGGCCTGCGCATCGAACCCGGTGAGATCGAGGCGGCGCTGCGCACGCATCCGGCGGTCGCCGGTGCGGCGGTCGCGGTGCACCACGAACAGCTCGTCGGCTACGTGACACCCCTTGATACTTCCGTGGACATCGCCGAGGTGCTCGCGACCATCCGAACCCTGTTGCCCCCGTACATGATTCCGCACCGGCTGCTGGTGCTCGACGAGTTCCCGCTCGGCGCGACCGGCAAGCTCGACCGCAAGGCGCTGCCCGCGCCCGCCGTGGAGATCCGCGAATACCAGGCACCGGCCACCGCCGATGAGCAGATCGTCGCCACGGCCATCGCCGAGGTACTCGACCTCGCACGGGTCGGCCGCGACGACGACTTCTTCGTCCTCGGTGGCACCTCGCTCGCGGCGATCCGGGTGCGCGCCACCATCGCCGAGCAACTGGGCATCGAGGTGCCGCTGCGCCTGCTGTTCAGCTATCCGCTGGTCAGCGACCTGGCACTGGCCCTGCGCGACGAGTCATCGGCCTCGGCCGCAGGCCCCGATCCGGCGCTCGACGCCGTCCTCGATCCGGCGATCGACCTCACCGGCTGCGCACCCCAGCGCACCGGCGAACCGGCCACGCTGCTGCTCACCGGCGCCACCGGGTTCCTCGGCAGCTTCCTGCTGCGCGAACTGCTCGAGCAGACCACCGCGACCATCCATTGCCTGGTCCGCGCCACCGATGATCCGGGCGCCGTGGATCGCGTGGTCTCGACGGCCGCGAAGTATCGCATCGACCTGAGGCCCTACCTCGACCGAATCGTCGGCGTCCCGGGCGATCTCGCGCAACCGAACCTCGGCATGGACCCGCTGCGCTTCGCCGAACTCGCCGCAAGGGCCGACGCGATCTATCACAACGGCGCGCTGGTGAACCACCTCGAGCCGTATGCCCGGATGCGGGCGGCCAATGTGGGTGGCACCACCGAGGTGCTGCGGCTGGCGACCACCACCCGGGTCAAGCCGATCCACTATGTGTCGACACTGTCGGTGCTGGCCGGGATCCCGCAGGACAACGGTGTGCCCGCCGGTCTGCCCGGTTACGCGATGACCAAGTGGGTCGCCGAGCAGCTCGTGCACACCGCGATCGAGCGTGGCATTCCCATCGCCGTCTACCGTCCCGGCTTGATCACCGGCGATTCCCGCACCGGCGTCGCTCCGGCCGAAGACGCCTGGTGGACGATGTTGCGTGCCATGCTGGTTCTCGGTGTGGCCGTGGATGTGCGCGCGATCGGCATCGAGATGGCCCCGGTCGACCATGTCGCTGCGGGGATCGTCAGCCGGTCACGCGAGACCGCGGCCATCGGCAACATCTTCCGGGCCGCCGGTGCGCAGGTGCCGCTGCAGGTCGTCTACGAGGAGATCCGCGGTCGCGGTTACCGGTTCGACTTCATCGACCCGATGGAATTCGGCCTCCAGCTGTCCACCGCCGCCGAACGTCCGGACGCCGACCCCATCCTGGCTCGGGCATCCGCGCTGAGCGGCAACTACGCGGCCGCCATCGCCCAGGCGAACCCGGCCGCGGTGCTGACCGTCGTGGAATCGGCTCCCGCCGAACCGTTCCGCGGCCTGCCGATCGAGTTCCCCGCGGTCGATGCCACGGTCATCACCCGCTACTTCGACCACTACATCGACATCGGCTTCTTCCCGGAGCCCGAAGCGGAGAATCTGACCTCCGCGTGAGGTCGGACCGTCCCGCAGGAGCACGAGCTCCTGCGGGACAGAGCATCACTTCGCGTAGTCGTAGAACCCACGCCCGGTCTTGCGGCCCAGCCGGCCCGCGTCGACCATCCGGCGCAGCAGCGCGGGCGGGGCGAGGTGCGGCTCGGCGAACTCCGCGTACAACGACTCCGACGCCGCGAGGGCGATGTCGAGGCCGACGGTGTCGAGCAGCGTCAGCGGGCCCATCGGGTAGCCGCAGCCGCCCTTCATCGCCGCGTCGATGTCCTCGGCGGTGGCGTAGCCCGACTCGAGCATCCGGATCGCGGAACAGAGGTAGGGGATGAGCAGCGCGTTGACGATGAACCCGGAGCGGTCACCGGCCTGCACGGCCATCTTGCCGAGGGTGTTCTTCACATAGTCGGTGACGGCCACGGCCGCCTCCGGCGCGGTCACCAGGGTCGAGATGATCTCGACCAGCGGCATCACCGGGACAGGGTTGAAGAAGTGCACGCCGACGACCCGCTCGGGCCGCTCGGTCGCCCCGGCCACCTTGATCACGGGGATCGAGGAGGTGTTGGTGGCGAGGATGCCCTCGGGCTTGACGATCTTGTCCAGCTTGCCGAAGATCTCGTACTTCAGCGCCTCGATCTCCGGCGCGGCCTCGATCACCAGGTCGCGATCGGCGAACTCGTCCATGTCCAGGGTGACGCGCACCCGCGCGAGCACCGCGTCGGCGTCGTCCTGGGTGATCTTGCCCTTGGCGACGCCACGGGCGATCGAGGTGGCGATCCGGTTCTGGGCCGCCTCCGCGAACTCCGGCTTGGTCTCCAGCACGAGCACCGAGCTGCCCGCCTTGGCGCACACCTCCGCGATCCCCGCGCCCATCGTGCCGCCACCGATTACACCGATCAACTCCACTGCCGTACTCCCAACATCGCATTGCCCTGGTTGTCCAGGGGATTATTTCACCTGACCTGGCACTGAGTGCCACAGGCTGTGAAAAGTGACTGCTCGCGGGGGTCGGACGCCGACTGGGCCGTCACCTGCTCGCTGGTCGAGCAGGTGACGGCCCAGTGGGTTTCGGGCTAGCGGACCGGTGTCAACTCCGGTTGCTCGGGTTGTGGTCGTTCCCGACCGAGGATCGAGTGTCTGCGGCCGTACGCGAAGTAGACGATGACACCGAGGGCCATCCAGATCACGAAGCGCAGCCAGGTCTCGATCGAGAGGTTGACCATCAGCCACAGGCAGGCCAGTGCGCCGAGGACGGGAACCACCGGCACGAACGGGACGCGGAAGCCACGCGGCAGCTCCGGACGGGTCCGGCGCAGCACCAGCACCCCGATCGACACCATCACGAAGGCGACCAGCGTGCCGATATTGACCATTTCCTCCAGCGTGCCGAAATCGACGAAGCCGGCCAGCAGGGCGCACACCACACCGACGAGCACGGTCAGCCGAACCGGCGTGCCCTTCTTGCCGGTCTTGGCCAGGCCGCGGGGCAGCAGCCCGTCGCGGGCCATGGCGAACAGCACCCGGGTCTGGCCGAGGAACATCACCATCACCACGGTCGAGAGCCCGGCCAGCGCGCCGATGGCGATGATGTTCTTCACCCAGGTCGCGCCGTGGATGGCGAAGGCGGTGGCGAGCGTGGCGTTGCCGTCGGCGAGTTCGGTGTAGGACACCATGCCGGTGAGGACCACCGAGACCGCGATGTAGAGCACCGTCACGATCGCCAGTGAGGCCAGGATGCCGCGCGGGACGTCGCGCTGCGGGTTGCGCGTCTCCTCGGCGGTGGTGGCGACCACGTCGAAGCCGATGAAGGCGAAGAACACCAGGCTGGCCGCGGCGAGCAGGCCGTACCAGCCGTAGCTGGTGCCACCGGATCCGGTGAGGAAGGCGAACAGCGACTGGTGCATCCCCTCGGCCTTCTCCGACGGTTGCGCGGGCGGAATGTAGGGCGTGAGGTTCGACGGCTTGAAGTAGGTGGCGCCGACCACCAGCACCAGGGCGATCACGCCCAGTTTGATCGCGACGGCGATGGCCGAGACCCGCGACGACAACTTGGTCCCGGTAGCGAGCAGCACGCCGACCACCGCGATGATCAGCACCGCGCCCCAGTCGAACTTCACCGACCCTAGGTGGACCACCGGCGCCGACGATCCGAGCACTTCGCCCAGGTATTGCGACCAGCCCTTGGCAACCACCGCCACCGCGAGCGCGAACTCCAGGATCAGATCCCAGCCGATGATCCAGGCGATCACCTCACCGAAGGTGGCGTAGGCGAAGGTGTAGGCGCTGCCCGCCACCGGCACGGTCGAGGCGAACTCCGCGTAGCACAGGGCCGTGAGCCCGCACGCGATCGCGGCGAAGACGAAGGCCAGCGAGACCGCCGGTCCCGCCACCGTGCCCGCGGTGCGCGCGGTGAGGGTGAAGATGCCGGCGCCGATCACCACCGCGACACCGAAGATCGTCAGGTCTTTGGCCGTCAGATCCTTGCGGAGCTTGGCATCGGGATCATCGGTGTCGCGGATCGACTGTTCGACGGACTTGGTGCGGAACAGGCCGCTCTTGTTCATCATCAGAGCGACCTCGGAATGGCATCGAGACGGCGCTCGGCGAACCGGTTGGCGGCGGCACCGGTGCCGATCCCCTCGGTGATGGCGTCGGCGATGATCTCCCGGCAGCGCGGGTAGATGTCGGCGACCTCTGCTTCGACCTCGGCAGGCGCGGCGGCGCGCAGTTCACCGGCCACCTGGATGAGGCCACCGGCATTGGCGACGAAATCGGGCACCCAGGTGATGCCACGGTCGGTGAGCGCCTGCTCGACCTCGGGTGTCGCGAGCTGGTTGTTGGCCGCGCCGCAGATCAGCTTCGCCTCGATGGTGGCGACGCCGGCCGCGGTGAGCGTGGCGCCCATGGCGCACGGGGCGTAGACGTCGACCGGCGCGGTGGACACTGCCGACAGCAGCCGCACGGCGGGCAGTTCGTCGGCGATCCGCCGCAGCGCCGCCTCGTCGACATCGGTCACACAGACCTCGGCGCCGTCGGCGAGCAGCAGGGCGGTGAGTTCGCGGCCGACCTTGCCGACGCCCTCCACGCCCACCGTTCGACCGGCCAGTGTCGGTGCGCCCCAGGCGAATTCGGCACCGGCCCGCATCGCGTGGAACACACCGAGCGCGGTCAGCCGAGCACTGTCACCGCTGCCGCCCGCGCCGACACTGCGCCCGGTGACATGGCTGGTGTGCCTGCCGATCACATCCAGATCGTCGGTGTTGGTGCCCACGTCACCGGCGGTGATGTAGCGCCCGCCCAGGGTTTCGACGAAACGCGCGTAGGCGGCGAGCAATTCCTCGCTCTTGTGGACGGCCGGATCACCGATGATCACGGCTTTGCCGCCACCGAGGTCCACCCCCGCCGCCGCGGCCTTGTAGGTCATGCCCCATGACAGGCGCAGCACGTCCTGGAGTGCCGCGGATTCGTCGGCGTACGGGAAGAAGCGGGTACCGCCGAGGGCGGGGCCGAGCGCGGTCGAGTGGATGGCGATGATCGCCTTCAGCCCGGACCTGTCGTCCTCGCAGAACACCACTTGCTCGTGGGCGCGGGCGCTCAACTCGTGCGATCGGCCGAAGACTCCTGCCTCGGTGTGCACAACGGTCACTGTCGATTTCCTTTCCGGTTGCCGCGGACCAGGGTTGTGCCCTGGGGTGCGGGGTAGTGGTGCCGCGGGTCAGCGGCGGTTCAGTTGTGCCGCTGGTGCGGCGACGTGGTGGTGCCACGGGGCGCGGCGATGTGCTCAGCCGCGGGAGTCGCGGCGGAGTGTCCGGTGTCGTGCGGCGGTGTGCCGGTCAGGACTCGATGCCGAGCTCGCGTAGCCCGGCGCGGTACAGCTCGACGTTGCCGAGTTTGATGTCCTCGTAGCCGCGCACCACATCGGTCAGTGCGGCTGCCGCCGTGGCTGTTTCGTAGTTGTCTGTGGTCAGATCGTCGGCCAGTCGGCGCACGAGTTCGGTGTAGTGGACCACCAGTTCCCGCTCGACCTTGCGGACGTGGGCGTAGCCGAAGGGGTCGAGCTTGGTGCCGCGCAGGAACTTGCCTTTGGCCAGCACCTTCAGCGCCACATGCGATTTCGGACGGAGCCCGATCTTCTTGTCGCGGCCCAGCGCGCGCAACATCGGCGGGTGCAACTTGTAGGTGAGCTTCTCACCGCCGGGCACCTGGGCTTGCACGTCGGCGAGGAAGTCCGGGTCCACGAGTAGCCGGGCCACTTCGTACTCGTCCTTGTAGGCCGTGAACTTGAACAGCCCGCGCGCGACCGCCTCGCTGAAATCGGTCCGCTCGGTGACAGAACGCTCTGCCGCCCACACGGATTCGACCGTCTCGATGTAGCGGTGTGCCACCTTCGCGTTCTGGTAGCCGATCAGCTGAGCCGCTCGCAGTTCCACGAGCCGCCGCACCTCGCCCTCGAAGCTGGTGTGCGCCAGCAACTCCGCGGGTGCCACCGGCTGCGCGCGCTGTGGCCGCCCCGTATCGACCGCCGCGGCGAACGCGGCCGGATCGGCGACGGCGACTCGCCCCCACCGGAACGCCGCGATGGTGGCGTTCACCGCGACACCGTTGATCCCGATGGCCTCCTCGATCGCTGCGACGGGCAGTCGCAGTCCGCCGGTCTGCACGGCCGCGCCCACGATCAGGAAGTTGGCCGCCGCCGTGTTCCCGAACAGCGTGAGCGCCGCCGCGAGCGCGTCGAAGTGACTGATCGAATTCGTCACCGTGGCGAGCCGATCCAGCAGCGTGTCCGTCTCGGGGTAGGCCACCGACTTGTCGAAGACCATGTCGCCGGTCGGGGTCTGGCTCGTCGATGCCACGGCCAGGGTGCTCGCCGCATCGCCGTACTGGAGGTAGCGCGGATCGGTCGCGGTGAGCAGGTCGACGGCGAGCAAGCAGTCCGCGCTCCCCGGGGTGAGTCGGTTGGCGGGCTCCAATTCCGTTGCGGAGAACCGCAAGTGGGACAGCACCGGACCGGCCTTCTGGCTCAGGCCGATCTGGTCCAGGCTCTCCACCTCGTACCCGGCGCGCAGGGCCGCGGTGGCCAGCACCTGGTTCACTGTCACGATGCCGGTACCGCCGATCCCGGCGATCAGCACGTTCTGGGTGCGCTGCGGTGCGTCCACGCCCGGGTCGGCCACGGCGGGCGGCTCAACGGTCTTGCGCGGCTCGGTCTTTCCCTTGTCCGGGACCACCTCCACCGTCACGAACGAGGGGCAGTCGCCGTCCAAGCAGCTGTAGTCGGTATTGCACGAAGTCTGATCGATGCGGGTCTTGCGCCCGAACTCGGTCTCGACCGGCTGCACCGACAGGCAATTCGACTTGGCGCCGCAATCACCGCAGCCCTCACAGACGGCCTCGTTGATCACCACCCGCGTGTTTCGGGTCGGCAGCGTCCCGCGCTTGCGCTGCCTGCGGGCGTCGGCGGCGCAGTGCTGGTCGTAGATCAGTACCGTGACGCCCTCGACCTCGCGCAGCAGTTTCTGCGCCTCGTCGAGCCGGTCACGATGCCACAGCAGAGTGCCCTTGGCCAGTGCGCGCTTGGTGTGGCGTTTCGGTTCGTCGGCGCAGATGATGATCTGCTTCACGCCTTCGGTGGTGAGCTTGTGGGTCAGCTGCGCGACGGTGAGTCCGCCCTCCACGTCCTGGGCGCCGGTCATCGCGACGACCTCGTTCCAGAGCAGCTTGTAGGTGATGTTCACTCCGGCTGCGACACAGGCCTGGATCGCCAGCTGCCCGGAATGGAAGAAGGTGCCGTCGCCGATGTTCTGGAACAGGTGCGGCACGTCGGTGAACGGCGCCTGCCCGATCCACTGGCTGCCCTCACCGCCCATCTGGGTCAGCCCGGTGACCGCGCTGTCGGTGCGCCCGGACATGGTGACCAGCGTGTGGCACCCGATGCCACCGCCACCGATCGAGCCGTCGGGCAGCGCGGTGGAGCGGTTGTGCGGGCAGCCGCTGCAGAAGTAGGGCGTGCGCTTGGCGGAGAGAACTTCCAGCGGAAGTGCGGGCGGCGCAGCTCGTTTCAGCTCCACCCGGCCGCGCAGTACCCGGCGCAGTGGCGCCAGCAGTCGCCCTGCGGTGAGTTCGCCGTCGACCGGCATCAGTCGCGCGCCGCGTTCGTCCTGCTTGCCGAGCACGCGCGGCGCGTCCGGGGTGCCGTAGAGGATCTCGCGGACCTGGGTTTCGATGAACGCGGTCTTGTCCTCGACGACGATCAGCTGCTCGAGCCCGCGCGCGAACTCGGTGAGTGCGGTCGCGCCGAGCGGATACGGCATTCCGATGCGCAGCAAGCGGATTCCGGCCTGATGCATGGTCGCCTCGTCGACACCGAGGTCGAGCAGAGCCTGCCGGACCGCGTCGAAGGTGGTGCCCGTGGCCGCGATCCCCACCTTCGCCTCGGCCGGGTCCACCTCGATCACGTCGAGGGCATTGGCCGCGCCGTAGGCCTGCACCGTCGCCCAGCGGGGCCCGTACAGGTCCGCCTCGGCGAGCACGCTGTCGGTCGGCGCCGCCATCGGCCGCTGCCGGTAGACGAAAGGCTTTCCCTCCCATTGCACTTCGGGAACGGTCAGGGCGAGATCCGCGACCGCGGCGTCGACCGTCCACGCCCCGTCGGCGACATCGGCGACGATCTTCAACGCCACCACGCAACCCGAGGCCCGCGACATCGCGATGCCCTGCATGCCGAGGGTGATGATCTCCTCGGCATTGCGCGGGAACAGCACCGGCACACCCATGGCGGCCAGGGAACGTTCGCTCACCGCGGGCACCGTCGACGACTTCGAGGCCGGATCGTCGCCCACCAGCAGCAGCACACCGCCGCGCGGGTTCACACCGTACATATTGGCGTGCCGGACGGCGTCGGTCGCGCGGTCGACGCCCGGGCCCTTGCCGTACCAGACACCGACCACACCGTCGTGGGTCGACTGTCCGGCGGGCAGGTCGGCCTGGCTGCCCCAGACCGAGGTGGCGGCCAGCTCCTCGTTGAATCCGGGGACGAAGGTGATGTCGTGCTCGGTGAGCACCTCCGGCATGCCGAGCAGCATCTTGTCCACCCCGCCCAGCGGGCTGCCCTGGTAGCCGGAGACGAACGTCGCGACGCGGCGACCGGCACGGATATCGCGCACGTGCTGTTCCACCAGCAGCCGGGCGATGGCCTGGACCCCGGTCAGCAGCACCGGGCCCGCGCCGGAGCGGTAGCGATCGGCGAGGTCGTAGGGAGCGGCCGGGTCGGCCAGCGGTCGGGCGGTGGAACAGACGACGCTGGTCATGGTCACCTCACTGCGCGAAGGAATGTGCTCTCGGTGCAGCGAAATGTGCCGGGCATGGTGATCTGTGTCAACAGTCGGCCGAAAAGTTGATCAGACTGCTCAAAAGTGACCTACGCCACTGAGTAGATTGCGTCAATCTGCTCGAGATGTGGAGATCTAGGTCACATCGGGCGCATTCGTCAGATGCTCGACCAGCGGCAGGCTCCGGTACCCGATCGGGGTGGCCAGCGCGAGCATCGTCTCGGTGTGTTTCACGCCGTCGATGGCGTGCACCCGCTGGATGATCTCCAGCAGGTCCTGCTGGGATCGCGCGGCGATGCGGACCAGCAGATCGGCGCGGCCGGTGGTGGCGTGCACCTCGAGCACGTGCGGGAACCCACGCAGCGTCTCGATGATCGGATCCATCTTGTTCTGATCGAGTTCGATGCCGAGGAACGCGTGCACCGCGAACCCGATCGCCTGCACATCGATATCGGGCGGATAACCCCGCACGGCGCCCGAGGACTCGAGCCGCCGCATCCGCGCCTGCACGGTATTGCGGGCGACCCCGAGCCGCTGCGCCAGCTCGAGAATCGGCCGCCGCGGGTCACTGGCCAGTTCGGCCAGCAACGCGGCATCGAGCGCATCGAACTTGATGGTCATGGCCGCATTCTCACATGGCTCCCGCTCAGTGGCTGCGGGCATTGCCGACGGTGCTGTCGCGCTGGGAATCTCGGCGGGTTCCGCGATGCGACCGTGAAGGAGCGACTCCTTGAGTATGCCAGCACCCGAGAGTACGAATCCCGTTGTCCCGCAGGGCATCGACGCAAGCCTACGGCGGCGCGCGGCGTTGTCGAGTCTGCTGGGGACGACGATCGAGTACTACGATTTCATTCTCTACGGGACGATGGCCGCGGTGGTGTTCGGGCCGCTGTTCTTCCCCGGATCCGATCCGGCGCTGAGCACCATCGCGTCGTTCGGCACCCTGGCCGCCGGCTACGTCGCCCGCCCGCTCGGCGGGGTGATCTTCGGTCATTTCGGCGATCGGCTCGGCCGCAAATCGATGCTGATGATCACGATGGTCATGATGGGCACCTCGAGCGCGCTGATCGGCCTGCTGCCCACCTATCACACGATCGGTGCGGCCGCGCCGGTGCTGCTGGTGCTGCTGCGGGTGGTGCAGGGCATCGCTGTCGGTGGCGAATGGGGCGGTGCCGCGCTCATGGTGGTCGAGCACGCGGAGGCGGGCAGTCGCGGTCGCTGGGCGGGAATCATGCAGTTGGGCACGCCTTTCGGGTTCCTGCTGTCGACGGCCGCCGTCGCCGTGGTGACCCAGCTGCCCGAGTCCGAGTTCACGACGTGGGGCTGGCGGGTGCCGTTCCTGTTGAGCGCGGCCCTGCTGGTGCTCGGCCTGTATGTGCGGCGGCGGGTGGCGGAGAGTCCGGTGTTCGAGGCCGCGCAGGATCGTCGTCCGTCGACCCCCGCGCTGGAGGTGCTGCGGCAGCCACGACCGGTCGCTCTCGCCGTGATCGCCGGGATCGCGCCGTTCGCGCTGACCGCCCTGACGAGTTCGCACATCATCGTCTACGCCACCGGAATCGGTTACGCGGTAGGCGATGTCATGCGGTGTCTGCTGTTCGTGGTCGGGGTCTCGATCGTCGCCATTCCCTTGTGCGCGGCGCTGTCGGACCGACTGGGCAGGCGTCGGGTGATGATGGCGGGCGCGGTCGGGGCGATCCTGTTCGCGTTCCCGCTCTATGCCCTGATCAACACCCACTCGCTGTGGATCATGACGGCCGCCCTGATGTTCGCCCAGCTGCTGCAGAATGCGATGTACGCGCCGTTGACACCGCTGCTGTCGGAAATGTTCCCCACCCGGATCAGATACAGCGGAGTGTCCATCGCGTACCAGAGCGCGGCCCTGATCGGCGCGGGCTTCACCCCGATGATCGCCGCGAGCCTGCTGGCGACCTTCGACGGCTCGAGTGTGCCGCTGAGCGTCATCGTCGCCGGGACCGCAGCCCTTGCCCTCGGCGCGCTCGCCCTCACCGCGGAGACGAAGGGCCGCGATCTGCATCCGGCCGCTACGGCCCCAGGAGTGTGACTGCTTGCAGCGCGAGGTGCAGCTCCGCCGAATGCACCGGGTCGGCGGTGTCGCGTCCGGTGAGGTCGCGAATCTTGCGCAGGCGATAGCGCACCGTATTGCGGTGACAATGCAGCTGCTCGGCGGCCGCGGCGGTCGACCCGCGGCATCGGTACCACGCGTCGAGCGCGGCGATCAGATCGTCTCGCTCGGGCGCGCGCAGCCGGAGCACGGGCCCGAGGATCTGGGTGGTGGCAAGCCGACTGGCCTCGGGCACGGTGACGAGCAGGTGGGCGACGGGCTCGCTGCCGAACCGGACGACGGTGTGCGCGCCAGGGCGCGCGCTGCGAGCGGCGAGGCGGGCTTCGGTCAGCGCGCCGGGGATGGCGGTCGGGCTGGTGAAGACGGCGCTGAGACCGATCCGTCCGTCGACGAGCTCGGCCAGCGCCGCGGCCGCACGCTCGACCGCCGCCGCTGTCGTCGAGGACAGCAACCCGGTGTGGGAGTCGATCTGTGAATCCCACACCGACCCGGCGCCGAGATCTCGCAACGCGCCGATCAGGCGGCCGGGGAGGGTGGCGCCGGGGTCGGTGGTCTCGATCGCCACGACAGCGAACGTGCCGTTCTCGGATAGGCCCAACGTGCGCATCGCGCTCAGCGTGTGGGCGGGATTGTCGGAGTGATCGTCGAAAAGCGTACGGATCAAACGGCTCTGGGCCTGCGCATCGACGTGCGCGAGCATGATCTCGGTCTCGCGATAGGCCTCGACCGCCGCGTCGGAGAAGGTGTCGATGAGTTCCCACAGGTCGGTGGCGAGATCGTGCAGCCGTGGGTCGCCCGGACCGGCGGATCGGGCGGTGAGTTCCTCCCAGGTCAATCGGCCACCGAGCCGGTAGGCGTGCAGCAGCGCGGCGATCGGGACCCCGCGCTCGGCCTTGAGCCGACCGACCGCGCGCGCCGAGTGCAGCCGCGTCGGCCCGATTCCGGCCAGGGCGCTGATGATCGCGGTGAGGTTCGCCAGGCACGCCTGCTGGAGTTCCTCGGCCGTCAGCAGTCCCGGATCGGCATAGGAACGGTCCGCGCCCGCGATGCGATGAACGAGTTCCTCGGCCATCGTCTCGACCGAGTCGAGCAGGAGCCCGGCCAGCCCGAGGGGCGGTGCGTCGGTGGTCGGCGGTGGTGCGGTCACCCCTACAGGCTAGGGGATCCGACGTGATCGACGCCACCTCGATGTTGTGCACGAGCACACCGTGCCTCCTGGTGACTGTGGTCGATATCCGGTATC
Organism: Nocardia sp. NPDC058519; assembly: GCF_042719755.1. Classification (NCBI taxonomy): domain Bacteria; kingdom Bacillati; phylum Actinomycetota; class Actinomycetes; order Mycobacteriales; family Nocardiaceae; genus Nocardia; species Nocardia sp. NPDC058519. Next base: position 338,453 of record NZ_JBHXNK010000001.1, on the reverse strand, counting down.
GATGACCGGATCATCCGAGAACCGGCATGAGCCACGTCACGTCGCTGTTGTGCTCGAGCACAATCGGGAGGGGGGTCGATCCGCAACGGGCGCACATGGTGCCCGCCTGGTCGGCCGCGACAGAATCGAGTCATCTCGTCCGCCGCGCGCCGCGGACCGTCCCAAGAGTCGTGGAGGATCGCAAGTGGTCACCAAGAAGGCAGAGCCCGCCCGTGCCGCGGTTGATGTGGCGTTGTCCGAGCTCGCCGAAGGCGAGAAGAAGTGGGCGGCCACCTCGTTGTCCGGCAGGCGTGCGCTGCTGGACCGGGTGCGCGAGCTCACCGGGCGGCACGCTCAGGAGTGGGTCGACGCGGCCGTCGGCATCAAGGGTCTCGCGGCGTCCTCGCCGTTGGTCGGTGAGGAGTGGATCTCGGGACCGTATGTGATGGCCGCAGGGCTCGGCGCGCTGTCGAAGACGCTCGATGTCCTGGCACGCGGCGAGAGCCCGCTCGACAAGGCCACTTTCGGCATCGCGGGCGACCGGGTCACCGTGGATGTCCTGCCCGCGAGCCCGTTCGACGCGTTGCTGCTCAACGGGTTCAGCGCGCAGGTGTGGTTGCAGCGGGGCGTCAGCAGTGCCGCCGCGAAGGCGAATGCCGGTCTGGCCCAATTGGATCCGAGCCGCACGCAGGGGATCGGCGCGGTACTCGGCGCGGGCAACATCACCTCGATCGCGCCGCTGGACGTGCTCTACGAGCTGATAGCGCACAATCGGGTCGTCGCGCTCAAACTCAACCCGATCACCGATCCGATGCTGCCTGTGTTCGCCGCGATCCTGGCCCCGCTGATCGAGCTCGGCGCGGTGCGGCTGCTGACCGGTGGCGCCGAGGTGGGCGGTTACCTGATCGAACACGACCTCGTCGACCACGTGCACATGACCGGCAGCGCGCGCACCCACGACGCGATCGTCTGGGGCACCGGACCTGAAGCGGACGAGCGGAAATCGGCGGGCACGCCGAAGCTGACCAAGCCGGTCACCAGCGAGCTCGGCGGCGTGTCACCGACGATCGTGCTGCCGGGTGACTGGAGCGCGGCCGACATCGCTTTCCAAGCCGAGCATGTGGCAACCCAGCGTCTGCACAACGGCGGCTACAACTGTGTCGCCGCCCAGGCGCTGATCATCTCGGCCGACTGGGCGCAGAAGGATCAATTCCTCGCCGCGGTGCGCGACGCGCTCGCGAAGGCACCGGCTCGCCGCGCGTACTACCCGGGCAGTGACGATCGTGTCGCGCGGGCCGGTGAGTCCTATCCCCGAGCAGAGCGGCTCGGACCGGGTGGTGGCCGGCTGCTGGTGACCGGGGTCGCGCCGTCCCCGGCCGAGCCGCTGCTGGCCGAGGAGTACTTCGCGCCGGTGCTCGGCGTGGTCGAATTGCCGGGAACCCGAGCGGAATTCACCCACTTGGCGGCTCGAACCGCGAACGAGGCGTTCGTCGGAACACTCGGCGTCAACATCATCGCCGCGCCTGCCACGATCTCCGAGCTCGGTGCGGCATTCGACGAGCTGATCGAGGACCTGCGCTACGGCACGGTCGCGATCAACGCGTGGACCGGCGTCGGTTACCTGACGCCGACCGCGTCCTGGGGTGCTTTCCCCGGTCACACCATCGACGACGTGCAGAGCGGCATCGGCGTGGTGCACAACGCCTGGCTGATCGACCGGGTGGAGCGCACCGTCGTGCGTGGCCCGTTCCGCCCGGCGCCGCGGTCGCTGTTGCGCGGCGAGTTCGCGATCTCGCCGAAGCCGCCGTGGTTCGTCGGCAACAAGACCGCCGCGAGCACCGGCAGGTTGCTCGCCGAATTCGGCGCCGACCCGGGCTGGCTTCGCCTGCCCCAGATCTTCGCTTCCGCCCTGCGCGGCTGAGCCCTACTCCCCGGGAGAATCAGATGAACAACACCATCGCCGATTACGTCGTCGTCGGCACCGGATCCTCGGGCGCGGTGCTCGCCGCACGGCTCACTGAGCGCTCTGCCACGAGCGTTATCGCCCTGGAAGCCGGATCCGAGGACAAGAATCAGGCCGTCCACATTCCGGCGGCCTTCTCGAAGCTGTTCCAGACCGAGCTCGACTGGAACTACCTGACCACCCCACAGGCCGAACTCGGTGACCGCCAGATCTTCTGGCCGCGCGGCAAGATGCTCGGTGGGTCGTCGTCGATGAACGCGATGATGTGGGTCCGCGGCTTCGCGGCCGACTACGACGAATGGGCGCGTCTCGCCGGGCCGGGCTGGTCGTTCGCGAACGTGGTCGAGTACTTCCGGCGCATCGAGTCCGTCGAGGACGCCGCCGAACCCGACGAGGGCCGTTCCGGACCGCTCCGGATCTCGCACCAGCGCAGCGCTCGCCGCTGGACCGACGACTTCCTCGCCGCGGCCGAACACGCCGGTTTCAAGCGGGAGCGCGCGAATCTGCCGCAGCCCGAAGGCTTCACGCACACCATGGTGTGCCAGAAGCGCGGCGCCAGGTGGAGCACCGCGGACGCCTATCTGAAGCCCGCGCGCAAGCGTTCGAATCTGACCGTGCTCACCGGTGCGCAGGCGACTCGGATCCTGTTCGAAGGCACCAGGGCAGTCGGTGTCGAATACCGCAAGGACGGCACCACCCAGATCGTGCGCGCCCGCAAGGAGGTGGTGCTGTGCGGTGGGGCGATCAACAGCCCGCAGTTGCTGCAGCTGTCCGGCATCGGTGACCGGGAAGAGCTTCGCCGCCACGGCATTCCGGTCGTGCACCACCTGCCCGAGGTCGGCCGCAACCTCACCGATCACCTGATCTCGCTGCTCGGTTTCGAGGTCGACTCCGACACGCTGTTCGCCGCGGAGAAGCCGTTGGAGCTGCTCAACTACCTCGCGCGGCGCCAGGGCATGCTCACGTCCAATGTGGGTGAGGCGTACGGCTTCGTGCGCAGCAGGCCCGAACTCGAACTACCGGATCTCGAGATCATCTTCGGGCCTGCCCCGTTCTACGACGAGGGGATCGGCATCGCGCCCGGTCACGGCATCGCCATCGGCCCGATCCTGCTCCAGCCGCGCAGCCGCGGCACGGTGACCCTCGCCTCCGCCGACCCGATGGCCAAGGCGCTGGTCGATCCCCGGTACCTGTCCGACGCCGACGGCGCCGACCGTGCCGCGCTGCTCGCCGGACTGCGCATCGCCCACCGCATCGTCACCGCCGAGCCGCTCGGCTCCCGAATCGGCCGATTCCTGCAGCCGAAACGGGAACAGCCGACGGTCGAGGAAACCCTCGCGGACGCCCTCACCTGGCACTCCCACACCCTCTACCACCCGACCGGCACCTGCCGGATGGGCACCGACGCCGCCGGTGTCGTCACCCCCGACCTGAAGGTCCGCGGCCTCGACGGCCTGCGCGTGGCCGACGCCTCGGTGATGCCGACCATCATCCGCGGCCACACCCACGCCCCGGCGGTGGTCATCGGCGAGAAGGCAGCCGACCTCCTCCGCTGAACACTCGTCGCCCGCGCGGTTCCTCGGTGTGTCCGGCTGCGCTTTCTCGCTGTCGCCCCTTACCTTGCTTGCGAAAAAGGCGCACAATTATTTGCGTATACCGGCTTCAAGGTTTGCGACCGGCGGGCAGCTGAATGCGTGCCGGGCAACATTCGGGCGGGCATCCTCCGTGATGGCAGCGTCCTCATATCGGGTTGTGGCGACTGGATTCACCGTCGGCAGCGCGGCCGCGTCACACCATGCCGAACGCCGGGCGCGGCGAATCCTGACTGTAGCGACTACGAGCCTCTTCGCCGGTTCGGCGTAACTACTGGATAGGAAACGCCATGTCAGAGCAGAACAAGGCTTCAGCGAAGCGCGTCTTCGACGCGTGGAACGCGCGAGACCTCGATGCATTCGACGAGCTGATCGCCGACGACTCCATCAACCACGATCCGCAGAACCCGTTCGCGGAGATCCACGGCCCCGACGGCCTCAAGCGGCTCGTGCAGATGTATCTCACGGCTTTCCCGGATCAACGGTTCCTGATCAACGAACAGATCGCTGAAGGCGACTTCGTCACGACCCGATGGACGGGAACAGGAACCAATGACGGCGAGATGATGGGAATGCCCGCCACCGGCAAATCGGCAGTTGTTCAGGGAATTACCATCAATCGCTTCCGGGACGGCAAGATCATCGAGAGCTGGGCATCCTGGGACACCCTCGGGATGATGCAGCAACTCGGCGTAGTCCCGTCGGCGCACTCGGCGGCGAACTGACTCGTCACGTGGCCGGCTGTCCGCGATGACCACGCAGCGGGCGCCGAGTTCGATCTTCACCGCGGCTCGCGGGCGATCTCGGCGACCACGCGGACAGCCTCGGCGACAGTTCGGAAGTCCTTGCGCAGGATGCTGCCGTGGTTGCTGGCGACCTTGGCGTGGATCTCGATGTTCGGGTTGCGTTCGACCACCTTGTGCAGGCTGGCGCGGATGCGTTCCTGCTCGTCGCCCTTGCTGCCGAACGAGGCCCCCGAAGCGTTCACATAGCGGGTCGGGACGCTGATGTTGTCCATGACCGGGCCAAGCGCACGCTCGCGGGCGATCTCGCCTGCCTCGATGTTGCTATCGGCCATCTGTTCGGCGGTCATGCGCGGAGCCATCCCGATCGGGCGCAGTAGCGGCATCACCCAGCTCATCCGCCGCCACAGTTTGCGCATGCCCTCGATGTCGATCTCGTCGATCCAGTCGTGCGGCTGCGCGCCCTCGACCAGCACCGCGCCCACGGTCCGTTCGGGGTTGCGACTGGCCCGGTGCGCCGCGACGAAGGCACCGTAGGACCAGCCGATCACCAACGCCCGCCGCACATCTCGGGCCGCGAGGACCGCGTCGACGTCGGCGACATTGGTCTCGAACGAATAGTCCGCCGAGGTCTTCGACCTGCCGCGGCCCCGCATGTCGTAGGTGATGTGGCGCCAGTCCGGCCCGAGCTCGGCGATCACCGGCCGCCAGTTCCGCTGGCTGGCGACGTGGCCGTTGACATAGAGCACCGGGATGCCGGGTCCACCGGTGTCGGTCACGGCCAGCGCCGTGTCATCGACCGGCACCGTTCCGGTCCAGGTCGAATCGGTCGAGGCACTGCTGTTGTTCCGCATCTGTTTCTCCTGGTCTTGCTGGGTGAATCTCTCTTTCCTGACACTGGAAACGCTACGTAGCTTTCCAATATTGAGCAATCAATACGACGGCGATTGATCCGAATCATCGCAGCTAGATGCCTAGATATTGTTGCGATAGATTTGAAGATAACGCAACGACAGGCGGCCGTTGCGTTGCGATGAGTGCCCCGAGTCACTACAGTGACGGCATCGCGAACGAAGGAGATCATCATGTCGGGAGGCAGGCTCACCCAGGCCGAACGCAGGCAGATCGCCCTGGGACTGGCCGACAACCTCCCCTACGCGGCGATCGCCCGGCGCCTGGATCGTCCGACCTCGACCATCACGCGAGAGGTAATGCGCAACGGCGGCCCAACGGCCTATCGTTCCGACCTCGCCCAACGCGCCACCGAACGCCGCGCCCTGCGGCGCGCGCAGCCAGGACCTCGAGAGCGGCTGTCCCCAGCACCCGGCCACGGACGCGACGTCGAATCCGTGCGCGACTACGAGGAAACGTTCACCACCATGCTCATGCAACAGGGCATGCCCAGAACGACAGCCCGGGTGCTGACCTGTCTTTTCACCGCCGACACCGGCAGTCTCACCGCATCGGAAGTCGTCGGCCGGCTCCAGATCAGCCCGCCGTCGGTCTCCAAGGCGATCAAACTCCTCGAACTCCAGGGCCTCGTCCGCCGCGAAACCGATGAACGCCGCCGCGTGCGCTACATCGTCGACGACAACGTCTGGTATCAGGCGACCATCGACAGTGCCCGCGGCATGGCCGAGGTCGCCGAGATCACCCGGCAGGGTGTCGAGATCTTCGGCCGCGGCACCCCGACCGCCACCCGTCTCGCGAACATGGCCCGCTTCAGCGACTTCATCAGCGAAAGCATCCTGCGAGCCGCGGCGCAGAGCCGCGAGGTCCTCTATCCGAATGCCGCGACGAGCTCGAAGGCCGCGGAGACGCGATAGTCGGACGAAACCTGCTTCATGCATCAATTATGCATCGTTTGCTCGATCCCGTCCGTTTCGCTTCTAGCATCACTGGAAGTGACAAACCGGATGTCGGCGACCGCTCAGCGACTCTGATCAGCTCACGGATTGCACTCGCACAAGCCCGCATGAGTCCGGGCGGGCCTTCTCCTCGGCCGCTGGCGTGACACGGACAAAGTTCGATGACCGTCGGAAATCGTGGTGGCGACCGCCGCCTCGTCGGAAGAGAAGAGAGTGAACGCGATGAGTATCAACGTACGAGTGAGTGTGGCAGGAGCCGGGGTGGCGGCGTTGGCGTTGTTCGGCCTGACGGCCTGTACGTCAGATGATTCGTCGTCGGACTCGGCGGCGATGACGACAACGCGATCGATGTCGACGGAACCGATGTCGCCGACAACGGGTGCCGGTGTGGGGGCGAACTTGGTGGGCCCGGGCTGCGCCGAATATGCCGCGCAAGTCCCGACCGGTCCGGGGTCGGTGGAAGGCATGGCCCAAGAACCGGTGGCAGTGGCGGCATCGAACAATCCGCTCCTCACCACCCTCACCGCCGCCGTTTCGGGCAAGCTGAATCCACAGGTCAACTTGGTCGACACCCTCAACGGTGGCGAGTTCACGATCTTCGCGCCGGTGGACGAAGCCTTCGCTGAGATCGACCCGGCCACCATCGAGAGCTTGAAGACCGACACCCCCACACTGGAGAAGATTCTCACCTATCACGTAGTGCCCGGCCGGATCGCGCCGAACGCCATCGCGGGCACACAAACGACAGTGCAGGGTGGCACGGTGACTGTCACCGGCTCCGGTGACGACCTGAAAGTCAACGACGCCGCAGTGATCTGCGGTGGCGTCGACACCGCCAACGCCACTGTCTACCTGATCGATTCGGTTCTGATGCCGCAGTGAACATCGCTCGAGGAGATTGAAATGAACACAGCGGCACGTTGAACGCGACCTGGAACCGGGCCCATCCTTCCGGTCCTTCCGGAACACTTATACCTGCCCACCCCGCTGACTGATCTCCCCTTTCATGGGGCACGGGCTATCTCGCTGACCACAGCGACAGCGTGGTCTCCGGATTCCCTGAGACCGTTGTCTACTCACCGCACCGCGCCCACAGATGTCGTCGACGGTCATCCCGCAACAGCGGGTCTGGCCGTTGTTGGGGGCTGATTCAGCAGTTCCATGGCGGTCAGGATCGCTTGAGCCTGTTTGGTGGGCAGTCTGGTGAGGATGCCGCTGGCCACCTGCGGGGACAGTCCTGCCAGCAGGACTGCGGCTATGTCCGTGTCCATCTCGGCGACGATGTTCGCGGTCGGGCTGCCACCCGCGGCGTGCTCGCCGGCGAGGAGGAAGACGTTGGTGGGCCGACGATGTCGGGTGAGGTCGGGACGTTGCCGATTGAACTCCGCGCGGTTCCACGCATCGCGCCACTCGTTCACCGCGGCCCAGGCGATGTGGTCGGTGTCGTCCAGCCGGTGTGCCTGGTCTGCCTCATCCAACATGGCGTTCACCAGGCGAAGGGTGACATCGAGTCGGGGTGGCCGTTTCCCGGTGAAGATGTCTGACAGGGTGGTCGTCGAGTAGTAGTCGGCCATCCGGTGGCAAAGAGTGCGTAGTCCAGGATTTCCGATCGCTACCTTCATCCGGCTCAGTGCGTAGTGCAGATCCTCGAAGGTGTGGACCTGCTCCGGCCGGGGTCGCCAATGATCAGGGTCGGCAAGGTCCGGGCGCGCAGCGCGCAGTCGGTCCGCGCGGACGGACTGCGCTGCTTGTGACGTGGTCGGCGACACGATCTCGGTCTTGCCCAGCTTGCCGGACAGGCTGAGGAGAGTTGCATGCGTTTGATCCCAGAGCTCTCGCCAGTCTCGGATCTCGACTTCTATTGCGCCACAGCCGATCAGGAACGCATGAGTGGCGTGCCAGGTGGGGAACTTCTTGCCTGCGGCGGCCTCCGCGAGGGTCGAGTGCGAGTAGGTCGCGATCGCACCCATCTTCCGGAACGTCGGCCGGGGGACAGCCACGTCCATGCGGTCCCTCAGACTCTGTGCGAACTGCCCGACAGGGCCGGGGTCTTGGATCGGTTTGCGGATTCTTCCCATCGGTGCGCTGCCCTCACGACCTCGAGCCGACTGCCTCCGATAGCGCCGGAGCGAGGGCAGAAGTGGTGGCCAGCCAGCGCATCGCGCCGAGCGCGGCCGCGTTCAATGTCGTCGGCACCGCCAGAGCGATCCAGGGATCCACCCCGTACACGACGAGGGTGCCCGTCGCTGTTGCGAACAAGAGGAATACCGAGACGTATCGGGCGAACCACCACGACGGCAGGCAGCTCGTGCGGGGTGTGGGGTGAGGATGCAGCGATCCCATGGTCGGGCCTTCTCTTCCATCATCGAACCGATCGCGGGACTTCGGGTAGCCGCCCGAGTTGTGCCCGCGTGTGACACGTCCATCGTCTATCGAACTACCGGCATCCGCTGTTCGGAGTTTGTTCGCAATTCGGTCGGTGTCGTCCGCCGATGTTCGTTGTTCGCACGACAACCCGACGTATGCCCAGATCAGGTGCTGCTCCGATTCGGCACGTCCTGATGTGTTCCGTCGTGGTCGTTGCGCTGGCAGATCCCGCAAGAAAGGTATAAGGCGGCCGTGGCATCGTTTCTGACGGGTTGTCGGGATACATCTCCGCATCGAACCGGATGTGACGTCCCAACTTCGGGGACTCCTGTAGCCGCAGGACCCCAACCTTTCCAGGCGGCCGCAGGGACGCGGGATTCCGACAGGCTCTGCCTGCCCGACCTTCCTGCGGCTCCTTGGTGTTCGGGAAACGACCGGTTCTCGACAGGTCTGAGATGGAGGCGGCCTTCGCGGCCATCTACATACCCGGGGTCAGCTCCAGTTGACAGTTACCTTGACGCGTGACCCGCGGCTGACAAATGTGTCAGCCGGCGGATCGATCTCGATCACTGCCCCAGCCGGGTACAGCTGGTCTTGGACTTTCGTCAGTTCCACAACGAGCCCGAGTTCGCTCGCGCTCGGCGTGTAAATCATTCCCATGTCGTCGTCCCATTGACCGCTGAGGACACCTTCTTCGGTCGTCCATGCCGGGATGCGGACACCGAGGGCAGTCAGCTGCGCGGTGGCGTCATCGAGCTTCGTCGACAGCGTGGCGATCGCCTGACGGATCCCGGCCAGATCTTGGCCGAGGCCGGCTAGTTCGCGGCTGAGGTGGTCGGCCATGGTTCGGGTGCGGCTTTCGATAACATCCAGGTACGCCAGGGCTTCCCAGACGCACGAACCCACACCCATTGTCGTCATTCGCAACGCCAGCGTGGTGAGTGCGCCGTTATCCTCGTTGAGCCGTCCGGTCATTGATCCCGTGGCCTGCACGTTCACGACTCGATCGCGAAATCCTTCGGGTGGGTAGTTCGGCGAATTGACCGGCATGATCCAAGTACTCCTTCGTCCAGATCGCGAGATCGACTCTGCTGTATTGAGCGAATCCACACTCTGACTGCCGGTGACAGCCCGATATCCGGGGAAACAACCTTGCGAACTGCACTGATCGGGGTGCGGGGACCAGATTCGTAAAAGCCATGCTAAGCGGTTTGGCTAATAATCCGAGTAATTCTTTGGGTTAGTCGGTGTCGACAAGGCGGGCGATACACGCAGACACTTCCATGCCCAGCACATCGTAGGCGTGCGAACTGGGGTGCGGCGGGACTCCTCGCCGCGCCGCGCAGCATTGTCCGCCGTGGGCACTTCCCTTGCGCGAGTGATGCTTCGCGGGTGACCAACCCCTGTTACCCGATAACTATGGTTTTTGGGCAAGGTTCGAGGCGGCAAGACAGCTCTGTGATGCACTGATCCTGAGCTCGTCGGATTCACCGCCGAGCTGCGGGCCACAACGGGTGGCCTTCGCCCGTAGCGCGCCTCATACCACGAGGATGAGCGCGCTGGTAGCAATAGACAGGATCGCCAGAACCTGCATTGCCGCAGCACCCAGCAGCAGACGGGCCTTGACGGATGTGCCTGCCCGAAGCGACGTAACTGTCTCTAGGTTGCAGTACGCGGACACGTACCTAGCGCTCACTTCGCTGTCGGTCCAGTGGTCGACCAGCATTGCCCGCATCGAATCGGTGGACGTGACGCGATACCGCCAGTTGACCCCTGCGAGAACAGCCATAACGGCGGATCCGAGCAAAGCGAGCATCCCGACGTACAAGGCGACGAGTGCCCCACCGGTCAGCGTGAAGTCCTTACCCTTCAGCACCGCGACCACCGCCAACACGAGTGTCACTAGCCCCGTCGCGCTCGTGACAGCACCCGCGGCGCGTGTATTGAGGGCGTCCCGACGGGAGTACTCACGATCAAGCTGATCATGAATGAAGGCCGCCCACCCTGCGCCCTGGTCAGCCACTGCCACTGGTGACTACTTCCTCCTGAACAAGCTCTTGAAGAGTCTCCTCAAGAAGCCTGCCTCTTCGCCCGGTGGCTGCGCGCCGTAGGGCGCTGCAGGCCCGTAGGCGTGGACAAACCGGACCCAGTCTGTTGAAGGCGGGTCTTCATTTTGCGACTCGGCCGAGTGTTCCCCGCTGGTGCCATGCGGATCGTTCATCGATCTTCATTCTTGCAGGTCTCGGTCCGCAGACGTGTAGATCGTTGGTCTCACTCTCAGATCGCGTCCCATGCCGGGACTGTCGGATTGGGGTACCCCCTAACCCCGGGGAGGCAAACCTGGCCTCACCGGGGTCCGGAACGCTTGTGCGATGCCGCAGTCTGATCAGGCCACCTTGACGGCGGTCCGGTAATGACCGCCGTCTCCAACGAAGTGCAGCACGGCCGAGGGGTTGCCCGCCGGCAGGATCAGGCGCCGTGGCGCTCCGATCTCGTCGTCATTACCCTTCGGAAACTCCATGTGGAGGCTGTTGAGTCCTCGAATTGCGCTGGTGATCGAGCTGACGAGCACGGCGACCCGGTCACTGGCCGAATGCCCGATCGTGCGAGCCAACGCGGCGGTCCACGCCAACTCGAGACCGGATTTATACAGCTCACGCACATTGCCGGCGACATCGCGGCCATTGTCCTTCTCGACCATCTGCACAATGTAGAGGGACCTCGGGTCGTACGCTGCGAGCACGACACCGCGGCGACCTCTCTCACCGCTGTTGAAATTGACCCAGTAGTCGATCCCGCCGTGGACGGTGAACTCGGTGTCTGTGGCGACGCTGCCGTTTGACGGAATTCGGCCGCGGAACGTCATCACGTAGATGTCATCCGAGCCGGCTTCGTTGGTTTCGGCCAGGCACCGCATTTCGTCGACGATCACATTTGCCATGACTGATTCTCCTTCGTGAGTGCCGCGCAATGGTGGCGGTATTTGCGTGCTACCAGCGGGCAACACCTCTTAAAAAGTAGTGTTGACCAGCAGATTTATCGTCCGGGTGAGCACGGAAGAACCTAAGTGGCAGCACGGATGCAATGCCCTGCGAATCGGGTGGCGGACGCGTTTGGTGCCTGTGCGGTAGCGGCGCATGTTGTGCGCGGACCGGAGGTGATGACGTCGCGGGTGGCAACGCGAGAAGATCACCCGATGGAGTCCTACCAATGTGCCTTCTGCGAAACCACTGTCGACAGGGCGGATGTCGAGTTCCGTTCGCTGATGGTGTCTGCATCCCACTCACGTCAGGAATTGTTCGCCCACTGGGGATGCCTGGTCACAGCAATCGTGCCCACGTTTCCACTGGGTGAGGCGCTGGAGGGCCCGACCTAGCAGGCGAACCGAGAACACGGCCACGCGGCCACCGGTCGCGATACAACCGACCTCCCCATAGGCAGCGCGGCGGGCACCGATCTCGACGAAGAGGTTGCGGTTGCAGCAGGAGCCGCTGGAACGATGGATGATGCCGCCATCTGATACCCGAAGAATCAGCCCTGGCTGGCGCTGCAACGTGTTGGGGTGGTCCCAGTGTCGGATCCGGACGGATCACCCAGGAGCGCAGCGAGTGGAGTCAAATGTGGTGGCAGGTTGGTGTCGTCGATTCCGCGCGGATCATCCGGTCTGATATGACACCTCGCACGGGCTACGCCTACGGGGAATGGCGGTTCCGGCGCGTTGACTCCGTACCTGCTCTGGCCTGGTCGTAGACCCCCTGGTGGTCCGGATCGGGGAATATTCGGTACCGGCACTCGGGTTGTGGATCGTGGGCTAATCGTCGAAAAATCGTAGAAAGCAGGGGTGGACCCCGAAGATGACCAGGTCAGCGGTGGTATAGGCTTTGTCGGTCATGAAGTCGGCTTATTCGGGTCCGGTCAACGGTGCGCCCAAGACGGTCTACCTCGATCACGCGGCGACCACTCCGATGTTGCCTGCCGCGGTCGAGGCGATGACGGCTGCCCTCGGGGCGGTCGGTAACGCGTCCTCGCTGCACGGTTCGGGGCGGGCGGCGCGGCGGTCGCTGGAGGAGGCGCGTGAGTCGATCGCGGCTGATCTGGGTGCTCGGCCGTCCGAGGTGATCTTCACTTCCGGGGGTACCGAGAGCGACAATCTGGCCGTCAAGGGGATCTTCTGGGGGCGTCGGGCGGCTGATTCGCGGCGCACCAGGATCGTCACCAGCGCGGTCGAGCATCATGCGGTGCTCGACGCTGTGGAGTGGCTGGAGAAGCACGAGGGCGCGCAGGTCAGCTGGCTGCCGGTCGACGCCGACGGTGTCGTGTCGGCGCAGGTGTTGCGCGAGGTGCTCACCGCGCATGCCGACGAGGTGGCGCTGGTCAGTGTGATGTGGGCAAACAACGAGGTCGGGACCATCGAGCCGATCGTCGAATTGGCCGCTGTCGCACAGGAATTCGACATCCCGATGCACAGCGACGCCATTCAGGCCGTGACCCAGATACCGGTCGACTTCGCCGCGAGCGGGCTGGCCGCGCTCAGCGTGGCCGGTCACAAGGTCGGCGGTCCGCACGGGATCGGCGTGCTGCTGCTCGGCCGTAACGTGCCGTGTGTGCCGCTCGTGCACGGCGGCGGACACGAACGTGACCTGCGCTCGGGTACCTCCGATGTGGCCGCGGCGATCGGGATGGCCGCCGCGCTGCGCGATGCCGTCGCCGACCTGCCCGCGCGCGCTCAGCAGTTGCGGGCGCTGCGCGAGCAGTTGATCGACGGTGTGCGGGCGGCGGTGCCGGAGGCCGTGCTCAACGGCCCGACGGATCGGCTGCCCGGCAATGCTCACTTCACGTTCCCCGGTTGCGAGGGTGACTCGCTGCTCATGCTGCTCGACGCCGCCGGTGTCGAATGCTCTACCGGTTCGGCCTGCAACGCGGGGGTCGCCTCGCCCAGCCATGTGCTGATCGCGATGGGTGTGCAACCGTGGCAGGCGCGCAGTTCGCTGCGCTTCTCGCTCGGTCACACCTCGACCGGAGCCGATGTCGAAACACTGTTGACCGTGCTGCCGCAGGTCATCGATCGGGCCAGAGCCGCAGGCCTGGCCGGCGCTAGAGGAGGTGCCTGATGAGAGTTCTCGCTGCGATGAGCGGTGGTGTCGATTCCGCGGTGGCCGCGGCGCGGGCCGTGGACGCGGGGCACGAGGTGGTCGGGGTGCATCTGGCGCTGTCGGCGAACCCGGGCACGTTGCGGACCGGATCGCGTGGTTGCTGCTCCAAGGAGGACGCCGGTGACGCGCGCCGCGCGGCCGATGTGCTCGGAATCCCGTTCTACGTCTGGGATTTCGCCGATCGCTTCAAGGAAGACGTGATCGACGACTTCGTCGCCGCCTACGCCGCGGGGGAGACCCCGAACCCGTGCCTGCGCTGCAACGAGAAGATCAAGTTCTCCGCGCTGGCCGACCGCGCACAGGCGCTCGGCTTCGATGCCGTGGTCACCGGGCACTACGCCCGGCTCGACGAGGGTGTCCTTCGTCGCGCTGTCGACGCCGACAAGGACCAGTCCTATGTGCTGGCGGTGCTCACCGCCGAGCAGCTCGCGCGGGCGATGTTCCCGGTCGGTGATACCCCGAAGCCGCGGATCCGTGAGGAAGCGGCCGAGCGTGGGCTGGCGGTGGCGAACAAGCCCGACAGCCACGACATCTGCTTCATCCCCTCCGGCGATACCCGCGCTTTCCTCGGTGCCAAGATCGGCATCAGGCCCGGCGCGCTGGTCGATTCCGACGGCACGGTGCTCGGCAATCACGAGGGTGTGCACGGATTCACCGTCGGCCAGCGCAAGGGCCTGGGCCTGAGCCACACCGCCGCCGACGGCAAGCCGCGCTATGTGACCGGGATCGACCCCGATTCGGGGACGGTCAAGGTCGGTTCGGTCGAGGACCTGCAGGTCGACGTCATCACCGCCGACCGCGCGATCTGGACGTCCGGCGTTCGCCCGACCTCCTCGGTCGAGTGTGTCGTGCAGGTTCGCGCGCACGGTGGGACCGCGCCTGCGGTGGTCGAGCCCGAGGGTGCGGGCTTCGTCGCCCGGCTGCGCGAGCCGCTCACCGGGGTCGCCAAGGGCCAGGCCATCGTGCTGTACCTGCCCGATGCCGACGGTGGCGACACCGTGATCGGCAGCGGCACCATCAACGGCACCGACCGCACCGAGGTTTCCGCGGGCGTCGCGTGACACTCCGGCGAAGCGAGAATTCCCTGGAGGCGCTGGAGCCTGTCGACCTGCTCGTCGGCGGCACCGCCACCGGCCTCGGTTCGTGGCCCGGCACCGATCCGCGCGAGGCCGCCGCGACGATCATCGGCGAACTGCCCGTCCTCCCGCACCTGGTCGAACTGCCCGAGCGCGGCATCGGCGCCGACATGATCGGCCGTGTCTCTGCTTTGCTGGTCGATCTGCGTTTCGATTCCACCACCCGCGGTTACCGCCTGGCTGCCCGCCCGACCGGTGTTTCGCGGCGTGCGCGGGACCTGCTGCACGCCGACCTCGATGCCATCGAAGAGGCTTGGGAGACAGCGGGTTTGGCAGGCACCGGGCGGGTGGTGAAGATCCAGGCCGCCGGTCCGCTCACCCTCGCCGCCGAGGTGGAACTGCCCGGCGGGCATCGCATTCTCACCGATTCCGGTGCGGTACGCGATCTTTCGGAATCCCTCGCCGAAGGGCTGGTCCGCCACGCCGCCGAGATCCGCAAACGACTGGGCGCCGAGGTGATCATCCAGCTCGACGAACCTCGGCTGAACACGGTTCTCGAGGGCGCCCTGCAAGGTCCCAGCATCCTGAACACCATCCGTGCGCTGCCGGAGCCGGACACCCTGCACATCCTCGACACCGTCATCAACGCCCAATCCTCGCCAGTCCTGTTGCACACCTGTGCTTCCCGCCCCCCGCTCACCACCCTGGGCCGCACGGCAGCGGCAGCGATCTCCTTCGACGCCGCGGCCATCACCACCGCCGACCTCGACGCCCTCGGCGAAATCATCGACTCCGGCAAGAAGATCGCCCTCGGCCTGACCCCCACCACCCCGCCCACGGCTCCGGCCACCTGGCGCGACATCGCCGAACCCGCGGTCCGCCTCATCGACCGCCTCGGCTTCCCCCGCACCACCCTGGCCACCCAAATCCTGGTAACCCCTTCCTGCGGCCTCGCGGGCGCACCCCTGCCGTGGGCCCGCAAGGCTCTGGCCCTCACCACCGACGTAGCCCGCGCCTTCGCCGAAGAACCGGAGTCGATCACCTTCGAATAGGGGTGTTCCATCAGGTGACCTGCGGAGTTATCATCTATTACGTCATTGTCTATTAGGTGGAGGCTGGCATGCGGATGAATGCGAACGGTCAGGTGACCATCCCTGCCGAGCTGCGGTCGAGGTTCAATCTGAAAGAAGGAGATGAGCTCGATGTCATCGAAGACGGCGGCACGTTGCGCATCGTGGTGAGCGGCGGCGCGGATAGTCCCGGCGAGCGGCTCGTTCGGCAGATGCGTCGGCATCGATTCGACAATCCCGAAGTCGCAGGGCTGACGACCGACGAGATCATGGCGCTGTTGCGTGACTGAATCGGTCACCGCGCTGCGGCGTGCGACCTTGGTCGACAGTTGCGTGCTTATCGACGTGCTGGACGGCGACCCCACGTGGGAACAATGGTCGGCATCCGAATTGTCTGCCGCGCGCAACGCCGGCCGCGTGGTGATCAATCCGCTGATCTACGCGGAGGTTTCGATCGGCTACGCGACGAAGGAATCAGTGGAGGCTGCATTGCCGCCCCATTCCTTCGACCGTGAGCCGCTGCCATGGGACGCGGCCTTCCTCGCGGCCAGAGCCTTCCTCGCCTACCGTCGGCGGGGTGGCGACAAGCGATCACCGCTGCCCGACTTCTACATCGGCGCCCACGCCGCGATCAGCGGGTACCGACTGCTCACGCGTGATGCGGCGAGGTACCGAACCTACTTCCCCACGGTCGAGGTCATTGCGCCGGAATAAGCCTGCGACGTGCGGGAACGGTCGTCGGATGTGTCGGTGGGCTCGACTAAGGTGCGGGAAGTGAGTGACAGCGCGGATTCCGTGAGTGCCGAGGCGGCTACCCCCGAGCAGCGGGTGCGGTGGCAAGAGCTGGCCGACGAGGTGCGTGGGCATCAGTTCCGTTACTACGTGCGGGACGCGCCGATCATCACAGACGGCGAGTTCGACACGTTGTTGCGCGAGCTGCAGGCCCTCGAGGAGACGCATCCGGATCTGCGGACGCCCGATTCGCCCACCCAGCTGGTCGGCGGTGGGTTCGCGACCGAGTTCACGGCGGTCGATCATCTCGAGCGGATGCTGTCGCTGGACAATGTGTTCAATTCTGAGGGGCTGCGTACCTGGGCGAGCCGGGTAGAGGCGGAGGCGGGGGCCGATCTGCACTATCTGTGTGAGGTCAAGATCGACGGCGTCGCGCTGAACCTCGTGTACGAGAACGGAAAGTTGGTGCGCGGCGCGACGCGTGGGGACGCACGTACGGGCGAGGACGTCACCCTCAACGCGCGCACCATCGAAGACATCCCCGCCGAGCTCACCCCGACGGCGGAATTCCCGATCCCGGAAATTCTCGAAGTGCGCGGCGAGGTGTATTTCCGGGTCGAGGATTTCGAGACTCTCAATGCCCAGATCGTCGCCGAGGGCAAACCGCCGTACGCGAATCCGCGCAATACGGCCGCCGGTTCGCTGCGCCAGAAGAATCCCGCGATCACCGCCCAGCGCCGGCTGCGGATGATCTGCCACGGTTTCGGCCGCATGGAGGGTTATCGCCCGGACTCCCAGCACGAGGCCTACCGGGCACTCGCCGCCTGGGGCCTGCCGGTTTCCGAACACACCCGCCTGGTCAAGGGCATCGACGCGGTCATCGAGCGGGTCGCCTACTGGGGCGAACACCGCCACGACATCGAGCACGAGATCGACGGCCAGGTGATCAAGGTCGACGAGATGGCCTTGCAACGCCGCCTCGGCTCCACCTCCCGGGCCCCGCGCTGGGCCATCGCCTACAAGTACCCGGCCGAAGAGGCCACCACCACGCTGCTGAACATCGAGGTGAACGTGGGCCGCACCGGTCGGGTCACGCCGTTCGCGGTGATGGCGCCGGTCCCGATCGCCGGCTCGACCGTCGCGATGGCGACCCTGCACAACGCCGCCGAAGTGAAGCGCAAGGGCGTGCTGATCGGTGACACCGTCACCATCCGCAAGGCCGGTGACGTGATTCCCGAGGTCCTCGGCCCCGTCGTGGATGCCCGCACCGGCGACGAACGCGAATTCGTGATGCCGACGCACTGCCCCGCATGCGGCACCGAACTCGCCCCCGCCAAGGAGGGCGACGCCGACATCCGCTGCCCCAACCAGCAGTACTGCCCCGCCCAGCTGCGCGAACGCGTCTTCCACCTGGCAGGCCGCGGTGCCTTCGATATCGAAGCACTCGGCTACGAAGCGGCCAACGCCCTGCTCACCTCGGGTGCGATCACCGACGAAGGCGACCTGTTCGCCCTCGACGCGCAGGACCTGCTCGGCGTGCCGCTGTTCACCAAACAGGACGGCGCCCTCTCGGCCAACGGTGCCCGCCTGCTCGAAAACCTGAACGGCGCCAAGGACACTCCGCTGTGGCGCGTGCTCGTCGCCCTGTCGATCCGCCATGTCGGCCCGACCGCCGCCCGCGCGCTGGCCGCCGAATTCGCCAGTCTCGAGCGCATCGAATCCGCGACGGGAGAGGAACTCTCGGCCACCGACGGCGTCGGCCCGGCTATCGCCGCCGCGGTCGTGGAATGGTTCACCGTCGACTGGCATCGCGCGATCGTCGACAAGTGGCGAGCGGCCGGCGTGCGGCTGGCGGACGAGCGTGACGAATCCATCGAACGCAACCTGGAGGGACTGTCGATCGTCGTCACCGGTTCGCTGCAAACCTTCACCCGCGACGGCGCGAAGGAAGCGATCCTCGTTCGCGGCGGCAAGGCGGCAGGCTCGGTATCGAAGAAGACTGCGTTCGTCGTGATCGGCGATGCGCCCGGTTCGAAAGCGGCCAAGGCGGAAGAACTCGGCGTCCAGATCCTGGACGAAGACGGCTTTCGGCTACTGCTCGAGGCAGGCCCCGATGCGGTCAGAGCCGAACCGGTCGTGGAGGAGTAGCCGGTCGCGACGTCGGGCCCGCGTCAGTTCGGGGTGACGGTGACCGTGTTGCCGATCTGGGTCTTCATATCGAACGACGCGCACTGCCCGTTGCTGAGCTCCTGAGTGCGCAGCGGCCGCTTCTTGATGTTGGTCTGGATCTCGACCGTCACATCGGTGCTGGTCATCGAGCACACCTTCGACACCGGCGCCTCGGTGTAGGACACCGACCCCGCACCCTGACAAGAATTGGTCGAGTTCCCGAGGAACACGCGCGCGGTCCCCGTCGGGCACGGATCAGCCATCGCATTGGGCGCAGTGAGCAGCGTCGCGGGAACGAGCGCTCCTGCGGTCACCGCAGCAACGACAACTCCGCGAACAAACACCCGAACCGCCATGACGCGCACCCATCCTCGCTGCCGAACACTGAACCTGCGACCGACCAGCCACAGTGCACAGCACCTTAGTGCGTCCGAACGGAACACGCCCGGGATGGGAGCTGCCGTTCGGCCGGACCCGGGCGGATAGCTCGACTGGCCTGCCGCGTCGGCAGACCCCCACGTCCCCTAGTCTTGCGAAGAATCTCGGAGAGGCGGACCTTTGCTGCGCAGTTTTCAGGTGACGAACCACGGATCGCTGGCGGAGGCTCAGCAATTGCGGCTGACCAAGGGGGCCGGTGGGCCGTTGGCGGTGCCGGTGACGGCGGTGCACGGGGTGGCGGCCGCTGGGAAGACGAGCTTGATCGATGCGCTCGGGCAGATGCGGGACGCGGTACTGAATTCCGTGAGCGGGTGGGATCCCTACGCTGGCCCCGTGCGAAGCCCGCATCTCGGGTTCGCTGATCGCCCAACGGAATTCGTCGCCGGGTTCGTGGCCGAGGGCGTGCCTTATACCTACGGGTTCCGGCTCGACAACGCCGATGTGGTCGCGGAGTGGTTGTACACCCATCCCCGGTCGCGCAAGCGGATCGTGTTCGAACGCAACGGTGACGAGGTCAAGATCGGGCCGATGTTCGAGGCGGCTCGATACGGGGTGGCGGCGTTGGTGCCGTTGCTGCGGCCGAACGCGTTGCTGTTGAGCTTGGCGGGGCAGATGTATGCCGAGGCGCTGGTGCCCGCGTATCGGTGGTTCGCGGCGAATCTGGCTGTGCAGCAGGGTGATGTCGAGGCCGACGCGCTCGCGCACGACCTCGGCAGCCACATCTCCCGTTCACCCGACAACGCGGCACGGCTGCTGATGCTGCTGCGCACAGCCGATCTCGGGATCGAGGATCTGCTCGTCGCCGAACACGATCCGATGTACGCGGACTACCTGCGTGATCTCGACGCCGAAATCGGTGCGCTGGCAGGTCATCTCGACCACCCCGAGCAGATTCTGGTGGAACGCGAGCTGAGCACTCTTCGCGCCGCGCGCGACGCGCTGTACCGGCGCATGGTCGACCGTCGCGGCGCGGGGCTGAGCCTGGTGCACGAGGGCATCGATGTGCCGTTCGAACTGGCCGACGAATCCACCGCCACCCGCTCGCTGCTGCGCGTGCTGCCCGCCATGCTGGAAGCCCTCGACACCGGCCAGGTGCTCGCGGTCGACGATCTCGGCGTCGGCCTGCCGGTCGAGGAAACCGACCGCCTCGTCCAGCTGTTCCAGAACCCGGAGACCAATTCCCGTGGCGCACAACTGATCTACACCACCGCCGACCGCGCGCTGATCGACCGCGGCAACGGACGCTCCCAGCGCACCCGGACCGCCGTCTGGCAGGTGCGCCGGGAGCAGGGGGTCAGCGAGCTCACGCCGCTGTAGCCGGGCCTAGCATGGGCTCATGCTCGAAGTGGTGATGGCGGCAGCGCTGGTGACGATGCTGGCGGTGACGATCGGTGCCGTTGTCGCCGGACGGACCGGCCGGGGTAGGGCGAACCTGGAGCACGGGTCGCTCTATGTGACCGGTGTCAGCCCGCTGCCCGCGATGATCGGTGAGCACTATGTGACGATCACCGGCACCGTCACCGGCCCCTCGATCGCCGGCAAGGTGGTCTATCGCCGCTTCGCCTGGGATGCCGCGCACTGGCCCGCCCCCGGCGACCACCTCGCCATCGCCTACCCACCCCACAACCCCGACGACTGGCACGCCGAGCACCCGGGCCTGCGCCCCTACCTGGGCTCCTGAGCGACCTCACCGGCCTCCCCAGGCATGGGTGAGTCGGAGCTCACAAGCGTCCGAATGGGATCATTTCGGGATGCACGGCACTGACGACCAGACCACCGGACTTCTGATCCGCCCCGCTCACCCCGACGAATACGACGCGATCGCCGGGCTGACCGTCGATGTGTACGTGGGCGACGGCTACGTCCCCGACGGCGACGATTACGTTCGGGAACTCGCCGACGTCGCCCACCGGGCGGCCGATGCCGAGGTCCTCGTCGCCGTGCACGACGGGCTGGTTGTCGGCTCGCTCACTGTCGCGAAGCCCGGCACGCGCTATGCGGAGATCGCCCAGCCCGGTGAACTCGAGTTCCGCATGCTCGCGGTGTCGAAGCAGGCGCGCGGACTCGGTGTGGGCACCGAACTGGTTCGCGCCGTCATCGACGAGGCGAAATCAGGCGACTTCGAAGCGGTCGCGCTCACCACCATGTTCTCGATGGTCGACGCGCACCGGATCTATGAGCGGCTCGGCTTCGTCGGTGTCCCCGAACGTGATTGGGCCACCCACGACGGGCTGCAGCTGTTCGTCATGCGGCTCGCGCTGCGCTGACCCGATCAGTTCAGCACGGTGGCGACGATGCCGGCGAGGTAGCCGAGCCGTGCCACTTCCGACGGGCGGAAGTCGGGCCCACCGGGGCGGCCGAGAAGCAGCGCCCTGCCGGTGTTGCCCAGCGGTGCGGCGGCGAGTTTGGTGTCCATGTCGCGCCAGATCTCCGGCACCCAGTCGGCGTCGCCGTCGAGCCACATCGGCTTCTCGATGGGCATCCACGGCGCCGAACCAGCTTGTGTCTCAGGGGCACTCGGGCTGCCGACGATGCGGTAGGCGCCCGCGGGGCCGATGCCGATGATCGTGGACCAGCCGACGCGAAGCACGCGGGGGCAGCCGTCGACGAGCACCTGGAGGCGGTCGTCGCGGGCGCTGGCGACCTGATCGATCAGTTCGAGCTCGCGGTGGGTGTCGAGCACGCCGGAGTAGGGGCGAATGGAGTCGACGTGTACATCGCGCACCGATTCCGCGGCGGTGATGAGGGTGTCCGGCAGTGCGCCGGTGGGGACTTCGACGACGAGATCGTCGATCGCGAAGCCGGCGCCGCGTTCCACGACATCGAGCGAGAGAATGTCCGCGCCGACCCCGCCGAGAGCGAGTGCGAGGGAGCCGAGGCTTCCCGGTCGATCCGGAAGTTGCACGCGGAGCAGGTATGACACGTGCGTTCCTTTCCTTGCCGGCCGGGGTTGTTCGAGACGAATACCCGGTGAAGCAATACTTACACCCCTGAACGCGGGTTCTCGACCCGAAGTATGACCCCACCGGCGCGACATGCGCGAACTTTCGTGCGAGGCGGGTGCGTCCGGCGTGCGGGGGCGGGCGCGTCGAAACCAGTAGAGGTCGCCAATTAGGCTGTACCGATACTGCCCACCGAAGCCGAAAGGGGTCCCGCGGTGCCCGCAATCTCCCGCGACGAGGTCGCTCACCTCGCCCGGCTGTCCCGGCTGGCGTTGACCGACGCCGAACTCGACCAGTTCGCCGGTCAGCTGGATTCGATCCTCAGCCACGTGCAGACCATCACCGAGGTCGCCGCCGACGTCCCCGCCACCGCGTCGCCGAACCCGACGACCAATGTGACCAGGCCCGATGCGGTCACACCCGGCCTCACCCCCGAGCAGGCGCTGGACCAGGCGCCCGCCGTGGAAGAACAGCGTTTCCTGGTTCCGCAGATCTTGGGAGAGGGCGAATGACGGAGTTGACCCAGCTGTCGGCGAGCGAGCTGGCGGCCAAGATCCACGGCGGCGAGGTGTCCTCCACCGAGGTCACCCAGGCGCATCTGGATCGCATCGGCAAGGTCGACGGTGAGCTCAACGCCTTCCTGCACATCGCGGGTGACCAAGCCCTCGCCGCCGCCGCCGTGGTCGACGCCGCGCTCGCCGCGGGCGAAACCCCCGCCTCGTCGCTGGCGGGAGTTCCGTTGGCGCTCAAGGACGTTTTCACCACCACCGACATGCCGACCACCTGCGCCTCGAAGATTCTCGAGGGCTGGATGTCGCCGTACGATGCGACGGTCACCTCCCGGCTGCGCGCCGCGGGCATCCCGATTCTCGGCAAGACCAACATGGACGAGTTCGCGATGGGCTCCTCCACCGAGAACTCCGCTTACGGTCCGACCCGCAACCCGTGGGACACCACCCGCATCCCCGGTGGTTCCGGTGGTGGTTCGGCGGCGGCGCTCGCCTCGTTCCAGGCGCCCCTTGCCATCGGCACCGATACCGGTGGCTCTATTCGTCAGCCCGCCGCGGTCACCGCGACGGTCGGCGTGAAGCCCACCTACGGCACCGTTTCCCGCTACGGACTGATCGCGTGCGCGTCGTCGCTGGATCAGGGTGGTCCGTGTGGTCGCACCGTGCTCGACACCGCGCTGCTGCACGAGGTGATCGCCGGGCACGACCCGCGCGACTCCACCTCGCGCAATGTGCCGGTGGCGCCCGTCGTCGAGGCCGCCAAGCAGGGTGCCAACGGTGACCTGACCGGCGTGCGCGTCGGCGTGGTGCGCGAATTGCATTCCGACAGTTACCAATCCGGCGTGCTGGCCTCCTTCGACGCCGCGGTCGCGGTGCTGAAGGAACTGGGCGCCGAGGTGATCGAGGTGTCGTGCCCGAGCTTCGAGTACGCGCTGTCCTCGTACTACCTGGTGATGCCGTCGGAGGTGTCGTCGAACCTGGCGCGCTTCGACGCCATGCGCTACGGCCTGCGCGTCGGTGACGACGGCAGCCACAGCGCCGACCAGGTGATGTCGCTGACCCGTGAGGCCGGTTTCGGACCGGAGGTCAAGCGCCGCATCATGATCGGCACCTACGCGCTGTCGGCGGGCTACTACGACGCCTACTACGGTCAGGCGCTGAAGGTCCGCACGATGATCGCGCGCGACTTCGACGCCGCCTACGAAAAGGTCGACGTGCTGGTCTCGCCGACCAGCCCGTTCACCCCGTGGAAGCTGGGCGAGAAGGTCGACGACCCGCTGGCCATGTACCTGTCGGACCTGTGCACCCTGCCGACCAACCTGGCGGGCCACCCCGGCATGTCGGTGCCCTCGGGTCTGTCGGCCGACGACAACCTGCCGGTGGGTCTGCAGATCATGGCGCCGGCGTTGGCCGACGACCGCCTGTACCGGGTTGGCGCTGCCTACGAAGCGGCGCGTGGCGCGCTGCCGAGCCCGAGCGGCGTCTGAGAGATCTCAACCGAGCGGGGCGTGCCGGTTCGAAAGAACCTGGCACGCCCCGCTTTTCGGTTACGCGGTCGCGCGGCGGCCGACGCCCGCTGTCATCGCGGCGAAGCCAGAGCGCAGATGCTTGCCCAGTGCCAAGGCCACCACCGGGCTGAACCAGCCGGCGAGGGTGAACCGGGACTCGTAGCGGCACCGGTCGGGGCCGAGGGGTACGACGGTGTGTGAGCGCAGGCTGTGCAGGGTGCCGAGGGGTACCGGCGACATCGAGTAGCTGAACTCGACACCCGGGGTGTGGGTGCGGATCCATTCGCGCTGTGGGCGGCGGTTGTTGCCCAGTTTTACCTTCATGTCGATGGCCGAGCCCGGTTCCAGGGTGCTCGACGCTTCGTAGCAGAAGGTGTTCCACTCGCCGTAGCGTTCGAAATCTGTGAGCACCTCCCACACCTTCGCGGCAGGGGCGTCGATTTCGATCGTTTCGTCGATGACTAGAGCCATGTGTGAAAACTAGGACATGTTCTAGTTTTCGGCAACCGGATCACGCCAACCGGCGACGTACCTTGCGCAGCGCGTCGATGATCACGGCCGAGGCCGCCGTCACCGCGAACAGGCCGAGAACCGTGCGTGCGAGCGGCCAGAGGTTGGGGCGGTCGGCCGGGTCGGTCTGGGCGAAGACGTTCTCGACCACCGGTGCGCCGTACTCCTGGCGGCGCGAGTTCACGTCCACGGCGGTGAACGCGATATCGGCCATCACGGCGCAGCGGGCGCGGGAGAACTCGTCGTCGCGCAGCTCGCAGGCCGCGTGGATACGCCGGTTCAGCGCCGCGTCCACCGAGCGGCGGGCCCACCCGCCCAGCGGTTCGTCGACCCGCTCGGCGTAGCGCAGCACGTCGTAGCCCAGGTCGTGGGCCCTGCAGGCGGGCTCGAACTCGGCGGGCAGCGTCACCGGCGAGGAACAGCCGCCGTTCGGGTTCACCAGCAGGCCTTCCTGCGGCGCGGGGTCGTAGCCGAACTTGTAGCCGAAGTCGCGCGGGATCAGCGAAGTCGCGTCGGGGCTGTCGTCGGTGAGCGCCCGCACCGCGGCGGCGGCCACCACGTTCTCGGTGGCTTCCGGCGTGGTGCCACCCATGGCGCCCGGTGCCGACATGACCACCGCCGCTGCCATGGCCAGTCCGGCCGTGCACAGGGCGACGCCGCTACGACGGCGGTGCTGCCCGGCGGGGGCAGGAGCGGGGGCCGGCTCGGAGGCGGCGGTATCTGCGGTACGGGCCACAACAGCGGCGGGTACCGGGCGAAGCGGGGTGTTCATGGCCTCCGACGGTAAGGAGCGGGTCTCGCGGCGGACATCCCGCTGCGGACTTGTTTATCGGGGCGCACGGGTGGCAGACCCGGCGCCGGGGTCACACCAGGGTAGGGGGTCGTATTCGGTTCGTGGGTATGAGGTCCGCTGACCGGACGGTTCGTAGGCTCACTGTCATGACCGCACCACTGCCCCCTGCCGCGCGACGAGTACCCGCGCGCACCTGGTTCGACTTCGCAACGGTGCTGGTCGCGCTGATTTTGTACAGCATCGCGTGGCCCACGCTGTTCGTGACCCACGAGGTGTCGCCGGTCACCGCGCCGCTGCTGTCGGCACTGGCGGCCTTCCCGATTCTGTTCGTGCGGGTCAACCCGGCGATGGGCTGGGCGATCTCCGCGGGCGCCGCGCTGCTGTTCTCGATCGGCCTGCAGCCGGGTGCGGACAACGATCTGCCCTTCCAGGTCGTGCACATCATCGTGCTGTTCGTGCTGCTGTTCGCGGTGGCGGTACGGGCCTCGGTGCCGATCGTGGTCGTCGCCTGGGCGGCCACCTCGATGCTGTTCGCCACGACCATGCCCGGCTCGGATACCGGTCCGCTGTGGGGCTGGGCGATGGGGTTCGGCGCGCTGGCCCTGTTCGGCTATCTCGTGCGGATCCTGCTGGCCTCGCGGCGCAAGCTCGAGCGGCAGGAAGAGGTGACCGAACTCGAGCGGGCGCGGCGGGCGATCCTCGAGGAGAAGGCGCGGATCGCCCGTGACCTGCACGATGTGGTCGCTCACCACATGTCGATGGTGGTGGTGCAGGCGCAGACCGCGCCGTACCGGATCACCGACCTCGACCCGGCCTCGCGGGCCGAATTCGAATCCATCGGCGCCACCGCCCGCACCGCGCTCAACGAGATCCGGGGCCTGCTCGGGGTGTTGCGCAGTGACGGCCAGCTGCCCGAACACGCGCCGCAGCCGCGCGCCGCCGACGTGCCCGCGCTGTGCGCGTCGGCCCTGCGCGCGGGTCTGCCGGTCGACTGGACGGTGACCGGGGATCTGGATTCGGTGCCTGAGACGACCGGGCTGGTCGTCTATCGGGTGGTGCAGGAATCGATGGCCAACTGCGCGCGGCACGCACCGGGTGCGGCGGTGCAGGTGGCGGTGGCGGTCGACCCCGGCGAGGTGAGCGTGACCGTGCACAACGCCGCGACCGCCACGGTGCCGCAACCCGGTGCGGGCGGTGGGCACGGCATCGACGGCATGCGCACTCGCGTTGTCGCGGTCGGCGGTGAACTCCACGCGGGGCCCACACTCACCGGCGGATTCGAGGTCTCGGTGAAACTGCCCACCCACTAGGGTGGTTGGGTGGCTATTACCGTTTTGATCGCCGACGACCAGGCGATGGTGCGCCAGGGTTTCGGCGCCCTGCTGGGTGCGCAGACCGATATCAGCGTCGTCGGCGACGCACCCGACGGCAAGGTGGCGGTGGCCGAGGCCAAGCGGCTGCGTCCCGATGTGGTGCTGATGGATGTGCGGATGCCGGAGATGAACGGGCTCGACGCCGCCCGCGCGATCCTGACCGCGAATTTCGATCCGCCGGTGCGGGTGCTCATGCTCACCACCTTCGACATCGACGACTACGTCTACGAGGCACTGAGCATCGGTGCCAGCGGGTTCCTGCTCAAGGACGCGCCCGCCGAGGAATTGGTGCGCGCGGTACGGGTGGTCGCCGACGGTCAGGCGCTGCTCGCGCCGACCATCACCCGCAGACTCATCGCCGACGTCACCCGCAGGCGCAATACGGTTCGCGCCGCCCCGGCGCCCGCGCTCGGCACACTCACCCCGCGCGAACGCGAGGTGCTCGAACTGGTGGCCAAGGGGTTGTCGAACACCGAGATCGCCGCGGCGCTGTTCGTGGCCGAGCAGACCGTGAAAACCCATGTCTCCAAGGTGTTCTCGAAGCTCGGGCTGCGCGACCGCGCCCAGGCGGTGGTCCTGGCGTATGAATCCGGCCTGGTCGTTCCCGGCTGAGCCGGTGCGCTCAGCGCGGGCAGACCCCGCCGCGCAGTTCCGGCAGGTGCCGGGCCAGCAGCAGCGCCAACCGGTCGAGCAGCGCGGTGGTGTCGTCGAACGACCCCGAATCGGCTTGTGCCGCAAGGGCTACCGCGAGCTGACCGCTGCCGACGGGCACCAGTCCGAACTGGCGCACGGTGTAGACCCCGGTGACGTCGTCGGGGCCCCAGCCGCCTTTGAACTCGGTGTCGTCGAGCAGGCCAAGACCCCAGCCCTGTTCCTCGGTGATCTCGCCCATCAGCGAGGTGACGACCTCGGCCTGCGGCAGGCAGGGCAGCCGCGACGCGAACCGCACCTGGTTGGCCAGCGACCACACGGTGCCACCGAAGGCGGTGCCGTCGAGTTCGGTGCGGGTGCCCGCCTTTCCGGTGGCCGTGTCGCCCGCCTCGTCGAGGATCTGCTGCACGGCGTCGGCGGCTTCCGGTGCGTCACCGAGGGATTCCCACAGGCCCTCGGCGGCGTCGTTGTCCGACACCGTGATCGCGGCCTGCGCCATCTCGAAGATCGACTGGTCCTGATCGTGGCGCAACGCGGCGACGGCGAGCGGGATCTTGATCGTGGACCAGGCGATGCCGGTGTCCCAGTCGCCGTAGATCGTCATCCGGCCGCCGCCGACCGGCATCAAGGCCATGCCGACCTGGCCGGGCAGCTTCGATTGCAGCTGGGTGAACTCCGCGGCCAGCGAATCGGGCAGCACGATGGACAGTCCCGGATGCCAGGCGTCTTCGCTGTTCACGGTGACCGTGGGCGCGCTCACCGCCGTCGGGGTGCCTGGCGTGGTACACGAGGTGGACAGCGCTGCGGTTGCCAGCACTCCACCGAGCAGCAGCCTGCGACAGGCAGCCGCCTTTCCGGTCGACTTCACCACCGAATCCTCCCCACCACCCAGTGCGCGTGTGCTTCGGCGGTGCAAACTTCTCGTCGAGCGCGTCCGGACGCTACCGGACGACTGTTAGCAAGTTTCACCGATTTTCGGCGAGAATTCGAATGAGCGTGGTCACACGGTCGGAAGGGGGTCACATGCACGACATCGGTGAGGTGTTCGCCGGGTTCACCATCGAGGCGATGTTGGGCCAGGGCGGCATGGGCACGGTGTATCTGGCCCGGCATCCGCGCCTGGATCGGCTGACCGCGCTCAAGCTGCTCAATCGGGACCTGTTCGCCGACGAGCGAGTTCGCGCGCGGTTCGAACGGGAGGCCGATCTGGCCGCCGGGCTCGACCATCCCGGCATCGTCACCGTCTACGATCGGGGGACCGAGGGCGAACAACTCTGGATCAGCATGCAGTACGTCGACGGGATCGACGCCGCGACCGTCGACCCGATGGCATTGCCGCCCGAGCGGGCCGTGCAGATCATCGAAGGGGTGGCCGACGCACTGGATTACGCGCACGGCAGGGGAGTGCTGCACCGCGATGTGAAGCCCGCCAATATCTTGCTGGCCCGCTCCACCGGTGGCCAGGGCGAGCGAGTCTTCCTCACCGACTTCGGCATCGCCCGCCTGCGCGCCGACTCCACCCATCTCACCCAGCAGGGAATGTTCACCGCGACACTGGCTTACGCGTCGCCGGAACAGATGACCGGCGCCGAACTCGACCATCGCTCCGACCAGTACTCGCTGGCCTGTTCGCTGTACTGGTTGTTCACGGGGTTGGCCCCCTTCGACTCCGCCGACCCGAACGAGATCATCCGCGGCACCCTCTATGCGCCGCCGCCACCCTTGGCGCTGCGCCGCGCGGGTCTGCCGCCGATCATGGATGCTGTTCTCGCCGCGGCGATGGCGAAACACCCTGCGGCGCGGTTTGATTCGTGCGTCGCGTTCGCCAAGGCCGCACGTCAGGCACTGACCTCGAAGACGCCCCCTGTCCTGCCGCGTCCACCCGCTAACCCGCCGGGCTTCTACCCGCCTGCCCCGCAGCCCGGACCGGCCGCGCCCTTCCCGCAACCCGGTATGGCGCCCCCTGGCTACCAGGTCCCGCCCATGCAGCCTGCGCCACAACCCAATTGGCAGCCGCCGCCCCGTCCGCCAGCTGCCGCCCCTCCTGCTGCGGGCCAGCGACCGATCGCGCCGCACCAGGCCGCCGGTCCCGTTGCCGCACAGCCGAACGCGGTACCGGCGCCACCTCCTGGTGATGTCGGACTACCGTCCAGCCAGATATCTCTCGACAAGCCTGCGTCGTCCGCAGTGGAGCGATCCCACGGCGGTGAGGCGATCGGCGGCGACCTCGGCCCTGGATCCGCGGGCTCCGGCAGTGGAAGTCCGGCTGCTTACGGCGATGTTCCGGCGGAGGTATCCGCCACTGCGGCAACAGATGTCGTGTCGATGCCTGATGCGGGCGAACTGGATGCGGCGAACTCGGCGGCCCTGACCAAGGTGACATCGATCGCTGGACCATCGAACGCGGCCCCAGCGGGGCCGGTGTCGCCGGAGGGGGCCGCAGGGCAGTCCAGCCGAGCGGGACAGCCCGGTAACGCAGCGCAGAGCAATGCGGGGCAGCCGGGCAGAGCCGCCCAGCCGGGCAATGTGGGGCAGCCGGGCAGTGCCGCTCAGCCGGGCAATGTGAGTCAGCCGGGCAGTGCCGCTCAGTCGGGCAATGTGGGGCAGCCGGGCAGTGCCGCTCAGTCGGGCAGCGTGGGTCAGCCAGGCCGTGTGGGTCAGCCAGGCAGTGTGGGGCAGCCGGGTGGCGCAGGGCCGCACGCCGACGCGAGTCGGCCGGTTGCGGCGGGGCAGCCCGGTGGCACGGTCGTGCCCGGCGGCCCGGTCATGCCGGGTAGTGCGGGTCAGCAGCCCGGTGCGGTGCGGCCGGGGCAGCGGGGGCCCTGGATGGTGCCGAATCGGGGGTATTGGCCGGTACCGCGACGGGTTTCGGGGATGCAGCGGTTCGGATGGGTGCTGTTGGTCGCGCTTGTTCTGGTGTTGGTGGCGTTGGTTGTCGCCTTGGTTGTCGTGGTCTTGCCGGGGGATGACGAAGGCGATCTCGACGCGGAAGGTGGCGCGAAGGTGCCGTCGAGTTCGGTTGCGGAGGCGGAGGATTCGTTCGCGAGTAGTCGGCGGGTTTTTCCGACACTGGTTCCGCAGGGGGAGATGAGTGATGGGATGGGGTATCGGGGGGCGCGGTGTGTGGGGGTGCGCAATGTCAGCGAGTTGGCCTGGAAAGAGCCTGCGTTGCAGTGGACTCCGATCACTACGGGGTGGCAGTGCGAGCGGGCCGAGAATCAGGCGGGAGCGGTGAGCTACCTGGTGCTGGAGTACGCGAACGAGGACCAGGCGCGGTCGGTGTTGGAGGCGCTACCCGCGACGGTTCGCTATGCGGGGGACAAGGACGGCGTGCCGTTCTCGTTGCAGCGGTGGGTGGTTCAGGATCCGGCGAGCACTCGCACGCAGACCGCGCATCAGGTATTGAGCTTCCCCGATGACTCGGATCGCGCGAATTACCTTGTCGTGGTGAGCCGTCGGGGCAGCAGCGGTACCAGCGGAGCCCCACACCCCTCGGCCCAGGACGAGGTCATCGCGTGGTGGGAAGAAGTCCCCCTCTGACTGACTCATGACCTTGCGGCATCCGCCTCCCTCCGCAGAGGGCGTCACCACGTCGGCCCGCCTGCGACTGCTTCAGGCGCTTGTCGGCTCCGCGGCGCCGGGCAGAGGTGCCTGACGCCGCAGAGACCAACTTCAGTCCACGGCCAGCGCCGCCACGATCGGCATCCTGGCCGCACGCAAGGCAGGCGGGATCGATCCCAGCAGTGCCAGGCCGAGCGCCACCGCACCGTAGACCGCGATCAGCGGGCTCGGGCGGTAGACGATGTCGATGGTCATCGCGTGGCCGATCGCTACGGTGGCCAGGTACTGCACCGCGATGCCGACGACGAGACCGATTGCCGCGCCGATGAATCCGATGCCCGCCGCTTCGGCCAGCACCGAGCGCAGGAGGAACTTGCGGTTGGTGCCCATGGCGCGCAGCACCCCCAGCTCCCTGCGTCGCTCCAGGACCGACAGCATCAGGGTGTTCAGCAATGCCACCGTCGCCACCAGCACGACGATCCACAGGATCATGTTGCTCATCGCCGCACCCTGCTCGACGCTCGAGGAGATCGCGTCGACCATGTCGGCACCGGTGTCGACATGGATCTCCTGGGGGACCATCGCGCGAACCGCGGCCCGCACCGCGTCGGGGTCGGCGCCGGGCACGTACTGGATCGACAGGATCGTCTCACCGGGCCGCTGATACCACTCCCGCATCTGGTCGAGGTTCATCATCACCACACCGGAGACCGCGGTGAAGTACGGAATCACCTGCAGTACTGTGGTTTTCCGCTCACCGGAGGGGGTGGGCATGGTGATCTCGTCGCCGACGGCGAGCGAGAGCGAACGGGCAACGTCGCGGGTGATGACAACGCCTTCGCGCCGCTCCATCTGATCGATCACCGCCGGGGCCACCGCGCCGAGGCGGGTGTCGGAGGTGCTCGGCGGATAACCCTGCAACATCACCCGGCCGCTGCCGATGGTCGCGAAGGCCATCTGGGCGGGGTTCACCTGTTCGACACCGGGCACGGCCGCGACCCGGTCGGCCAAACCGGGGGGCAGCACGGGGCCGGTCGGGAACTGTTCGACGGGGCTCGGGCTCACGTAGAGGTCGGTGTCGCCGAGACTCTGGAACGAATCGGTCGCCGACTTCACCATGTTGCCCGCCGCGCCACCGAGGGCGACCACCGCCGCGACCCCGATCATCACCGTCATCGCGGTAGCCCACACGCGGCGCGGCGCGCGTTCCAGCGTCGTCGCCCCGAGCGCGCCCGGCGCACCGAACCAGCGCGAGATCGCCGCGGACCCACGCACGATCGGTCCGGTGGCGGCGAAACACAGGAACACTGTCGCGGTGAACGACATCGTGATCGCGGCCAGCGACAGCCTGCCGAGGTCGAGGAAGGCGATGACGACCGCCGCCGCACCGAGGAACAGGCCACCGGCCAGCGCGACCCACCGCAGAACCGAACCGGTCGACGCGGCATCACTGGCCTCCACGGGCGCCAGCGCCTCGACCGGGGCGACCTTGTACACCTGGCGCGCGGCGATCGACGCCGCCAGCACCGTCGCCACCACGCACGCGGAGATCGCCACGGGCACCGCGTAGTTCGGTACCTGGAACTCGGTCCGCGCCTCGACCGACTGCACGATCGCGGCGGGTAGCCTGCCGATCGCGAACCGCCCCATCAGCGCACCGATTCCCGCACCGATCGCCCCACCGATCAGCCCGAGCATCGCCGCCTCGACGAGCAGATCGCGCACCATCGGCGCGCGCTTGCCGCCGATCGCCCGCAACAGCGACAGCGTCGGCCTGCGTTGCGCCACCGCCATACTCATCGCGTTGTAGATCAGGAAGGCCGACACGATCAACGCCGCCGCCGACGACATCAGCGTGGAATACCGCATGATCTGGATCGCGCCACCGGCCTGCGCGGTGCGCAGACTTGGTTCGGCGACCACGGCACGCCCGTCCACCGCTTCGGTGAGCGCGGTGCGCAGCGCGGCCACATCGGTGCCGGGTTCCACCACGATCTGCACCGAATCGAGCTTGCCGACCCGGTCGGTGAGCAATTGGATCAGCGGCAGCGGACCGGCCACCACGTGGCCGCTGTTGAGCCGGTCGGTCGCCTCGGAGTCGAGGACGGCGGCCACCTTGGCCGTGCCTGCCCCGATCGGCACCGGGTCACCCTCGCGCAGGCCCATGGCCGCGCCGACCAGCACGCCGCGCTCGGTGCCGAGCAGCTTGGTGGTGTACTGCGACATCGGGCCGGCCAGATCGCTACCGAGTGCGCCGATCGTCTGATCGGCCCCGATCAGCAGTGCCCGATCAGGACCTGCCCCCAGCGTCGCGCGCAGCATCGGCACCGCCGTCGCCACCCCTGGCGTCGCGGTGATCCGGGGTAGCAGAGACTGTTCGAATCCCGCGTCGGTGATCCCGGTGATCTCGAGTTCGGCGGTGCCTGCCAGGCCCTTGGTGAGTTTGTCGACCGACCCGGTGACCGAGCCGGAAATACTCAGCACCGCCACGATCAACGCCGCCGAAACCCCCATCACCGCCCCCGACAACAGGGTGCGGCCCGGATGGCGGAGCAGTTCGCCGACATTGAACAGCCGCAGTCGGTCCCATGCCGCGGCGATCATGCGTCGACTCGCGCGGTGGCCAGCTCATCGGCGCCGATCCGGCCGTCGCGCAATGTGATCACCCGGTCGCAGTAGTCGATCGAACTCATGTCGTGAGTCACCATCACGACCGAATTGCCTTGCGCGGTGATGTCACCGAGCAGGGCGAGGATCGCGGCACCGGTCTTGGAGTCGAGGTTGCCGGTCGGCTCGTCGGCCAGGATCAGTGGCGGGTCCATGATCAGGGCCCGCGCCACCGCCACGCGCTGCATCTGTCCACCGGACAGTTCCGCGGGCCGATGCTGTGCCCGATCGCCGAGGCCGACGAGGTCGAGCAATTCCAGGGCGCGCGGCTTCGCCTTGCGTAATCCGGTGCCGTCCAGCAATTTCGGGACGGCCACGTTCTCCCACGCCGACAAAGTCGGCAGCAGGTTGAAGAACTGGAAGACGAAGCCGACCTGTTCGAGCCGGAACGCGGCCTGCTTGTCTTCATCGAGATCGCCGATCTCGGCGCCGCGGAAGCGGATCGAGCCCTCGTCGGGACGGTCGAGCGCGCCGAGCAGGTGCAGCAGGGTGCTCTTACCCGAACCGGACGGGCCGATGATCGAGGTGAACTGGCCCGCCTCGATGCGCATGCTCACCTCGTCGAGCGCGCGTACTTCCTGATCGCCGACGCGATACTGCTTGACCACCCGGGTCAACTCCAGCATCGGCTGCTGTGGCGATTCGATGTCGGGCATATCTTGTCCCCCAGGGAGTTTCGGGTATCAGCGTGCGAGAGCGCGGTCGCGGGTAGTCTGCCCGATCGCCCGGCGTGCGTCGAGAAGCGCACGCAGGCCCGGTTGTTCGGCGGCCAGCTCGAGATAGGCCTCCATCGGGGTGAGGCCGTCGATCTCGGCGAGCTCGAGTTTGACGTGTAGATGGTTGTCCCAGCGGTTGGCCAGCGCCTGCAGCAGGCCCTCGACGCCCCCGAAGAGCCTGTCGAGGTCGGCGATACCGGCGAACAGCGCTGGGTCGTTCGGGTCGATCGCGGCCCTGGCGAGCACGGTGTGCACGATCTCGGTGCGGTGGTGTAGGTCGGTCCAGGTCATGGGCTTCACCTTCCGTGAGCGGGTGAACCAAACGCTACGGGCGGTGAAAGGCCGAATCGTCGTGCCGGGGACCCGACTTCTCCTCCTACCGCGGTAGGAGATCGGTACCGTTCGCGGGACGATGCTCGGCCGGTAGGTGGCGACTAGCCTTACATCATGGATGTGAGCCACGCCATCCCCGTGAACGCGCCGGGCCGGCCGAGCCTGCGGCAGCGGTTCGCGGCCAGGGCCGGGGTGCCACGTCTGCTCACCACGGTCCGCGAACGCATCGAATCGTTGCCCTACGACTATCCACCCGCGGTGATCCTCGCCGCTGACATCGCACTGCTGGTGGTCACCGGCGCGGCGGTGATCCAGCGGCATTCCTACTTCCCGAGCCCGCTGCCGTTGCTGGCCATGGCCACCGCGTTCCTGCCGATACCGCTGTTCGCGATTTTTCACGTGAACCCGCACCCCATCCTGTTGAAGGGGTCCGCTCTACTGTCCTGCGGCTTGTTCCTCCTACAGCCGGTCACCGCCGACTTCGCGCCGTTCGTGCTGGTGATCGTCGCCGGGGAGGTGGCCGCGGTCGCTTCGCGCGGGTGGACGATCGGATTCACCCTGCTCGCCATTCTCGAACTGGTCGCGTTCGACCTCGCCGGGCACCTGAAGTGGGGTGAGCAGCCGCTGGAAGGGCTGCCGATGTACGTCATCGGTGTCCTGCTCGGCATGTTCGTCGGGGTATTGCTGCAGTACCAGCGGCGATTCCTGTATCAAGAACGCGAGAATCAGGCGATCCGCTCCGGTCAGGCCGCCGACGAGGAACGGCGCCGGATCGCGCGCGAAGTCCACGATGTGATCGCCCATTCGCTCTCGATCACCCTGCTGCACCTGACCGCCGCCCGGCGCGCACTGCAGACCGACGACGACCCCACCGAGGCGGTGGAAGCGCTCGTCGAGGCCGAACGCCTCGGCCGCCAGGCGATGGCCGACATCCGGCGCACCGTCGGCATGCTCGACGCGGGCCCGGCCCAGCTGACGCCCGAGCCGTCCGCCGCCGACATCGACGAGCTCGTCGGCGACTTCCGCCGCGCCGGGCTCACCGTCGACTACACGCGCACCGGCGAGCTGTCCACCGTTACCGGCGCCATCGGCCACGCGCTCTACCGGATCGGCCAGGAATCGCTGGCCAATGTCATCAAGCACGCGCCGGGCACCGCCGCCACGGTCCGCCTCGATGTCACCGCCGAGGCCGCGATGCTGGTCGTGTCGAATCCGCTTCCGCTCGGTATCGCGCCCCGCCGCGACACCGGGATGGGACTGCGTGGCATGCGTAAACGCACCGAACTGCTCGGTGGGAAGATCACCGCGGGCAACGGCGACGACGGCTGGACGGTGCGGGTCGGCTTCCCGCTGCGAACGGGCCCGTGCGTCGCCATCGCGACGATGCTGCCGGGCAAGCTCTGGAACAAACCCCAGGAGGACACGTGACGACCGCTTCGCCGATCGAGCAGCTGGTGACAGTGCTCGTGGTCGACGATCAGGAACTCGTGCGCGGTGGCCTGCGCCGAATCCTGCGCCGCCGCGACGGCTTCACCATCAACGAGTGCGCCGACGGAGACGAGGTCGCCGCCGCGATCGCCACCCAACGGCCCGATGTGGTGCTGATGGATCTGCGCATGAAGCGGGTCGGCGGCATAGATGCGACCAGGTTGCTGCGTGCCCGTCCCGACGCTCCGCCGGTTCTCGTGCTCACCACCTTCGACGACGATCAGCTGCTCTCCGGGGCGCTGCGCGCGGGCGCCGCGGGGTTTCTGCTCAAGGACTCGCCCGCGGAGGATCTGATCCGCGCGGTCCGCACCGTGGCAGGCGGTGGCGCGTGGCTCGACCCCTCGGTGACGGGACGGGTACTCACGGCTTACCGAACAGTGAAACCGGTCGGTACCCGAACCGATCGCCGACTCGGCGAACTCACCGCCCGCGAGTACGAAGTGCTCGAATTGATCGGCTCGGGCCGGGTCAACAGCGAGATCGCCGCCGAACTCGGTATCTCGGAAGTAACGGTGAAAAGCCACGTCGGACACATATTCGGCAAGCTGGACCTGCGCGACCGAGCCGCCGCGATCGTGTTCGCGTTTGACCACGGCGTAGTGACACCGGGAGAATCTTCCTACTGAGAAGCAGGTCCGGCGGACCTGCCAGAAGTGGGAGGCGGACGCCGGTGCACGCACCTGGGTCACGGGCGGGGACCAGATTCGGTCCGTACGAGTTGCGGTCGATGCTGGGCAAAGGCGGGATGGGCGAGGTCTACGAGGCCTACGACACCGGCAAAGATCGAGTGGTCGCCCTGAAGTTGCTGGCGCAGGAGCTGGCCCAGGACCCGGCCTACCAGGTCCGGTTCCGCCGGGAATCCCAAGCCGCGGCCAAGCTGGCCGAACCGCACGTCATCCCGATCCACGACTGGGGTGTGATCGACGGAGTCCTCTTCATCGACATGCGCTTGGTGCCCGGCGCCGATCTGCGGACGGTGCTGCGCGGGGGCGGGCCGATGAGCCCGGAACGCGCGGTCGCTGTCGTCGAGCAGATCGCCGCGGCGCTGGACGCCGCCCACGCGGGTGGTCTGGTGCATCGCGATGTGAAGCCCGCCAACATCCTGGTCACGCCCGCCGATTTCGCCTACCTCGCCGACTTCGGCATCGCCCACACCGAGGGTGACAGCGCGGTGACCCAAGCCGGGATGGCCGTGGGCTCCTACATCTACATGGCGCCGGAACGCTTCGATGTCGGCCCGATCTCGCACCGCGCCGACGTCTACTCGCTGGCCTGCGTGCTGCACGAGTGCCTCACCGGCGCTTCGCCTTTCCCGGCCGCGAGCATGAGCGTGCTGGTCCGCGCGCACCTGTCCGAGGCACCGCCACGTCCGAGTGAGTTACTGCACGGGATACCCGGCGCACTCGACGATGTCATCGGGACCGGCATGGCCAAGGACCCGTCCGATCGATACGCGTCGGCCGGTGCGCTGGCTGTCGCCGCTCGCCGAGCACTGGCCTCGGCCGTGCGGGACGGCGGCGCGCCCCTGCCCGCACCATCGGATGCTTTCGCGTCCTACACCGGTGCCCGTCGCGACCCCGGTGGCCATGATGTGACTCCAGGTTCTTCCCCCGGTGCCACGCTCCGTGGGCCCGCTGGTTCGCCGGCCGGTGGTCCGGGCTCCGCGCCTGCGCCAGGGCGCGGGTTCGCCGCGGCAGCCGGGTTCGCCGCCGGTGTGGGACGTGGCGCCGCCGGGGCGCCGGCCGGGGTTCCCGCTGATCCCGAGCGCGCAGTGCCCGCGGAACCCGAACACGTCGAGCAGGTGCCGACGCCGACGGGGGAGTTCCGCGTGATCGGCGCGGTGACCGCGACCGGTGGCGTCGAGACGTCGCGCAGCCAGTCGACCGCGACCGGTGCCCAGCCGACATTGATCATCCGCCCACCCGAGGCGCGCTCCGGGGCAACCGACACCACCGGTTTCCGCCGCATCCCCGCGGAGGGCTCCGGCGAGATCTCGATCCCCGCGGTGATCCAGCCGACCGGCCCCGCCGAGATCCGGGCCGCCGACACCCACTTCACGCCTCTCCCGTCGACCGACGAGCCGGAAGCACCCGAGCCGCCACCGGCCTACACCCCTGACCAGGGTCTCCCGCGGATGCGCCCCTTCCCCGACGCGCACCTCTACGACGGTGCGCAGCCGGGCGAAACATCGGCTCCGCTCCCGCAGCCACCGCGCCCCGGCTCGGCTACCCCCTACCCGGCGCCGACCGGCCCGCACCTACTGCCCCCTCAGCAATACGGCCAGGACCCCCACCGGGCAGCCGCTACCCAGCGCTACACCGGCGAACACCCCATCCCGGCCGCGTACTCCCCGCCGACGGAGCAATACAACGCCCCGCCATCGAACCCCAACCCCCGCTTCCCCACTCCCGCACCGGAATTCGGCGCACCCCGCCCGAACCAGCCCGCCCCCTTCGCGGCGCCGACGCAGAAGTTCGGTGACGACCGCGCGAACCCGGCCGATCGGTCCGGAGTCCCGACGCAATGGTTCGGTGACGAGGACAACGGCCCGGAAGGGCGGGTCGACCCCCAACGTTTCGCCGCCACCCAGCATTACGGCGGTGCGCCCGATGATCAGTTCAGTCCGCCGACCGAGCAGTACGACCCTGCCGAGGTGCAACGGTCGGCGCCGACCCAGCATTACGGTGGGAGTCACGCCGACGAACCGGATCCGCAGCGCTCGCAGCCGACTCACCAATATCGCGGTGGCGCCGCACCGTTCGGTGCGCATCAAGCCCCGCCGGAGTTCGACGATCCGGCGCGGGCGGCCGCGACCCGGCAGTACGTGGGTCAGGAGAACGCGTACTCCAACTACGACGAACCGCCCAGCGACTACGGTGACCACGCCTACCGGGATCCGGCCTACGATCCCGGCTACGGTCCTGATCCCGCCTATGGTCCCGACCCGGCCTACGGTCCCGATCCAGCCTGGGCGCACCAGGATTCGGGCCGCAGGCGATCGGTCCTGCTGCCGGTCCTGGTCGGTGTCCTCGCCGTGGTGGTACTCGCGGTCGGTGGCGCGATCGGCTGGCGCATGATGTCGGCCGCCGAGCCCGAACAAACCGCCACGGCCGCACCGATTTCGCAAGCACCGGGTGGTTCCGGTCAACCCGCGGGCACCACCCCGCGCGCGACCACCGCCGCTCCCACCACCACCTCGGCCGGACCGGTCACCCTGCCGGTCGGCGCACAGCCCTGCGAATCCGGTTCCGCCACCGGCGCTTACAGCAAAGTCGCCGTCGGCAGCGCCGTCACCAGCTGTGGCTTCGCCGAGGCGGTCCGGGAGGCCTACGCGGGTGGCGGCACCGGTGCGCGCC
The DNA here is from genome assembly GCF_042719755.1 of Nocardia sp. NPDC058519. Lineage (NCBI taxonomy): Bacteria > Bacillati > Actinomycetota > Actinomycetes > Mycobacteriales > Nocardiaceae > Nocardia > Nocardia sp. NPDC058519. The sequence continues at coordinate 298,896 of NZ_JBHXNK010000001.1, read as the reverse complement.
CAGTGGTGGCGACCAGCCCGGTGACCGGGCGCACCTACACGATGACGTGCGCCCCGGAGGGCAAACTCGTCACCTGCACCGGTGGCGAGAACGCCGTGGTCTACGTCTACTGACCGAACGGTCGCGGCCCCGGTTTCGGGGCCGCGAACAACCTCAGTGCGCCGAAGCGACCGCGATCATCGTGTCCCCGAGCCGGTTCATCGTGTCCGGATCACTCCACGATCCGGTGATCGACACACCGTCGGCCACCACATCGGCGCCCGCCTTGCGTAATCGATCCGCCAGGTCCTGATTGATCACCTCGCCGGGACCCACCGTGATCACCGCGACCGGTTTGCCCCCGACGGTCGGTGCCGATTCCGGCGTGGCCAGCCAGGCGATCACGCTCGCCGCGAGCGTCGGCACGCTCGCGCCCTCGGCCGCGAACAGCAGCACACCGTCGGCTTCCAGCGTGGAGCGACGCAGCTGGTTGGCGATCAGCGGACGTCCGTCCTCGGTGTCGATCGCGGCACTGTAGGTGGGCAGGGTGTCGAGCTCGGCCAGACTCACCACGTCGATATTGTTGCGGATCGCCACCCGCTGGGCCTCGATCGCCAGCTGTTGGGAGGCGGAGTTCTCACCGGGTTCGGCGACCAGTGCGAGCAGATATGACATCGGGCATCCTTTCTCCTCGGGTCAACTCGACGGTGTGACAGTCACTTTCACGCTCTTCATCATCGGCTGATCGCTCTCGGTGCTGTAGTCGCCGATCGCGCACAGCACATTCATCTCCGGCATGTACCCGGCCGCGCAGCCCGCCGGAATGTCGTAGGAGACGGCCTTGTATCGGTAGAGCGATCGCGTCGACCCGTCCCTGGAGGTGCTGGTGATATCGACCTCGTCGAACTCCCGCAAACCGCGTTCGCGCATATCGCCGGTGTTCATGAAGATCAGCGTGCGCAGGTTCTTCACGCCGCGATAGCGATCGTTGTTGGTGTAGATGGTGGTGTTCCACTGGTCATGCGAACGCTGTGTCGCCAGGGTGAGCACCCCGGGTGGGTTGGTGGTGTCGGGCAGTGTCGCCGTGGAGAACTCCGCCTTGGCCGACGGGGTGAGGAAGATCAGCTCACGCGCGGGCTGACGGATCCGGAAGCCGAGCCCGAGCCGCACCCGCCGGTTGTAGTCCTCGAAACCGTCGAGGACCTTCGACATGGTGTCGCGGATGCGGTCGTAGTCCTCGACGTAGTAGTCCCACGGCGTCTTCGTCTCGGGCAGTGCGGCTTTGGCGATACCGGCCAGGATCGCGGGCTCCGACAGCAGATGCGGCGACGCGGGCTTCTTCATGCCCTTGGACAGGTGCACCACGGCCATGCCGTTCTCCATCGAGATCACCTGCGGGCCGCTGCGCTGATGATCGTGTTCGGTACGCGCGAGGCAGGGCAGGATCAGCGCGCGTCTGCCGTGCACGACGTGGCTGCGGTTGAGCTTGGTGGAGACCATGACGGTGAACTCGGCCTTCCGGAACGCCTCGAAGGTGTAGGCGCTGTCGGGCGCGGCCTGGACGAGGTTGCCGCCCATGCTCATGAAGAACTTCAGCTTGCCCTGCTGCATCGCCTCGATGGCGGCGACCACGTCGTAGCCGTTGGCGCGCGGCACCTCGATCTCGCACACTTTGGCCAGCCGGTCGAGGAATTCGGCGGGCGGATTGTTGGCGATGCCGCACGTCCGGTTGCCCTGCACATTGCTGTGTCCGCGCACCGGCGACGGGCCCGCGCCTTCGCGACCGAGGTTGCCCCGCAGAAGAAGTAGATTCACGATCTCGCGGATCGTCTCCACGCCGTGCTCGTGCTGGGTGATGCCGAGACACCAGCTGATGATGCTGCGGTCGGCGTCGCAGTAGATCCGGGCGGCCTTGCGGACCTGCGCCTCACTCAGTCCCGACTGGGTCTGGATATCGGCCCAGGTGGTCGCCGCCACCTCGCGCACGTAGTCGTCGAAGCCTGCGGTGTAGCGCTCGATGAACTCATGGTCGAGGGCCTTCTCGTCGGTCTCGGACTCTTCGAGGACGGCCTTGGCCATGCCGCGGATCAGCGCGAAGTCGCCGCCGATGCGCACCTGCAGATCGAGGGTGCCGGTCTTGGTGGGGTGGAAGGTGGCCATCGCGAGGAAGTCGTGCGGGATGATCGTGTTGCGCGAGCCCGCTTCGATCATGGGATTGACGTGCACCACCTGGGCGCCGCGCTGATAGGCCTCGGCGAGCGCGGTCAGCATGCGCGGTGCGTTCGAGGCGACATTGAGGCCCATGACGAACAGGGCGTCGGCCTTGTCCCAGTCCTCCAGGTCGCAGGTGCCCTTGCCCGTGCCGAGCGAGGCCTGCAGAGCGCGGCCGCTGGCTTCGTGACACATATTGGAACAGTCGGGCAGATTGTTGGTGCCGTATTCGCGCACCATCAGCTGGTAGAGGAACGTGGCCTCGTTGGCGAGCCGGCCGGAGGTGTAGAACGCGGCCTCGTTCGGGTCGGACAGTTCGCGTAGCGCCTTGCCCGCCATTTCGAACGCGTCGGCCCAGCTGATCGGCACGTAGTGGTCGGTCTCGGGGTCGTACACCATCGGCTCGGTGAGCCTGCCCTGGTCTTCGAGATCGAAGGAACTCCAGGTGGCCAGCTCGGTCACGGTGTGCTGGGCGAAGAATTCGGGAGTGCACCGCTTGTGCGTCATTTCCCACGTGACGTGCTTGATGCCGTTCTCACACACGTCGAGTGCCAGGCCGTCGGTCGCGTCGGGCCAGGCACAGCCAGGGCAGTCGAAGCCGCGCTCCTGATGGTTCATCTTCAGGATGGCCTTGGTGCCGATGAACGGCTCGTGCTCCTTGCCGACCATGAATTTCCCGACCGCGATCGCCGCGCCCCAGCCCGCTGCCGGGTGATGGTAGGGCTTGGCTTTCGGCACGGCCGCCCGGTCGGCTGCTCCGCTCGGACCTCGATCGGGATCCCAGGTGTTGTACGGACCGTCAGCCATGCCAAATCTTCCCTTCGCGTGAATGCGGATCGAGAAAGATACGAGCCCTGTCCAGTGTCTCGCTCGATTCTGTACCGTCGAGATCGCTCCGGGCGTAACTCACTGTCGTCGTGTCGCTCGGCCGGGTCCGAGATCGGTTTCCGACCGGTCGATCGGTCGCGGTTATCACCGCCGCTGAAGCGCCCTTTCCGCCGGTGCGACCAGGATCACCGCAGGTTGACGGCGTGCGCGCGGCTCGTGCACCCTGAATCATCGGCCCTACGGGCACGTCCCGCGACCGACTTCGGAGGAACCATTGCGCACCACGAGAACCTGGTCGCGCCAGATTTGTCGACGGTTCGTCACCGAGATCGATCACCTGCCCGCCGCCCGCGTTTTCGTCGGGCTGGCGATCCCCGGCCTCGTGTTGATCGGGGTGGGACGCACCGATCTGCTCATCTACGCCGTCTTCGGTTCCTTCACCGGGATGTACGGGTTCGCGGAATCGGCGCGGCAACGCTTGATCCACCAGAGCGAAGCGGCGGTGATGCTGGTCGGCGCTGTCGGCGCGGGCATTCTGCTCGCCCGCGCGCACTCCCATCCCGCGGTGCTGGTGTCCGCGGTCGCGGTGTTCGCGGCGGTGGCCTCACCGATCACCGACCGGCTCGGCTTGCGGCCGGAAGGCCCGTTCTTCGGGATCTTCGCGTTCGGCGCGATCGCGATGGTGGCCGGTGCCCAGCACGATCCGGTTCTGGCGCTGCTGCTGTGCTCCGGCACCGCCGCGCTGTGCGTGCTGGTCGGCTATCTCGAGTCGACGCGGCGGGATCGGCGTGCCGGACTGTGTGCGCTGCGCGTGCCGATCGCACCGCACCGAACCGGGCGGGTGTCGTCCGTGCAGGCGGGACGCTATGCGCTGGCGATCTCGATCTCCGGCGGGATCGGGCTCCTGTTGGGCGTGGGCCATGCCAATTGGGCGATGGCGGCCGCCGCGGTTCCCCTGGCCGCTGCCAGTTCCCGTGACCGGATCACCCGTGGCATGCATCGGGTCGTCGGCACCTTCATCGGACTCGCGGTCACCGCGCCGCTACTGATCCCGGGCCCGAGCGCGGCGATGCTGGGGCTGGCGATCATCGCGCTGCTCTACCCGACCGAGTTGTTCATGGCGCGGCACTACGCGGTGGCGCTCGGCTTCTTCACCCCGCTGATCATGTCGATGACCGAACTGGCCGATCCGGCCGATCCGCTCACCATGCTCACCGAACGCGGGATCGACACGGTGCTCGGTGTCGCGGTGGGAATCGCTGTCGCCCTGCTCATCCGCGAACCCGCTACTCCCGAGGTGCCCGCCTTCGAGACGCCGGTATGCGAAACGTTGCATACTGGCGGGCATGGCTGACGACAACGAGTGGTACTACTGCCTCGAGCACCACAAGGCCGAACAGGGCAAGACCTGCTGGTACGGCGACCGGATGGGCCCCTACCCGGACCAGGCCACCGCCGAGAGGGCACTCGAGATCGCGAAGGCGCGCAACAAAGCGGCCGACGACGAGGACGACTGACCAGACGCCTGAATGCTGTTCCGTCAGCTCGAATACTTCGTCGCCCTCGCCCGGGAACGTCATTTCGCCCGGGCGGCGCAGGCCTGTTACGTGTCGCAGCCCGCGCTGTCGGAGGCGATCCGCAAACTCGAACACGAACTCGGCGTGCCGCTGGTCCGCCGCGCGCGCACGTTCGAGGGACTCACCCCCGAGGGCGAGCGGCTGGTGCTGTGGGCCAGGCGGATCATCGCCGACCGCGAGGCGCTCGAGCACGAGGTCCGCGCGCTGCGGACCGGCCTCACCGGCGAGCTGCGGATCGGGGTGGTGCCCGCGGCGTCGAGCACCGTCGCCCTGCTCACCGACCCTTTCTGCACCGAACACCCGTTGCTGCGGGTTCGGGTCGAGACGAGTCTGCGGTCCCTCGACATCATCGAACGGATCCGCCGATTCGAACTCGACGCGGGCATCGTCTACGTGCAGGGTGTCGACACGTCGGGGCTCACCCTCACCCCGCTGTACACCGAACGCCACGTCCTCGTGGTGGGCGCCGCGCTGGTCGCGAGCCGTGCGGCGATCTCCTGGGCCGATGCGCTGGAACTACCGATGTGCCTGCTGCCGAAGGGAATGCGCGGTCGCCAGCTGATCGACGACGCGCTGGCGACGCGGGGCCTCACCGCGACCCCGCAACTGGAGAGCGACTCGGTGGCTACGCTGCTCGAGCACGCCCGCACCGGGCGATGGGCATGCATCGTGCCGCAACCGTGGGTCGCGGCGTTGGGACCCACCGCGGACATTCGCGTTCTCGAACTCACCGACCCGGCCGTCACCGCGCAGATCACGCTGGTCACCGCGGCGATCGAACCGGGGTCGGTCCTCACCACCGCGCTCATCGGTACCGCGCGCGCCACCGACTTCACGGTCGCGCCGATCAGCTGATCGGTAAGCCGTGTTGATCAGAACCTTCACAGTGAGCAGAGTCATGGGATGAGCAGAGTCACCGCACGGCGCAAGACGACCCGCCTTTCCCCGGCCGGGCGGATCCAGCGACCCGACACGCTCGCCGTCGAGGAGCCGCTCGAAATCCGGGTCGACGGCCGATCGCTCACCGTCACGATGCGCACGCCAGGCAACGACATCGACCTCGTCCACGGCTTCCTGTTCGGCGAGGACATCATCGGTTCGGCCGACGACATCGTCACCGCCCGCTACTGCGCGGGCACCGACAGCGAAGGCCACAACACCTACAACGTCCTCGACCTGCGCCTACGCAATCCGGTACCGATCCACACCCGCAATTTCCTCACCACGGGTGGCTGCGGCCTCTGCGGCAAGACCGCCCTCGACGACGTCCGCACCCACAGTCGCTTCCCGATCCCGCACGAATCCGTGTCGGTCAGGACCGACACCCTTTCCGACCTGCCGAAACAGCTGCGCGCCGGACAGAAGCTGTTCGAGGCCACCGGCGGCCTGCACGCGGCGGGCCTGTTCACCACCGACGGCACCTTGGTCGCCCTGCGTGAGGACATCGGCAGGCACAACGCCGTCGACAAGGTGATCGGCTGGGCGGTGCGCGAGAACCGGGTACCCGCGCACGATCTGGTGCTTGTCGTGAGCAGTCGCGCGTCGTTCGAACTGGTGCAGAAGGCGGTGATGGCCGGTATCCCGATCCTGGCCGCGGTGTCGGCGCCCAGCGCCCTCGCCGTCGACCTGGCCGCGGAGTCCGATCTCACACTGGTCGGGTTCCTGCGCAGCGAGACGATGAACATCTACACCGGCGAACACCGGCTGACCTGAGGGTTGACCACTCGAAGTGGGCGATCGGCATATGTCGCAGTACGGTAACGGTACGGGTCGCCAGCACCGAACGCCCCGGGGGAGTTTACAAAAGAAAATGCTTCACATAATGAACAATGAACGACGCCACCGCGTCCGGGTGGTGCTGTCTGCGTTCGTGGGCGTGGTCGTGCTCGCCACCGCGGGTTGCGGTAGCGAACCGAAGGCCGCCGCACCGCGCGTGACGACAACGGTTCCCGTCGCCGATCCCGGCGCCGACAACGGGACCTTCTCCATCGCGTTGCCGGGCAGCCTGGCTGCCGATTTCACCGAACTCCAGCAAGGATTCCGCGGCAGCGTGGGGCTGGCGGTCATGCCGGTGGGCGGCAAGAAGATGGTCACCTTCGGCAATTGGTCCTCCGGTCCGGCCTGGTCGACGATCAAGGTGCCGCTGGCCATCGCGGCCCTGCGCAACAGTGCCGCCTACTCGTCGTACGCGTCTGCCGCCATCACCGCCTCGGACAACGGTGCCGCCGACACCCTGTGGGCCTCGCTCGGCAGCGGCGCCGACGCGGCCAAGGCGGTGGAGGGCGTGCTGCGCGAAGGCGGCGATACGCGCACCACAGTGCCGACGACCCGCACCCGTGCCGACGCGTCGGTCTACGGCCAGGCCGAATGGCCGCTGGCCGACCAGGTGCGCTTCGCCTCGCAGCTGCCGTGCATACCGCAGAGCGAGCGCGTGGTGGGGCTCATGCAGCAGATCATCGCCAGCCACCACTGGGGTCTCGGCGCGTTCGGCAGCGCCGAGTTCAAGGGCGGCTGGGGTCCCGACCTTGGGGGTAAGTACCTCGTCCGTCAGTTCGGACTGATCGATTCGCCCACGGGCCGGATCGCCATCGCCTTCGCCGCACAACCGGATTCGGGCAGTTTCAACGACGGTATGGCCATGCTCGACAAGATGGCGACGCTCATCTCGGGACACCTCAGTGAGCTCGCCGGAGGTCACTGCCCCTGATCTGCGCCGGTGCGGCAAGATGAACGGCATGCGCATCGGAGTCTTGACCGGAGGCGGAGATTGTCCAGGTCTGAACGCGGTGATCCGGGCTGTGGTCCGCACCGCGAACGGACGCTACGGCGATGCCGTCGTCGGTTTCGAGGACGGCTGGCGCGGCCTACTCGAGGATCGAAAGATCCGCATCCACAACGACGATCGCACCGACCGCCTGCTCACCAAGGGCGGCACCATGCTCGGCACCGCGCGCACCAATCCCGAGGTGCTCCGCGCGGGCCTCGGCCGGATCCAGCAGACCCTGGACGACAACGGCATCGAGGCACTGATCCCGATCGGTGGCGAAGGCACCCTCACCGCCGCGAGCTGGCTCGCCGACGAGGGCGTGCCGGTGGTCGGCGTGCCCAAGACCATCGACAACGACATCGACTGCACCGACGTCACATTCGGCCACGACACCGCGCTGTCGATCGCCACCGAGGCCATCGACCGCCTGCACACCACCGCCGAATCCCACCAGCGGGTGATGCTGGTGGAGGTGATGGGCCGCCACGCCGGCTGGATCGCGCTGAATTCCGGTATCGCCGCGGGCGCCCACCTGACCCTGGTACCCGAGGAACCGTTCGACGTGGCGCAGGTGTGCGCGATGATCAAGGCCCGCTTCCAGCGGGGTGACAAGAGCTTCATCTGCGTGGTCGCCGAGGGTGCCCATCCCGCGCCCGATTCCGGATTCGCGCTGCGCGAGGGCGGGATCGACGAGTTCGGGCACGAGCGGTTCACCGGGGTCGCCCAGCAGTTGGGCTCGGAGATCGAACGCCGCATCGGCAAGGAGGTCCGCACCACGGTGCTCGGCCATATCCAGCGCGGTGGCAGTCCCACGCCCTACGACCGGATTCTGGCGACGCGGTTCGGGGTGCACGCGGCCGAGGCGGTGCACGCGGGACATTTCGGTCAGATGGTGGCGCTGCACGGCACCAAGATCGGGCTGGTTCCGCTGTCGGAGGCGACCAAGCAGCTCAAACGCGTTCCGCCGGAACGGCTCGTTGAGGCGTCGGCCTTCTTCGGCTGATATCGGCCCGGTTGCCTCGGTTCACGAACTTTGTCGGTGCGCGTCGGTACCGTGGGGTCATGCGCACCGGTCGAGTGATCGTTTCGGTTCTGTTCGTCGTCGCCGCGTTGGTGGCGGGGTGCTCGGAGTCCGCAGACGTGGCGGCCCCCTCGGTGCAGGGCAGCTGGCACGGTGACATCGAGGTGCCCGGGCAGCCGATCGCGATCGGGGTGAGTTTCGCCGAGGACGGGTCGGCCACCATCGACATCCCGGTGCAGGGTGTGCGCGAGGCGCCGCTGAAAGACGTTCGTACCGAACCGGACCGGGTGGAGTTCAACATCCCCGACGTGCCGGGCGATCCGGGGTTCCGCGGCAAGCTAGACGGTGACCGGCTCGTCGGCGACTGGGTCCAGTTCGGGGAGAAGGCACCGGTCGCGCTGCAGCGCGGCAAGATCGAGAGCCCGCCCCGCCCGCAGGACCCGAAACCGCCGTACCCGTACCGCAGCGAGGACGTCACCTATCGCAACGGCGACATCACCATCGCGGGCACGCTCACCGAACCCGAAGGCAGCGGCCCGTTTCCGGCGATGCTGCTGATCACGGGCAGTGGGCCGCAGGACCGCAACGAGGAGCTGTTGGACCACCGCCCGTTCCACCTGCTGGCCGACACCTTCACCCGCGCGGGCTATGCCGTGCTGCGCACCGACGACCGTGGTGTCGGTGGCACCAGCGGAAAACTCGACGACGCCACCTACCCCGACCTGGCCGCCGACGCGGCCGCGGGCGTCGCGTTCCTGCGCGCCCGCCCCGAGATCGATCCCGCCAGGGTCGGTCTGTTCGGGCACAGCGAAGGCGGCTACCTCGCGCCGGTCGTCGCCGCGCTGCCCGACAGCAACGTCGCCTTCGCGATCCTGATGGCGGGCCCGTCGGTACCCGGCGCCGACGTGCTGATCGAGCAGAACAAAGTGATCATGGCCTCGACGGGCACACCGCAGGACCAGATCGACCAACAAGTCGCCTACGTCACTGCGTGGTCGGCGCTGCTGCGCGCGGGCGATATCGAGGGCGCCAAGGCCTTCACCCAGCGGCACAACGATTCCCTGCCAGTTGCCGAACGCGCGCCCCAGCAGGTGGTCGACGGGTTCAACACCCCGTACATGACCTCGTTCATCACCTACGACCCGAAACCGGCGCTGCAGGCGCTCCGCGTGCCGGTGCTGGCGTTCTTCGGCGACAAGGACCAGCAGGTCATCCTCACCCAGAACGAGGGCCCGATGCGTGAGAACCTCGCCGCCGGTCCCGACGCGACGGTGCACACCTTCCCCGGCCTCAACCACATGATGCAGCCCACCGCGACCGGCAAACCCAGCGAATACGCCACCATCGAGACGACGATCGACCCGGCCGTACTCACCTATGTCACCGACTGGCTCACCCAGCGCGTCCCGCCCCGCTAGGACCACCGGCCGAGTGTGTCAGCGGGCTTACCTAGACTGCTCGTTATGAGCGCACCCACGGTCGAGTTGATGGATTACGCCGATGTCATCTCCCGGTACGAGCCGGTGCTCGGCATGGAGGTCCACGTCGAGTTGTCCACGGCGACCAAGATGTTCTGCGGTTGCCCCACCGAGTTCGGCGCTGAGCCCAATACCCAGGTGTGCCCGGTGTGCCTCGGCCTGCCCGGCTCGCTGCCCGTGGTGAACGAGAAGGCCATCGAATCGGCCATCCGCATCGGTCTCGCGCTGAACTGTTCGATCACCCCGTGGGGCCGGTTCGCGCGCAAGAACTACTTCTACCCCGATCAGCCGAAGAACTACCAGATCAGCCAGTACGACGAGCCGATCGCCACCGAGGGCTACCTCGACGTGACCCTCGACGACGGGTCCATCTTCCGCGTCGAGATCGAGCGTGCGCACATGGAGGAAGACACCGGCAAGTCCCTGCACGTCGGCGGCGCGACCGGGCGCATCCACGGCGCCAGCCACTCGCTGCTCGACTTCAACCGCGCGGGCGTGCCGCTGATCGAGATCGTCACCAAGACGATCACCGGTGCCGGTGAGCGTGCCCCCGAGGTCGCTCGCGCCTACGTCACCGCGCTGCGCGAGGTGCTGCGTTCACTCAACGTCTCCGACGTGAAGATGGAGCAGGGTTCGCTGCGCTGCGACGCCAACGTGTCGCTGATGCCGATCGGGGCCGAGGAATTCGGCACCCGCACCGAAACCAAGAACGTGAACTCGCTCAAGAGCGTCGAGGTCGCGGTGCGCTACGAGATGCGCCGCCAGGCCGCCGTGCTCACCGCCGGTGGCGAGATCGTCCAGGAGACCCGCCACTTCCAGGAAGCCGACGGGTCAACCTCCGCCGGTCGCCGCAAGGAGACCGCCGAGGACTACCGCTACTTCCCCGAGCCCGACCTCGAGCCCGTCGCTCCCGCGGCCGAATGGGTCGAGGAACTGCGCGCCACCATCCCCGAGTACCCGTGGCTGGTGCGCGCCCGCATCCAGGCCGACTGGGGCCTGTCCGACGAGGTCATGCGCGACCTCGTCAACGCGGGTGCCCTCGACCTGATCATCGCCACCGTCGAGGCAGGCGCGCCGGCCAACGAGGCGCGCTCCTGGTGGGTCGCCTACCTGACCGAGAAGGCCAAGGAACGCGACATCGCCCTGGCCGACCTGGCCATCACCCCCGCCCAGGTCGCCGCGGTGATCGCGCTGGTGGAGGCCAAGACCGTCAACAACAAGGTCGCCAAGCAGGTCGTCGACTTCGTCCTCGCCGGTGAGGGCGAACCCGCCGCCATCGTCGAAGCCAAAGGTTTGGGCATGGTCAGCGACGACTCGGCCCTGCAGGCCGAGGTCGAGAAGGCACTCGCCGCGAACCCCGACATCGCCGAGAAGATCCGCTCCGGCAAGGTCGCTGCCGCGGGCAAGATCGTCGGCGACGTCATGAAGGCCACCCGCGGCCAGGCCGACGCCGCCCGCGTAAGGGACCTGGTTATCGCGGCCTGTAGTTGAGTTCGGTTACGTTCCAACTGATCTCGGTCGCACATGGGTAACTCGTCGAGGACGAGCTAACTCAGCCACCTCGTTACCGCCGGTCGCCGACGGTAACGAGGTACTTCCCAAGTCTGGCCAAGAGTCGCGGAGAGGCGGACAGCCGGCCGCTTTGTCTCTTCTAGTCCGGGCCGCCTGCTCCACCTTGCGGCGGTGGGATGCGCACGACGCGGTCGTCGAATTCGCCCGGCTCGCCGCCGGTTTTGTTGGTGGTGGTGACCCAGATGCTGCCGTCGGCGCTGGCGGTGGCGCCGAGGAGCTTGCCGTACTTGTCCTGGGCGATCAGGGTGGGGGCGGTGGTGACGGCGAAGGTGGTGGGGTCGGCGGCGACGGCGGCCAGTGCCTTGCCCTCGCTCAGTGCGATGCCGACGCCGTCGCCGGTGGCTGTGCAGCCGCCGACACCGGGACGATCGGGCCAGGTCCAGGCGACGCTGAGCGTGCCGTCGGGGCTCAGGTGCTGGAGGCGGTCCTCGGCGGCGGTGCGGTCGGTGACCCACATGCCGTCCTTGCCGTCGCGGCAGATGTCACCGGCCGAGCCGATCCCCGATGCCACCACCTGCGGATTGTTCGCGCCCGCCGACGGCGAGTCCAAGCGAAGCAGCTTGCCGCCGAGCGAGCCGGGATCGGCTGCGGCGCCGGGGTTTCCGGCGTCACCGGTGAGGACCATCAGCTGCGTCGGCGTCGACCACTCCAGCGCGCCGCGATTTCCGCCGGCGCCCTTGGGAATTCCGGTGAGGATCGGCTTGGCCGCGCCGCCCTTGGACAGCCGGACGACGCGATTGTCGCTGCCGGTGGTGATGTAGGCGTACATCAGCCCGTCCTCACCGAAGGTGGGGGAGAGCACGATATCGGAGATGCCGCCGTCGGCCGACCCGTCGACGGGCACGCTGGCGATCTCCACCGGCGTCTCCTGCGGTGTGCTCGGGTCGACCGCCTTCACCTGCAGGATCCGCCCGGTCTTCCGCTCCGCGACGAAGGCGCCCTCGCCCACCGCGATCAGCCCGGCGCCCGATTCCATGCAGGTGGCGATGACGTTGGGATCGGGGTCGATACACGGCCCGGTCGGACGCGGCGCCTGCGACGGCTCGTCCTGCGGCTTCTTCGGCTCCGCACCGGACCCGCCCAGCTGCGGTTCGGTGGTGAACGGACTCGAGGCCGACTCGTCGAAACGGGCGCACCCGGCTAGCAAAACGGTGCCGATTGCCACCCCGACTGCCACGCGGCCCGCGATTCCCGAACTCATACCTCAGACGTTACCGGCACGACCGTGGGCCCGACGCGCCCGTTGCGTCCGAATACATCTGTCAGACGTCACCGGCATCAGTGCGGTCCTGACACGCTGCTACCTCTGTCAGACGCGCCCGGCAGTCGAGCGGGCCTGACACGCCCGTTGCGGAGAAGAGCGGCGCGCCGCGACAGCGCGTCATAAGGTGAGTCGGTGACCGACAAGTCGAATGACACTCCGAAGGCCGATGGTTCGGCGCAGGCCGGGCAGGGCGCGTCGGCGGCGGGTCGCCCGGTGACCAGTCCGTTCGATTCGCCGACGACGCAGATGCGTAAACCGGATCCGAAGGACATTCCACGCACCGACGAGGATCTCGGTCTCGACCCCGGTGACGAGGTTCCCGGTGCGAGCACCACTCAGACGGGTCGTAGTGGCGGCGACGATGACTACGGGTACGCGACGATTCCGCCCGCGTCCGCGGCCTCGGCGGGCACCGTCCGCCTGCAGCGCCGCAACCGCGAGGCCCGCCGCGGCACCCTGGACCTCGGCCTGTTCGTGCTGCGCTTGGTGGTCGGCTACACCTTCATCTACCACGGCCTGCAGAAGCTGACCGGCTGGTTCCACGGCCCCGGCCTCGACGGCACCAAGACCATGATGGAAAGCGGCGGCTGGGACTACCCGTCGCTGTCGACCGCCCTGGTGATCGCCGGCGAACTCGGCGGCGGCATCCTGCTGGTGATCGGCCTGGCCACCCCGCTGGCCGCGGGCGCCGTCCTGGCCACGATCCTGAACGCGTGGATGTGGAAGCAGGGCATGGTCCCCGGCTTCCAGTACAACGCGAGCACCCCCACCGGCGTCGAACTCGACTCCGTCCTGGTCGGCGCGGCCTTGGCGATCATCCTCACCGGCCCCGGCCGCTGGTCCCTCGACCGCACCCGAGGCTGGGCCACCCGCCCCTCCTACGGCTCCTTCGTAGTGGTCCTGCTGGCCATCGCCGCCGCCATCCTCACCTTCTGGTTCCTCCACGGCGGCAACCCGTTCAAGGGCGTCGGCCCTTTCAGCTGACCTGCGGCTGCGGCGGTGCGGGTTCGGCCAGGTGAGCGGTCATGGTGATTTGTAGATCGGTCACGAAGGTCTCGAACCGCCGCAGTTCCTCGGGCGAGTATTTCCCCATGACCGCGTCGACCTTCGTGCCGAGCGGGCCGAAGAATTCGTCGGCGAGGGTGTGGATGCGCGGTGTGCTGCGCAGCGTGATGACGCGACGGTCGTCGTGCTCCCTGCTGCGCACGATGTGACCCGCTTGCTCGAGCCGGTTCAGGAGCGCGGTGGTCGCGCTGTTGGACAACGCGATCCGTTCACTGAGTCGCGCCGGTGACAGCGTGCTCCCGCGTTCCTCGGCGGTGAGAATCTCGATCAGCGCCTCGGCGTCGGTGGAGTGCAACCCGAGCCAGGTCGCGAACCGGCGGGTGAACTCCCGATAGTTCGCGCCGTAGGCCCGCAGGCCTTCGTCCAGCCGTTCGTGCTGGGCTCGTGCGTCCGACTGGCTCATAGGTTCCTTTCGCATCGTTTGACATCCTATTGCCCACAATCTACTTTGACCATGGAAATATTCCACCATGGAAATAGGAGTGTGCGATGAGTCAAGAGTCGTCCGTCCGCCGATGGCTCGGCTTGATCGCCATCGCCCTCGGCGTGGCGCTGATCGTGGTCGACACCACGATCGTGAACGTGATCATCCCGTCGATCATCGAAGACCTGGACACGGGTTCGACCGAGGCGCAATGGATTCAGGAGTCCTACGCGATCGTGTTCGCGGCGCTGCTTCTCGTGGTCGGGCGGATCGCCGACATCGTCGGGGCGCGCAGGGTGTTCGTCGCCGGTGTCGTGGTGTTCGGCGCCACCAGTATCCTGGCCGGGCTCGCGCCGAACGGCGGCCTGCTCGTCATCGCCCGGTTCCTGCAGGGCGCGGGCGCGGCGATGATCCTGCCGACCTCGCTGGCCCTGCTCAATGCCACCTTCACCGGCAAAGCCCGTGGTCAGGCCTTCGCGGTGTGGGGTTCCACGATCGGTGCGGCCGCCGCGCTCGGCCCGCTGCTCGGTGGCTGGCTGGCCGAACACGTGTCGTGGCGCTGGGCGTTCGGCATCAATGTGCCGCTGGCCGTGCTGATCGTGGTCGGTGTGCTGGCGTGCATCGCGCCGTCGCCGAAGGTCGCCGGTCGACTCGATGTGCTCGGCTCGATCCTGTCGGTGCTGGGCCTCGGACTGCTCGCCTTCGGGCTCGTCGAGGGTCGCACCTACGGCTGGATCACCACCATCCATCCGCTGGGAATCGGCGGATTCAGCTGGGGGAGTGGGCCTTCGCCGGTCCTGGTCGCGCTGGTGCTGAGCGTGCTGTCGCTGGGCGGTTTCGTCATCAGGCAGGTGCTGTTGCGACGCGGCGGTAATGCCGACAAGGCGCTGATGGACCTGAGCCTGTTCTCGCTGGCCTCGTTCCGCAACGGCAATATCGCCACCCTGATCATCGGTCTCGGCGAGTTCGGCATCGTCGCGGTGCTGCCGCTGTGGATGCAGTTCACCCTCGGCTTCAGCGCCCTGCAGGCAGGTCTGGCGCTGGTGCCGATCGCCATCGGCAGCTTCATCGCCAGTGGCGCCAGCTTCGGGATGGCGGGCAAGGCGTCGCCGCTGAACATGGTCCGCCTCGGCCTCGGACTCGAGGTCGTCGGTCTGGCCGCGCTGGGCTTCTTCGCCGCCACGGACAGCTCGTGGTGGTCGATCGCGCTGGTCCTGTGCGTGTACGGCATCGGCGTCGGCTTCGCCACGGCCCAGGTGACCAACGTCGTCCTGGCCGACATCCCCGAAGCCGACAACGGCCAAGCCTCCGGCATCCAGAGCGCGTTCCGCCAACTGGGCTCCGCCCTCGGCATCGCGCTGCTCACCACGATCTTCTTCACCACCCTGAGCTCGAACGTCGACAAAGACCTGACCGCAACAGGAATGCCGCCCGCCCAGTCCCAGCAATACGCCCACGCCATCACCGGCAGCGCGGGCGCGGCGATCGAAGGTTTCGCCGCCCAACCGGATACGCAGGAGGTGGCCACCGCCGGCCGATCCGCCATGACCACCGGCGTCAACCTCGGCGCCTACCTGGCCGCGGGCTTCGTCCTCCTCGGCCTCGTAGCCACCGCCTTGATCCCCTCCCGAACCGGCCACGACGAGTCATCAACGCCGACAACACAACCCGCCCTCGTCTGATCCCGCTGTCAGAGAAAGACGAACGGCGTCCCTCGAATTCGAGGGACGCCGTTCGTCTTCGGCAATTCTTACGGGACGCGCCGGACCGCGCCCTTGTCGGCCGACGTGGCGAGCGCTGCATAGGCGCGCAGGGCGGTGGTGACCGTGCGCTCGCGGTTCAGCGGCTGCCAGGGGCGTTCCGAGGCTTCCATCTTCGCGCGGCGCTCGGCGAGGACCTCGTCGGAGACAAGGACTTCCAGCGCGCGGGTGTGCACATCGATGCGGATGCGGTCACCGTTCTCGACCAAGCCGATGACACCGCCGGACGCGGCTTCGGGGGAGACGTGGCCGATCGACAGACCCGAGGTGCCACCGGAGAAGCGTCCGTCGGTGATCAGCGCGCACACCTTGCCGAGGCCGAGGCCCTTGAGGAACGAGGTCGGGTGCAGCATCTCCTGCATGCCCGGACCGCCCGCGGGGCCTTCGTAGCGGACGACGACCACATCACCGGGCTGGATCTTCTTGCCCAGGATCATCGACACCGCTTCCTCCTGCGACTCGACCACCACGGCCGGGCCTTCGAAGGTGAACAGGTCCTCGTCGATGCCCGCGGTCTTGAGGATCGCGCCGTCGGGAGCGATATTGCCGCGCAGCACGCACAGCCCGCCCTCGACGGTGTAAGCGTGCTCCATATCGCGGATGCAGCCACCGGCGGCGTCGGTGTCCAGCGAGGACCAGCGGTTGCTGGTGGAGAACGGCTCGACCGTGCGCACACCACCGGGGGCGGCGTGGAAGAGCTCGACAGCCTCCTCGGATGCCTTGCCCGAGCGGATATCCCAGGTGTCGAGGTATTCCTCGAACGAGGCGGTGTGCACGGTGGTGACGTCGGTTTCGAGCAGGCCACCACGACGCAGCTCGCCGAGGATGGCGGGGATGCCACCGGCGCGGTGCACGTCTTCCATGTGGTAATCCGAGTTCGGCGACACCTTCGACAGACACGGCACCCGGCGGCTGATCTCGTCGATGCTCTGCAGATCGAAGTCGATCTCGCCTTCCAGCGCGGCGGCGAGGGTGTGCAGCACGGTGTTGGTCGAGCCGCCCATGGCGACGTCGAGTGCCATCGCATTGCGGAAAGCCTTGGCGTTGGCCACGTTTCGCGGCAGCACCGAGGCATCGTCGTCCTGGTACCAGCGCTTGGCGATATCGACGATGACCGTGCCGGCCCGCTCGAACAGCGCGCGCCGCGCGGAGTGGGTGGCCAGCGTGGAACCGTTGCCCGGCAACGCGAGACCGAGTGCCTCGGTCAGGCAGTTCATCGAGTTCGCGGTGAACATGCCCGAGCACGAACCACAGGTCGGGCAGGCGGACCGCTCGACCTCGTCGAGGCCTTCGTCGGACACCTCCTGGCTCGCGCTCGCGGAGATCGCGCTGACCAGATCGAGCGGCGCGTGCGCGACACCGTCGGCGATCACGGCCTTACCGGCCTCCATCGGCCCACCGGAGACGAACACGGCCGGGATGTTGAGGCGCATCGCGGCATTGAGCATGCCGGGAGTGATCTTGTCGCAGTTGGAGATACACACCAGCGCGTCGGCGGTGTGGGCGTTGGCCATGTACTCGACGGAGTCGGCGATGATCTCGCGCGAGGGCAGCGAGTAGAGCATGCCGCCGTGGCCCATGGCGATACCGTCGTCGACGGCGATGGTGTGGAACTCGCGCGGCACCCCACCGGCGGCGCGGACGGCTTCGGCGACGATGTCGCCCATGTTCTTGAGGTGCACGTGACCCGGAACGAACTGCGTGTACGAGTTCGCGATCGCGATGATCGGCTTGCCGAAGTCGGAATCGGTCATGCCGGTCGCGCGCCAGAGCGAGCGCGCGCCCGCGGCATTGCGGCCGATGGTGGTGGTGCGTGAACGAAGCGGTGGCATTGAAATCCTCGTGTGTCGCTGGGTGCGTGGCAAGCGTGCGAGCAGGGGGCTGACCTGCGTGGCACGTGCGAGTACGCGATGCGTCCGGCAGCCCGTCACGTTACTCCGGCGGGCGATGGTCGCGTCGCGCCGGTGGTGACGTGCGGGAGTGATGGAACCGGGGCTCGAGGCGGGAGTGTCGCTCCGTGAGGTGTCGCCGCGGTGGTGCCGTCGGCGCGGGGTTGCCCGGTCGCCGTCAGCTTACCGCTACAACGGCCGACGCCGTGTGCTGATTCCCACAGTGCCGACGGTCACTGCTCGGACTTGGGTTCGGCTTCCGGCTCGGCCTTCGCCTCCGACGGCGCACCCGCTTCGGACTCGGCTTCTTCCTTCGCCGCTGCCCGCTCGGCCGCGATCCGCTCCGCCTCGGCAGCTTCCGCCGAAGCGAACACATCGGGCAGACGACCCCCGGATGCCTCGATCAGCTCGCGCAACCGGTCATAACCGACCGCGGGCAACCGCACCTCGGAATCATCGTCGAGCCGAGCCCGCACGTATCCCCGCTTGGGAATGCTGATCCCCTTGACCTGCGCCCAATCGAGATGCTTCTTCCCGAACATCGAACTCAGCTCGAGCCCGCCCTCGGACACGGTCGTGTGCGTGCGGATCACCCACCACACCGCGACCACCGGGGCCAGCAGCAGCGGCCACAGCAGGAGGGGCCACCCGACGAACGGGAAGAACACGCAGAACGCCAGCACCAGCACGCCGATATAGGCCAGCCGGGGAACGCCGATCACGTGCACACCCGGGGTCGGTGTGTTCGCCTTGCGCGGCACCAGCAGCCAGACGATCACCGCGACGGGCACGATCAACCCGACCCGCACCCCCAGCGACCAGTCCTGCACGGTGCCGACGACGACAACGATCAGGTACGCCAGTACCACCGCTGCGATCGCCGCGAGCCGCCCCGGACCGGCCGACCGCAGGCCGCCGGGTCGCGACGGGCGACCCGTATCGGTTCCCTCGTCGGTGGTGTGGGACGATTTAGCCGGTGGCACGGACTGATGCGGTGATGACACCCTCCTATCCTCGCATCTTGGTACACGGACCCACGCAACCACTCGAGTCCCACAGAATGGGACCGGAGCGGAAAGCCTGTTTGACTCGACGCAGTACGCGCGCCTAACGTCGTACGTGTGATTCGAAACGAGCTCGTAATCGGCCGGCGCGTCCAGCGCTGAGCCTGACACCTAGTCAATACGTCAGCTCGCGTTTGCGACGCGCCACCCTCGAACAGCCATGCGCTGGGCGGGGGCTTTTTTGTGTTCGGGCGAATGCCAGCGGCCCTGTCGGGTCAGTCCGAGTCAGAACGAGACAGTGAGGAACGAAGACGGTGAGTGCACCAACCGCACGACCCGGGCCATCGGCCCGCAGGTCAGCGCCTTCAGCTACCCCCGGTAGCCCGGCGACCAACCCCACCCGCCGCCAGGTCGCGCCCGAGCGCGTGACCGGCGCCCAGTCGGTGGTTCGGTCCCTCGAAGAGCTCGACGTCGACACGGTATTCGGCATTCCCGGCGGCGCGGTCCTTCCTGTCTACGACCCGCTGTTCGATTCCAAGAAGGTCCGCCACGTCCTGGTGCGCCACGAGCAGGGCGCCGGTCACGCGGCGACCGGTTACGCGCAGGCCTCGGGCAAGGTCGGTGTGTGTATGGCCACCTCCGGTCCCGGCGCCACCAACCTGGTGACCCCGCTGGCGGATGCGCAGATGGACTCGGTCCCGATCGTGGCGATCACCGGTCAGGTGCCGTCGAGCCTGGTCGGTACCGACGCGTTCCAGGAAGCCGACATCTCCGGCATCACCATGCCGATCACCAAGCACAACTTCCTGGTCAAGGACGCCGCCGAGATCCCGCGCACCCTGGCCGAGGCGTTCTACCTCGCCGCCTCGGGTCGCCCCGGCGCGGTCCTGGTCGACATCACCAAGGACGCCCTGCAGGCGCAGACCACGTTCTCGTGGCCGCCGGAGATGCGTCTGCCCGGCTACCGTCCGGTCACCAAGCCGCACGGCAAGCAGGTGCGCGAGGCCGCCAGGATGATCATGGAGTCCAAGCAGCCGGTGCTCTACGTCGGTGGCGGCGTGATCAAGTCCGACGCCTCGGCCGAACTGCTCGAGCTGGCCGAACTCACCGGCATCCCGGTCGTCACCACCCTGATGGCGCGTGGCGCGTTCCCCGACAGTCACACGCTGAACATGGGCATGCCCGGCATGCACGGCACCGTCGGCGCTGTCGCCGCGCTGCAGCGCTCGGACCTGCTGATCACCCTCGGCGCCCGGTTCGACGACCGCGTCACCGGTCAGCTGGACTCCTTCGCGCCCGACGCGAAGGTCATCCACGCCGACATCGACCCGGCCGAGATCGGCAAGAACCGCCACGCCGACGTCCCGATCGTCGGCGACGCGCGTGAGGTGATCGTCGAGCTGATCGAGACCCTCAAGGCCGACCCGCAGTTCGGTGCGGCGCCGTTGCTGAATCTCACCGAATGGTGGGCCTACCTCAGCGGCATCCGCGAGAACTACCCGCTGGGCTGGAAGACCCCCAGCGACGGCTCGGTCTCGCCGGAGTACGTCATCGAGACCCTCGGCCGTCTCGCAGGCCCCGAGGCCGTCTACTGCGCGGGCGTCGGCCAGCACCAGATGTGGGCCGCGCAGTTCATCAAGTACGAGAACCCGCGCACCTGGCTCAACTCGGGCGGCCTCGGCACCATGGGTTACGCGGTCCCCGCGGCCATGGGCGCCAAGATGGGCGCGCCGGAGAAGGAAGTCTGGGCGGTCGACGGTGACGGCTGCTTCCAGATGACCAATCAGGAACTGGCCACCTGCGCGATCGAGGGCGTGCCGATCAAGGTCGCCCTGATCAACAACGGCAACCTGGGCATGGTCCGCCAGTGGCAGACCCTGTTCTACGAACAGCGCTACTCCAACACCGATCTCGGCACGCACACCCTGCGCATCCCCGACTTCGTGAAGCTGGCCGAGGCGCTGGGTTGCGTCGGCATCCGGGTGGAGAAGGAGTCCGAGGTCGAGGACGCGATCCGGCAGGCCCAGGCGATCACCGATCGCCCGGTCGTGATCGACTTCATCGTCGGCAAGGACGCCCAGGTGTGGCCGATGGTCGCTTCCGGCACCAGCAACGACGAGATCATGTTCGCCCGCGGCATCCGTCCGCTCTTCGACGAGGACGAGTCGGTTTCCGAACCGGCGATCATCCACGAGGCGATGGAACGCGAGCAGGCCGCATTCATCGAGCAGGACGCACCCCAGAAGGGTACTGAAGCATGAGCACGACCCATACGCTGAGCGTTCTCGTCGAGGACAAGCCCGGCGTGCTGGCCCGAGTCGCGAGCCTGTTCTCACGCCGTGGCTTCAATATCGAATCCCTCGCCGTCGGTGGCACCGAGATCCCCGAGATCTCGCGCATGACGATCGTCGTGACCGTCGACGATCTGCCCCTCGAGCAGGTCACCAAGCAGCTCAACAAGCTGATCAACGTCATCAAGATCGTGGAGCAGGACGCCGACGCGTCGGTGGCCCGCGAGCTGATCCTGGTGAAGGTGCGGGCCGACGCGTCGGTGCGCACGCAGGTGATCGAGGCCGTGCAGTTGTTCCGCGCCAAGGTGATCGACGTCTCGCCCGACGCGCTGACCATCGAAGCGACCGGTACCCGTTCCAAGCTCGACGCACTGCTGCGCATGGTCGAGCCCTATGGCATCCGCGAGATCGTGCAGTCCGGTGTCGTGGCCGTCGGCCGCGGCCCCAAGTCGATCACCGCGACCCGCTGAACCTCCCTCAGCAACCTCCGCGATAACTTTTCCTAACCGCATTCGAGAAGGGACCAACCAAAGTGGCAGTCGAGATGTTCTACGACGACGACGCTGACCTGTCGATCATCCAGGGCCGCAAGGTCGCCGTGATCGGTTACGGCAGCCAGGGCCACGCGCACTCGCTGAGTCTGCGCGACTCCGGCGTCGACGTCCGCGTCGGCCTGGCCGAGGGTTCGAAGTCTCGCCCGAAGGCCGAAGAGGCCGGTCTGACCGTCGGCACCCCCGCCGAGGTCTCCGCGTGGGCCGACGTGATCATGGTGCTCGCCCCCGACACCGCGCAGGCGTCGATCTTCACCAACGACATCGAGCCCAACCTGAAGGACGGCGACGCGCTGTTCTTCGGCCACGGCCTCAACATCCACTTCGGTCTGGTGAAGGCTCCGGCCGGCGTCACCGTCGCCATGGTCGCCCCGAAGGGCCCCGGCCACCTGGTGCGTCGTCAGTTCGTCGACGGCAAGGGCGTTCCGGCTCTGATCGCTGTCGATCAGGACCCGACCGGCGAGGGCCAGGCGCTGGCGCTGTCCTACGCCAAGGGCATCGGCGGCACCCGCGCGGGCGTCATCAAGACCACCTTCAAGGAAGAGACCGAGACCGACCTCTTCGGTGAGCAGGCCGTGCTCTGCGGTGGCACCGAGGAACTGGTCAAGATCGGTTTCGAGGTCATGGTCGAGGCGGGCTACGCCCCCGAGATGGCCTACTTCGAGGTCCTGCACGAGCTCAAGCTGATCGTCGACCTGATGTACGAAGGCGGCATCGCCCGCATGAACTACTCGGTCTCCGACACCGCCGAGTTCGGTGGCTACCTGTCGGGCCCCCGCGTCATCGACGCGGGCACCAAGGAGCGCATGAAGGCGATCCTGACCGACATCCAGGACGGCACCTTCGTCAAGCGCCTCGTCGCCAACGTCGAAGGCGGCAACAAGGAGCTCGAGGGCCTGCGCAAGGAGAACGCCGAGCACCCCATCGAGGTCACCGGCGCCAAGCTCCGCGGCCTGATGAGCTGGGTCGACCGCCCGATCACCGAAACCGCGTAATCTCCGCAGTTTCCCCCGCAGGGCCCGTTCGCATCACGCGACCGGGCCCTGTGTCATTCTCCGGGTAGCCTGAAACGGTGACGGAAGCGACACCAGCCCAACGATTTTGGCTCGAGCCGACCCGGGGGTGTGTGTCATCCGCGTCACGGATCTGAACCCTGTGCCCTCTGCTGACCTCGGTGGCGGCGATCTCGCGATTCCGTTCGAGCTGCCCAACGGCGACGTCGGCTTCATCTGGGGCGACTCGTTCTCCGGGGACGGCCCGTACGGCCCACCGATGGGCAATATCGGAAACTGGCGTTCCCCCATCATCACTCGCACGTCGCAGCGCGACCCCGCCGAGCCGATCGTCATGGCCACCTCGCCGAGCACCGACGGTCGCCAGCTGTGGGACTACCAGCACGACAACGCCGAGTACTCCACCGTCCTGCCGTGCGACGCGATGACCATCGACGGCCGGATCTACCTGTGGGTCATGTACACCAAGGGCCTCGGCAACGAGAAGTGGTGCGAGGTATGGACATCCGATGACAGCGGCATCACCTGGGCGCGCAGCGGTTCGAAGTTCTGGTGCGGCGCCTTCGGGGGCAAGCGGGTCATGATCTCCTGGGCCAAGGACCCGCACAGCGACTGGGTGCACATCATCTCCACCGGCGGCCTGGCCAGGAACAAGGACATGCTGCTGTGGCGCGCGACGGTCGAAGGCCTGTCTGATCCACACGCCTGGCAGGGCTGGGGCTGGGACGGCGACAACTGGGCCTGGAACCGTGAGCCCACGCCGATCCTGCCCGGTTGGCGATTCGGCGAGATCTGCCTGCGCTATGTCGAGAACAGGGCCGTGATCTCCGGATTCGACGAGGGGGACTACTCGATCTTCGTCAAGGTCGGCGACCGCATCGACAACACCAACTGGATCACGACCCACACACACCGGCCGATGACCGGGATGCCGCGCGGTGTCGACACGGTCCCGCGCCTGTACGGCGGCTACATCCACCCCTACAGCAGGCTCGAGGACGGCAAGTTCACCCTCATCGTGTCCGAGTGGGCGGAGAACGGGAACCCCTATCGGGCGACCCAATTCACCTGTACCGGGATTCGCCGGAAGGTGCTGGTCCCGGTACCCGACCCCGAACCGACTCCCGAGCCCCAGCCGACGCCCGAGCCTGTGCCGACTCCGCCACCGGACCCGCATCGGACCTGGTGGCAGGAGCTCGTCCGCCGAATCGACGAGTGGCTCAGGCGGCCCGGTCGGTAGCCTCACTCCTGCTGTCGGCGGTCGATTGCGGGAGACTTCTCAATGAGCCATTCGTGTTTGCTGATCGGTGACGCGCCCTGTCACCACATGGTTCTCCGCTGGTCCTTGCCGTGGTGGTCCGGTAGCGCCAGACTTGCTCGATGACGACGGTTGAGGATTTCGATCGGCAGGCGGCTGAGGTCGGTAAAGCGGCGCGGCAGCGGGTTTCGCGATCCGCGATGGGGGAGTGGAAGGCGGAGCCGGGTCGGGAGGACCCGGTGGCGATTCTGCTGAAACAGAACGCGAAGCGGGTACAGAGTCTGGTGCCGATCCGGATGGCGCGGATGGCGGAGTCGCCGTTCGCTTTCCTGCGTGGTGCCGCGGCGGTGATGGCCTATGACCTGGGCAGTGGCCCTGACACCGGACTCGTCGTGCAACTGTGTGGCGACGCGCACCTGGCGAACTTCGGGCTCTTCGGTACGCCGGAACGCAACCTCGTCTTCGATCTCAACGACTTCGACGAGACACTGCCCGGCCCGTTCGAATGGGACGTCAAACGCCTGGTCGCCAGTGTCGCGGTCGCCGCGCTCGGGAAGGGCTGTTCCGACGAGGACGCGGCGTCGGCGGCGGAGGCGACCGCCCGCGGCTATCGCGAGGGCATCGAGGCACTGGCCGAGCAGGACAGTCTCAGCATCTGGTATGAACGCGTCGACGCCGACAAGGTGATCGCGCAGATCCCCAAGAAGAGTTTCCGCAAGAAGGCGGAGAAGACGGTCGCCTCGGCCAAGAAGCGCACCAGCCTGCAGGCGCTGGACAAGCTCACCGAACCCGATGCCGACGGCATCCCGCGGATCAAGAATCAGCCGCCGTTGCTGGTACCCGTCACCTCGCTCGACGAGGCCACCGTGAAGGACGTGCTCGCCGAATACCGGCGCAGCCTGCCCGACCAGATGCGTGTATTGCTCAATCGCTACACCCTGGTCGATACCGCCGTGAAGGTCGTCGGCGTCGGCAGTGTCGGTACCCGGTGCTTCATCGCGCTGATGATGGACAAGGAGTCCGGCACCCCGCTGTTCCTGCAGATGAAGGAGGCCGACACCTCGGTGCTGGCGCCGCATCAGAAGCCGAGCCGGTATCGGCACCAGGGACATCGTGTCGTCGCCGGTCAGCGACTGATGCAGGCGGCCAGCGACATCTTCCTCGGCTGGGCCACCGGACCCGAGGGTGTGCACTTCTACTGGCGTCAGTTCCGCGATATGAAGGGCTCGGCCGATATCGAGAACATGAGCCACCGTCAGCTCTCCAATTACGGCGGGCTGTGCGGTGGTGTGCTGGCCCGCGCCCACTGCCGTTCGGGCGACCCGATCGCCATCGACACCTATATCGGCGGCAGCGACAAGTTCGACAAGGGATTGCGCGATTTCGCGATGTCGTATTCGGATCAGACCATGGCCGACTACCGATTGCTGCTGGCCGCGATCGAGGACGGTCAGGTGGAAGTGGCCGACAACGCGTACTGATCGGCCGGGGCCGACCGGTACAGCGCGATCCCGATCGCGAACAACCACAGCATGGTGAGCCCGCCGACGGTCGCGGTGGTGCCCCACCCGTTGGCGGCGTAGAACTCGGCCGGAGTGTTCCCGAAGAACAGCGACGGCACGAACGCGAAGTTCACCGCCGCCAGAGCCCAGCTGGTCACGATGCACCAGCGGGGCAGCAGCCGTGCGGCCGCGATCGCGAAAGCCACCAGGAACAGTCCTTCCAGCAGTCGCGAGACGGTCCCGTACAGGATGTAGGTGCCCGTGACGGTGATGGTGGGATCGATCGGCTCGGGTGCGGCGATCACGGCACCGACCTCGAGCCCGGTCGAGACCATAACGACCGTGAGCCATGCTGTTCCGGCCCTGGCGGCCAGCGACCCGAACCATTCGCGTTCCGGGTCACGCTGTCTCACGACGTAGGCGATCCCGCTCATGAACACGATGAACAGGGTGATCCCGACCAGCCCGAGCAAGCATCGGGTGAGCACATTGGCGTCCGGCGGCGCCCCCGCGTAGACGAAATACAGCGGTAGTTCGATCAGCGTGCATCCTGCACCCGCGAACGCGGCAGCTCCGGTGATTCGCTGAATCTTGTTGATGTCCATAGTCATTCGCCCCTCGCCTTCGAGCCTTCCCGCCCGATCGCAATTAGTATAAGGCTTAAACTATAACCCCTATGTTAAGTTGAGGGAACCCCGAACGAACGAGGAGACGGTGACCAGCAAACAGCCCGATCCGGCTCGGCCGCGCGTCGGCCGCCCAGCCGAGCTGGACGCGGATCGCATCGTGGCGACGGCCATCACGCTGGCCGACCGCGACGGTCTACGCGCCGCGTCGCTGACGAAAGTGGCTGCCGCGCTGGATGTCACACCGATGTCGCTCTACCGCCACATCGGCTCGAAAGACGGCCTCACCGACCTGATGGCCGACACCGCCTTCGGCCCGCCACCTGTCATCGGTCCCGCCTGGCGGCCCGCCCTGCGCGAGTGGGCGACCGGTCAGCGAGCCGTGTTCGCGCGCCATCCCTGGCTGACTCAGATCCCCATCACCGGCCCGCCGCGCGGCCTGAACGCCCTCGCCTGGATGAACGCAGGCCTCGCCGCCCTGCGCGACACCGGCCTGGACTGGGGCGCCAAGATCGGCGCGATCACCGTGGTCGGCGGCTATGTCCGGCAGTCCTTCGTCACCGACCGGCACATGGCCGAGCGGCGCGGCACCGAACAGCGCAGCGAGGCGCAATCTCTCGACGCGTACCAGCGCGAGGTGTCGACCCTCGACCTGTCGCAGTTTCCGGAGATCGCCGCCCTCTTCGCCGACCGGGCTTTCGCCGACGTCCCACCGGACGAGGAATCGGCGGACGGCGATTTCACCTTCGGCCTCGACCTCGTTCTCGACGGAGTCGCCGCCGCGATCGCCGGGCGCGGGTGACACTCGATATACTGGTTACCGATGAGTAACTTCTTTTCCTCGGTGGACCAGGTGACCGACCGGCTGACAGCCGCCGGCTACCTACCGTCCCTCGATATCGCGACCGCGGTCTTCCTCGCCGACCGCCTCGGCAAACCGCTGCTGATCGAGGGTCCCGCCGGTGTCGGCAAGACCGAGCTCGCCAAGGCGGTCGCCGCCGCGGTGAGTGCCGAGCTCATCCGCCTGCAGTGCTACGAGGGCGTGGACGAAGCCCGTGCCCTGTACGAGTGGAACCACGCCAAGCAGCTGCTCCGCATCACCGCCACCTCCGGCGAGGACTGGGACAGCACCCGCGACCACGTCTTCACCGACGAATTCCTGCTCGCCCGCCCGCTGCTGGCGGCGATCCGCAACCCCGACCCCACGGTCCTGCTCATCGATGAGCTCGACAAGGCCGACGTGGAACTCGAGGGCCTGCTGCTGGAAGTCCTCGGCGACTTCCAGGTGAGCATCCCCGAACTCGGTACCGTCACCGCGGTCCGCAAGCCCTTCGTCATCCTCACCTCCAACGCCCACCGCGACCTGTCCGAAGCACTGAAGCGTCGCTGTCTGTATCTGCATATCGACTATCCGACAGCGGAATTGGAGAAGGCGATCGTCGCGCTCAAAGTCCCTGAGCTCGATGCGGCGCTGGCCGAGCCGGTGGTGGCGACGGTGAGCGCGTTGCGTCAGTTGTCGCTGCGCAAGGCGCCGTCGATCGCCGAAACCGTCGACTGGGCAAGAACTTTGGTTGCGTTGGGCACCCGGACGTTAACTGGCGGTGTGGTCCGCTCGACGCTCGGGGTCCTGCTGAAATACCAGTCGGACCATCGCGTGGCCATCGACCGGCTCGGTCTCGACGACCAGCCGGACGGCAGTGTGAAGCCATGAGCCCGCCCCCCGACCGCTTCGCCCCGACGAGCGATCGGCTCGTCGATTTCGTCACCCTGTTGCGCGAGCACAATATTCACGCGGGCCCCAGCGAAACCATCGACGCGGCAGCCGCGATCGTGGCACTCGGCACCACCGACCCCCGTATTCTCCGCTCCGGCCTGGCCGCCTGCCTGCTCCGCCGCAACGGCCAACGCAGAGTCTTCGACCAGCTCTTCGACCTGTACTTCCTCGGCGTCTCGCTGCCACCTGCACGCCCGAGCGCGAAACCCGAGGATCTGCGCGAGCGCCTGATCGCCACCCTCGTCCAGGGGGAAGACACCGCCGAACTGGCACGCGAAGCGCTCAATACCTTCGGTGCCTACGGTGGTGCGGGCGAGAGCGCGGGCCGGGTCACCCAGGCTTCCGGCGCGGGCTGGTCGTCCTACCTGACCATGAAATCGCTACGCCCGGACGAGATCTCCGAGCAGCTCGCCCAAACCATGGGTGGCACAGGACAGTTCGACACGGCGGTGCGCACCATCGAGGCCCGCCGCCGGGTCGACCAGTTCCGCACCGATGTGCAAACCGAGGCGCGCCTGCGCTCGGCCGAACTGCGCGGCACCGACTACATCGCCCGCCGCGGCGTCGAAAACTCCGCGGACCGAACGGATTTCCTCGGCGCCCGCGAACAGGACCTCGCCGAGATGCGCCGCCTCGTGCACCCGTTGGCCCGCAAGCTCGCCACCCGGCTCGCGGTGCGCCGCAAGAAGGCGGTACGCGGCCAGATCGACTTGCGCCGCACTTTGCGTCGTTCCATGGCCACCGGTGGTGTCCCGGTTGATCCGGTACTGCGTGCCCGCAAGCGCGGCCGCCCCGACCTCGTTGTGCTGGCGGATGTTTCGGGCTCGGTCAGCGGTTTCGCCGAATTCACCCTGCAATTGGTGCAAGCCCTGCAGGACCAGTTCAGCAAGGTCCGCAGCTTCGGTTTCGTCGACACCTGCGCCGAGATCACCCAGTACTTCACCCCCGGCGAGCCCCCACCGCCGGGCTTCGCGCAGAACATCGTCCGCGAAGGTGGCGTCGCCCGGTTCGGATCCAGCAATTACGGCGAGGTGCTCCAGGGTTTCGTCGACCACTACCTCGACGCCGTCGGCCCCCGCACCTGCGTCCTGATCCTCGGCGACGCCCGCACCAACCGCACCGACCCGAATCTCGCTGCTCTGCAGGCGATCACCGAGCGCGCGAAGGCGGTCTACTGGCTCAACCCGGAGCCGTCGCGCTCATGGTCGACCGGTGACTCGGCCGCCGAGGACTATACCGACATCGTCACCATGCACGAATGCCGCAATGTCGCCCAGCTGGCCGAGGTGATCGGCAGACTCCTGCCTGCCTGAGTCGGCGAGCCACCCGGGGCGGCTCGCCGTCGGCGCTCATCGCGGGCTGAGCCGCACCACCGCGTACTCGTGATCGCTCTTGGCCTGGTACTTGCCGTACCGAGGCTGCGCGGCGGTGATCGCGTCCCATGCCCTTGCGCGTTCCTCGCCGGCGAGCACTCGCGGGGCCACGGCAAGGGGTTCCTCGCCGGGCAGTTCCACTGTGGCCTGCTCGGGGTGTCCCATCAGGTTGAGGTGCCAGTCCGGGTGCCCGTTCTTGCCACCCGATGCCACCAGCAGCCAGCCGTTGTCGTCACCGTCGGAGAACCAGGAGATCGGTGTCTGCCGTGGCGTGCCGCTGCGGCGGCCGACCGTGTGGAGGATCAGCACATCCATCCCCATGAAAGTGCCTTTACCGCTTCGGACCTTGCGGTTCATCCGAGCGTTCATCTTGTGCTGCATCCATCGCGAGAAGCCGCCGTGGCCCTTGTTTGCCTGCTGATCTGTGGACATCGGAGTGTTCCTTTCAGTGAGTGGAGCCTCAGCCCCAGGCGCCGGCGATCTGACGGGTGGTGGCATTGAGCCGGTTGAACATGTTGGTGACGCCGATCATCAGCACGATCGAGGCGAGCTGCTTCTCGTCGAAGTAGCTGGCGGCGCTGTCCCAGATCTCGTCGGTGACCGCGTCGGGACGGTCGGCCATCCGGGTGGCGGCCTCGGCGAGCTCGAGTGCGGCGCGCTCCTCCTCGGAGAAGAACGGGGTCTCGCGCCAGGCGACCACGGTGGCGAGGCGGTCTTCGCTGACGCCCGCTTTGCGTGCGGTGGTGGTGCCACCGTGCACGCAGGCGGCGCAGCCGTTGATCTGGCTGACCCGCAGGTGCACCAGCTCCAGGATCTCGCTGTCCACGCCGCCGGTCTCCACTGCCTTGAGTACCTGCTGGATCGGGCCCATCGCGTCGGTGAGGACCATGGCGGGGTTCTTCATCCGAGACTGCATGTCGTTCTCCTTGTTCGTTCGTTCTCCGCTGCTTGCGGTGTGTCTCAATAACAGCCCGTGCGGCGCTGGAACAGAATGGCTGTGGGACACTGTGGGACAGCTGAAAACGGCCCTGACCACCGCCTTGTCGGTCGTGAGATTTCTGGTCCAGGCCGGGACAACGGGAGTGGAAAACGGTGGTTGTGCAACAGCAGACGGCACGGGCGTACCCGCAGGACGAGCTCGCTTCGCGCCTGCGACTGATCCAGGAGCTTTCCGGCCGCGGGGTGCGAGCCCTGGCCCGCGACACCGGCCTGAGCTCGTCGTCGCTCTCGCGCTACCTCAGCGGCCAGACGGTCCCGCCGTGGTCGGCCGTCCTCGAGCTGTGCCGCCTGGTCAAACGCGACCCGCGCCCGCTGCGTCCCCTCTGGGAGCGCGCCAACAACCCGCTGCCCGCCCCGCCGAAGACCAGCCGTCAGCCCGCCCCGCCGAGCCCACCGGCCGACGCCCCACCGCCGCCACGCAACGACCTGCCCCGCGATCTGCCCGACTTCACCGGCCGCGACCAGGCACTGGCCGATGTGATCGCCGCCGTCCGTTCCGATCGCGTGGTCGCCATCGACGGCATGGCAGGCGTCGGGAAGACCTCCCTGGCCGTGCACGCCGCGCATCAGCTCACCGCCGAATATCCTGACGCCCAGCTGTATCTCGACCTCCACGGCTTCACCGACGGACGCCAGCCGCTCGACCCCGACGCGGCCATCCGCGCGCTGCTGGCCGCGTTGCAGGTCCCCTCGGAGAGGGTGCCGCAGGACGGGGGAGTCGAACTGCGGGCGGCCTGTTGGCGCTCGGAGCTCGCCCGGTTGCGCGCTGTCGTCGTGCTGGACAATGTCGTCGACGCCGCGCAGGTCAGTCAGCTGTTGCCGGGTGCGGGCGAGTCGGTCGCCATCATTACCAGCCGCAACCGGTTGCTCGAACTCGATGAGGTCCCGCCGGTGACCCTCGACGTCCTCACCCCAGAGGAGAGCGCGGAACTGCTGGTGCGGGCCAGCGGCGACGCGCGCGTCGGCCGGCTCGCCAAGGAACCCGAACAGACCGCCGAAGTGCTCCGTCTGTGCGGCAACTTACCCCTGGCGTTGCGCCTCGCGGCGGCTCGGCTGCGCCATCGACCGGGCTGGTCGGTCGGCATCCTGGTGGAGCGAATGGCCGAGGGCACCAGCGAATTCGACACCGCCTTCGGCATGTCGGTCCGTCAGCTCAATCGAGATCAGCGCCGCCTGTTCCGTCTGCTCGGCCTGATCCCCGGCTCCACCTTCACCGACTACGTCGCCGCCGCCGTGGCCGACGTCTCGCTGCGCAGCGCCCGCACCATGCTCGAAGACCTCCTCGACGCGCACCTCGTCCAGCAACCCGCCGACGGCCGCTACCGCCTCCACGATCTGGTGCGCCAGCACGCCCGCCACGCCACCTTCGAACACGACACCCCCGCCGACCGCGAACGCGCCCTGCATCGCATCCTGGACTACTACGTCCACACCGCGGCCGCCGCCGACGCCGCCATGCCGTTCCTGTCGCCGACCCGCCCCGTCTCCGCCGGCGCACCGCCCGCGGAATTACCGCACTTCCCCGGCCGCGACCCCGCGTTCTTCTGGTTCGTCTCCGAGTACACCAACCTGATGGCCGTGTTCTACGCCGCCGTCGAAGCGGGCGCCGACACCCACGTCTGCGAACTACCGCGCTTCATGCGCGCCTTCTTCGCCCGCCGGTGCGGCACAACACATCTCAACGCACTCTTCGAGCAATCTCTCACCGCCGCACAGAATCTCGGTGACCCACGCCAGCTCGCCGAAGCACACAGCGACCTCGGCTTCGCCCGCTACAACGCGGGCCGCATGACCGAAGCGGCCGCCGCCTACGCCGCCGCCGCACCTCTGGTCGCCGCGGCGGGCGACCCGCTACCCCGAGCCGAACTGACGATGCGCTGCGCCCAATTGCGGTGGGACGAAGGCGGTATCGACGAACCGCTGGAACTGTTCCGCCAAGCCCGCGACCTCTACACCGCCGGCGGTTGCCCGACCAGTGCCGCCGACGCCATCGCCGGCGAAGCCTGGGCCATGCTCCAGCTCGGCCACCGCGAACAGGCCGCCCAACTGGCCCGCGAAGCCCTCGCCATCCCCACCGGCAACCCGTCGCTACAGGCCCAGATCACCCTCGGTGTGGCGATCGCGGCCGACGAACCCGAAGCAGCCCTCGACCACCTGGACCGCGCCCTCACCCTCGCCCGCGAGGACGGCCACAAACACAACGAAGCCTGGTGCCTGAACTGCCGGGGTGTCGCCTTGCGCGACATGGGCCGCTACGAAGAAGCCCTCGCCAGCCACCGAGAAGCCTTCGCCCTCCTGGACGCCGTCTTCGAAGACCACTGGAAGATCCACTTCCTCAACAGCTACGCCGAAACCTGCCGCCTCGCAGGACTATCCGACGATGCCATAGACCTCTACCGCCAAACCCTCACCCTCGCACCGAGACTGGGCCACCGTTTCGAAGAGGCGACAGCCCACCAGGGCATCGCCGAGGTCCTCGACGCCACGGACCCGGCCGCCGCCACCGAACACCGCGCGGCAGCCGAGTCCCTCTTCGCCGAGATCACCCCATCGACTTCGCTCCATCCAGCGATTCCCGAATGATGTCGGCGTGCCCGGAGTGCTGGGCGGTCTCGGTCATGATGTGCATCAGCGCGCGGCGTGCGGTCCAGCGTCCGCCGGGCTCGAACCACGGCGCCTCCGGCAGGGGCTGACTCACGTTCAGATCGGGGAGGGTGCGCACGAGTTCGTCGGTCCGTGCGGCCACCTGCTCGTATTCGGCCAGGACGCCCGCGAGCGTTTCGCCGGGCAGCATCCGGAAAGCGTCGCCCCACTGTGCGAGCTGTTCCTCGGTCATCGAGTCGAAGTCGGGGGCTTCCGCGGGCCCGTCGACGATGAAGCTCGCCCAACTCGCCTCCACCGCGGCCACATGTTTGATCAGCCCGCCCAAGCACAGCTCGCTGGCGGTCGTGCGCAGACCCGCCTGCTCGTCGGTGAGGTCGCGGACGGTGAAGCGCAGGAAGTGCCGGTGCTTGGCGAGCATCTCGAGGATGTCGGTGCGCTCGGTGTCGATCTCGGTGCCGGCGGTCATGTGCTGATCCCTTCGCTTGTCGGTGTGTAAAACCAAGGTAGGACACATTGCGGTCAGTTTCTGTCCGCAATTGCGAGATAATCGAACCATGGCCGATACGAGCGCACGCACCCTCCGACTGCTGTCGCTGTTGCAGACCCACCGCTACTGGCCCGGCACGGAACTCGCTGAGCGACTGAGTGTTTCGGCCCGCACCCTGCGCCGCGACATCGACCGGCTGCGCGAACTCGGCTACCCCGTCGACGCCAGGCCCGGCGTAGACGGCGGCTACCAGCTGGCCGCGGGCGCCGCCCTGCCACCGCTGGTCCTCGACGACGACGAAGCCGTAGCCATCACCGTCTGCCTGCAAGCAGGATCCCAGGGTGCGGGCGACGGCTTGGCCGAACCGTCCATCCGCGCACTCGGCAAATTGGTCACGGTCCTGCCCACCCGCCTACGCCGCCGCGTCGACGCCCTCCGCGCCATGACCGAATCCACCGCCTGGACCGCCGTCCCCGTCTCCGACGTAGACCCCGCCGTCCTCACCGACCTGGCCCTCACCTGCCGCCGCGAAGAACGCCTCACCTTCACCTACACCGCCGCGGACGACCGAACCAGCATCCGGGAAGTAGAACCCCACCGCCTCGTCTCCCAGGGCCGCCGCTGGTACCTCGTCGCCTACGACCTCACCCGCCACGACTGGCGCACCTTCCGCGTAGAC
Source organism: Nocardia sp. NPDC058519 (assembly GCF_042719755.1). NCBI lineage: Bacteria > Bacillati > Actinomycetota > Actinomycetes > Mycobacteriales > Nocardiaceae > Nocardia > Nocardia sp. NPDC058519. Next base: position 264,900 of record NZ_JBHXNK010000001.1, on the reverse strand, counting down.
CGCCTCACCGCCTCCGCGACCACCGGCACCCGCTTCCGCCCCCGCACCCTCCCAGCCCCCGACGCCGCCACTTTCGTCCGAGACTCCATCGGCGCCCGCCGCTCCGGCTACACCGTGACCGCCGAAATAGCAGCCCCCGCCCTCGATGTCCACGCCCGAATAGGCCGCTGGTGCACCACCACCGCCCTCCCCGCCAACCGCACCCACATAGAAATGACCGTCGACAGCCTCGACTGGCCGATCCTGGTGCTGGGCAGATCAATGGCGGACTTCACTGTCCTCGGCCCACCAGAACTCATCGCTCTGGTCCAGGAATGGGGCACCCGCTTCACTCGTGCAACGTAGAGAGCTGGATCACCGTGGACAGCGGTGTCGCGTCAACCGTTGCGGTAGCGCCCCTTCTGCCTCCGCTGATAGAACAGCAGATCCACCTCCACCGGCTCGACCAGCGCCGTGATCTCGGCCAACCTGGTGTCATACCGAAGCTCGGTGATGCAACGGTGCAGATAGGCCCGCCGCTCCGGCCCCAACTGAGCCCAGATCGCCCCGAACCGAGACTGTCCCCGCTCCCCGGAAACCGCGACAAGATCGAGTAGCGCGGGCCAGCAACCAGTTTCGGTCGCCAGCGCGGGCAACTCCGCCACGGTCGACTCCGAGAGCAAAGCGAGCGCGTACCCCACAGCGCTCCTGACGTCGTCATCCATCCGCGACATCAAGGTGAACAGCCCGCGCCAACTCTGCGCATCCTCGCGCCCATCCATCGGCGCGACCAGGTCGACCCCCACATCCGGATCACCGAACATCGGATTGCCGACCAACGTCCACAGCCCCAACGGCGTGAGATAACCGGCCAGCGTGAGGAATTCGGGCACCGCCCCGAGGGTGAGCGCGGTGCGCACCAGCCGCGCGACATCACGGGGCTGCGCACTCCCGAACAGAATGTCGCCCACCCGCCGGATCACATCGGGCGCGCACCGCGAAAACACCGACAGCGCAGCGTGTTGCAGGTCAGCGGAACCCGCCAGCACCGTCTGTGTCATCCGCGGAACCCGCCGGTGCGGCCCATCGAGCAGCTGACGAACCACCGCGCTGAGCACCTCGACGTCATAGGAGAACGCCGCGGAGAAGATCAGCCCGGCGTCATCGCGCACCCCCGCCTCGACCGCCGCGATCACTTCCGTTGTCGCACATGCCAAGAACGGACCAGCCGTCACATAGTCGCGCCGCCGCAGCAACTCGTTGACGATCTCGACGATCGGCCCCGGCGCCATCTGATCGGCCAGCTGCTCGATGGCCCGCGGATCCAGATAGGGCGCACAATCGGCCGCATACCCCGCGTCGAGCATCGTCAACGTCTCCGCCGCCTTGCCCGGATGATCCAGCCCCACCGACCCCGCCGCCCGCCCCGTCATCATCGGCGGAACCAGCTTCTGCACCAACGGAATCGAGATCGTCAGCGGAATGAACGGCACCAGCGCACTGATCCGACGAAACGTCTCCGTGTGCTGATCGAACAACACCCCCGAAATCTGCTGATTCAGCGCATGCAACCGATCGGCCCCCAGATACCGCAGGTGATCCAACCGCTGCGGATGAACATGCAACGTGCGAGCCAGCAGAATCAACTGCGCCCGAGTAGTCAGGTCCGTCATCTGCCGCCGAACATGATCTTCTTCGTCACCCGGCGCAACGGCCGAGGCAACGCAGAGACCATCGAATCGATGGACTTGTCCAACGCGGCCGCCTCGAACGTACTCGCGGCCCTCATCAACTCGAACAGATCCCGAGCCTCATCAGCCGGCAACTGCTCCAACGCAGGCAAAGTCTCCGGCAAGCCACCTTCACGGTCACTTCTGACAGTCATGCGGCTCCTGGGTAACGCGATCCTCTCCTCCGAGGGTCCCCTCTTCCGCTCTTACGCGCTACGACTTCGCCGAATCACTGTGCATGGCAACGAAAACCGCAGCACAGGTACATGTGAACCGACGTACCACTTCGAGTGACGCGTGACGGCACACCTGCTGGGAGTGGAGAGTGTTGGGATACTCCCGTACGGCGCGGTGCGCGGCTGCCCCAGATGCAAAGGCTATTGCACAAGCGAATGTATGATGGATTGAAGTCGGTTGTTTGATTTTTCTTCCTAAATATACTAGGAGGCAGGCGTGGAGCCGGATATACGGCGTGACCTGCTGCGATTACTGCAGCGCGCAGGAGTCAGGGTTGCGAGTGGCGAACCGGACCTTCTCCTTACTGCGCCGGACGGCACCAGCAGACCCACCGCGCTGAAGTTTCAGACCCGCGCACGCCTGACTCCCGCGGTGCTTCGACGCCTGCGTGAGCAACACCGCAAGTTTCCCGCTTCAATGGCGGCGTTGTTCGCAGCCAATGAGGCAGCTGCGCCAGTCATTGTCGCCGCTGAGGCAGGCGAGTTCGACCTCGTACTGGCAGATCCACCGATGGTCATCATCAACGGGGCAGTGCTGTTGGATGAGTCGCCACCGCGACGGTCCGACCAGCACCACCGTGTTGCCTGGCAGCGACTTGCCGTCGAGCGCGTTCTGGCGATCTGGGAACAACCGATGACCCAGCACGAAATCGCCGCCGTGGTCGGGGCGAGTCAGCAGGCCGTCTCGACGGCGATGCGGGCGAATGAACACATCACCCACACGCCGACCGATGGTTGGATCGGCACCCCGGAGTTGCTAGATGTGTGGCTTCGTGAGTACCCCGGCCCGCGCGGAACACAGACGCACTGGTTCGGTCTCGATGCGCCCGCAGAGCAATACCGTGCGGCCCGGGAATTGTTGAGCGAGTTGACGGTTGGCTCGGTGCTTTCCGGAGACTTGGCGGCTGATCGCTATGCGCCCTGGATGTTGCCGTCTTCGGTCAGGCTGTACGTTGACGAGATCATCGACTTCACTGCGGCTGGATTTTCACCCGCAGATCCAGCGGATGCGACCATGACAGTCGTCATCCCGGACGATCGGTCGATCCGAACCGTGGCATCTCACGTCCACGGCGAGGTCCCCGCCGATGGCCACGTTGTCGCCGACCCGGCGATCATCATGTGGGATCTACTGCACAGCAGCACCGACCCGACTTCGACGGAGGCAGCTCACGTGGTGCGAACAGCGATCGAAAAGCATCGGGCAAGGTAGCCGGTGGCGCCGATAACCGCCCGAATCTCCATCGCCTCGACCAGCAACGCCTCAGATCTCGGATACTGGGCCTTGGCCGACGTCGCAGCGGCAGCCGTCGATCTGGGAGAGTCGGATTGGCGTGTCATCGGCGGACACTTGTTCCCTCCTTCGGGCCGCAGCGCACGGTCACGATCGGCGGCCGTGGATTCGATCCCGGACCTGGCTTGGGCTTGGCGTTACTTGCCACCCCTCTGCAAGTCGACGTCGTCGTACGCATGCTCGACAGAGGCCAGTCTCTCGAGTTCACGATCCTGGTTCCAGACGTCGAGGCTGCTGTGGTCCTCAAGGCGTTGGCGTGGCAGTCACGGCGTGCCGACAAAGACCTCGTCGATATCGCGTCGCTGTTCGAAATTGTCAATGAGCATCGGGCCTCGTTGTCTCTATGGGCTCTCGACCGATCACCACTCATCGGCGTCCGCCTGGACACGACCCGAGCTCTCGCGCGGCTACTCGTGATGCTCGACAGGGGAAGGGTCAACCGTTCGTTGCTGCTGAACCAACCGCCATCCAGACTCGCTTCCCTGATCCGCAAGCACGTGAACATCGCCTCTGCATGAGCGCCGTCGGTCACCGAACACTGCCCCCGGCCGACTCCGGCGCTACAAGATCGGCTTGTTCGGTGAGTGCTCGAAACTCCCGCTGGGAGTGGGAGAGCGGGGGAGTGCAGGGGCACCCCGGTACCGCAAGGTACGGATGCACCCTTGACGCGAGGTCCGCCGGTCGGTCGTCGCTACGGTCGTTTGGTGATGCACGCCCGCCGGGCATTACTCGGCAAGGGCCGGGACTGGGATTCTGCACAGAGCCAGGAACACCCAGGGAAGCCCTGGTATCCATGCCACCAACCACGGTGGAGCCGTCCGAGTCCGCCTTTACCAGCCGACTCTGTGTCATCGGAATGGTTGCAGCGGCCCCTCTGACGGGCGACGACTGCGCGAGTAAGGCGCATCACCCGCACAACTCGCCCGGGCGCACAGCGGCAAGGGGGGAGGTTGGCGGAGACGCCAGAATCATCGGTAGGCTTCCTGCCTACGGCGGTGAGTCTGCTAGTACCAGATTCTCGCCCAGGGCCTCGGCGGTGTTGGTAGCACCACCGGGGCCTGACTTGTGCGCCGACCGTACCATAGCCTTCGGCTATCCAAGAAAAGTCGTCAAATCCTCAGACCACCGATCCTGGTCCGACACAGCCCTTTTCCACCCTTTCGGCGGCGGCCACGGCACACCCCAGCCCTCCAGCACGGCTCGAGTGAACCCACCTTTTGGTGTCTGGTTGGCGATCAGCTCATCTTCGGAGACATACCGCGTCGGCGCCCAATCATTCACGGCGTCAAGTATGCCCATCTGCAACAGAATGAATGGACAGCTTTCAGCTAACGCGCGAAATGCTGGTTCGGTAGTACTCGTGTCGGGCGTGATCGTCCTGCCCGGTGAACGCCCGGAACTCGCCGATTCGGTATGCCAGCCCAGATGTCCGCTTGTCCTTCAGAATCTCGAAATCCTTATCGAGCAGGGTGATTCGCCGGTCTATCTCGGGATCATCGAGCTCCAACCCGGTCCGCTGGATGATCTGTGCTGCAGTCAGGAACATGTCGGGATCGCGCACCGCTTGCGCGCGAAGCACTTTGTAGATCGGGTCGGCTTGGGGATCGCCGTCGCGTTCTATCGCTTCTCCTTCATGGTGGAGCGCTCGTGCGATCGACAGTCCGATCGCTTTGGCAACGGGCGGCGGAAATGCGTTGCCAATCTGACGGTACTGAGCCGTCTTTCCACCGGTGAAGATCCAAGTGAACTCGTGGTCGTCGGGATGCTCGGCCTCGAGTTGGGCCTTGTGGGTTTCGTCTTTCGCCCAGATCCAGCCCTGGAGGCGCGCAACCATTTCAACCGTGAGTTTCGGACCGAAATCGGTCATCGGCCGCTTCGCGTACGGAGGCGCGGTGTCGTGGACGCCGTATGCGTCGACACCAAGCTCAGCCCAGGCTCGCTTTGCTCGCGTAGGCCCAAGGTCTGCGCCACCATGCTTCTTCGAGCCACCGACCACGGTCGGGGCTATGTCGTTGGCGTTCGCGGCCCACGCCTCAGCTCCCTCCCATCCGTTCGCTTGCATCAGCGGGAGAAGCGTCTCACCCACTGTCTTGACCTGGTCGGTCGTTGTGGGCCACTGAAAGTACCGGAAGTCTTCCGCCTTCATGGCAATGAGCACAAATCGTGGTCGGAGCTGGGGTACTCCGTATTCCGAGGCGTGGATCAGCCGCCACTCCGCCGAGTAGCCGAACCTGCCAAGGCGGTCGAGCACATGCTGCCGGTAACCGGCGAATCGCGGCATGCTCAGCCCTCGAACGTTCTCGAGGAGGAGAGCACGCGGCTTCAGGATGCCAACCTGTTCGACGGCCCACGCGAAAAGGTCGCGCTCATCGTTCGCGCCGAGTTGCTTCCCTGCGATAGAGAAGGGTGGGCACGGGACGCCTCCGGCAAGGAGGTCGATCGGCCGACCGCCCTGGCCCTCTGCCTCAGGCGCGAAGGACTTCGGATCGAACACCGCGAGGTTCGCTACGTCGCCGACCTCGACCTTCCAGTCGGGCCGGTTCAGGCTGATCGTCGCGGCGGCGGTCGGATCGAGCTCGATGGCGAGCTTGTGCTCGAACCCGGCGCGTTCAAGCCCGAGAGCCTGGCCGCCTGCACCTGCGCAAATCTCGATTACGCTGAGTTTGGTCACGCGGTGGCCTTTCGGAGTCATGCTTCGGGATCTGGACGGACAGAGACTAGACATCATCACTGACAGCTAGTGGGGGAACGAGAGCTGGGGCGGCTGTGAGCCGACAAGAGCCGGAACTGCCGGTTGCAGACGACGGCAGCGAGGTGCCGTCAGCTTCCTCTTCTGGACGCGCGAGAAACATGCGTGCCATCAGGCGATCTGGCACGAAACCCGAGGTCGCGCTTCGTAGTGCCCTACACGGTCTTGGATACCGGTACCGCAAAGACTTCCCGATCGTGGTGGGTGATTCGCGCCCGGTGAGGCCAGATGTGGTCTTCACGGCGCGAAAGGTCGCGGTTTTCGTAGATGGCTGCTTCTGGCACGTCTGCCCTGAGCACGGCCGGGAACCTAGGATGAATGAGTGGTACTGGACGCCGAAGTTGCGCCGGAACGTTGAGCGGGATCGGATATCGGACGCAACCCTATCTGCAGGTGGATGGGTTGTTGTTCGGATCTGGGAGCACGATTCGGTGGCCGCGGGGGTGGCCGCGGTAGTTGCCGCGCTGGAGGATGATCCGAACATATGAGCGATGGTATGCGATCGGTCAGTCGAGGTGGCGCCAGCGGTGAGTGTCGACGCAACGTGTCGCCGGTTCATGCTGTCGACGTCGGCTCGATCGACTCGGCAAGCCCCGATGGGTACAGCGGCGACTTGGTCCGTCCGGGCGAGTCTGGATTGCTCGGCGTTGTTCCTCTTGCATTGCAGGGTCTTAATCGCAGTCGTCGAATCTGCGACTGTGGATGGCACTGGGCTGAGCCGGTTAGGCGGCCATATGAGGACTGATTAGTCGCAGTTGTGATTGCGATCCCGCCGAAGCCGACCTTCTGGGGTATTGCGCTTCTGGCTCGCTGTGCGCTTGGATTGTTTCATCGCTGGGTGATGCTCGAACCACGATGTGGCAGACAGATTGGTGTGCAGATTGGGGAGGCGCGGTGGCTACGGACTATGGCGCTCAATGGATAGCTGGGCAATGTGACTCCGCCGCCCGATGCCGGGTTTTCAAGGTGGTGTTGGTGCTGTGTCTGCGCAATATTGCTTGATAATTTGCGTGATGTAGAAGGCGGCGACGACCCGATATACCACATCGGTTGTCGTTCGAGATCTTTCTGAAAGAGGGCATTAGAATATATGGCGAATGGATCTAATTTGCAGGGGCAAGCTGAGTTGTATCAGTCTTCGGAGGGAGCGGAGATAGTTGTCCCTTTTGCGGATCTGAATTCGGCGGACCTTGGCATCGATCGCTGTTACGCAGGTGGAGTATCTGGTACCATTGCGGATGACGCGCTGGCTCGTTTGCTCCCTGTTGGAAACCAGGGCGGATTTCGGTACAAGGGTTCGGTCAAATCCGGCACAGTTCGAATTGCGGTGCTATACACCAGCGGGCGGGAGCCGGACTGGCCGGACCATCTCTCGCCTCAAACGGGTATGTTCACCTATTACGGTGACAACCGAAGTCCGGGTCGCGTCCTCCACGATACGAATCGATACGGCAATGTGCTGCTCCGTGACGTTTTTGAGGCTACTCACGGCTCTCCGCAAGATCGGGCGACTGTCGCGCCATTCTTCCTCTTCGAAAAAGCTGGACGCGGTCGTGAAGTCCGATTTCGCGGCCTTTTGGCCCCGGGCGGAGATGGTGTTCCTGCTGACACTGATCTGACGGCGGTGTGGAGGAGCAAGGGCGGCGTTAGGTTTCAGAACTATCGCGCGGTCTTCACAGTTCTCGATGTCGGAGTAATTCCAAGGTCCTGGATTGAATCCCTGGCGCAAGGGGATTCGACTGTTGGGCCGAATTGCCCGGAGGTGTGGCGGGAATGGGTAAACGGACGGGTCTACACCCCGCTCGTAGCGCCTCCGACACTCACTATCCGGACCCGCGACGAACAGCTTCCGTCAGACGACCAGGGACGTTCGATTCTGGATGCCGTTCATCAGCATTTCGAATTTCGGTCAGTGGATTTCGAAGTGTGTGCAGTCGCGATCTGGCGGTTGATTGCCCCCGCTACAGGTGCATGCCAGGTGACACCGCCGTCGCGAGACGGCGGAAGGGACGCGATCGGTGAGTATTTGATCGGACCTTCAAATGACCGTGTTCCGATGGAGTTTAGTCTGGAGGCGAAATGCTATAAGGTGTCAAATGGGGTTGGAGTCAAGGAAATGAGCAGGCTGATCTCGCGAATACGGCACCGACAATTTGGTGTGTTTGTTACACTTTCCTACTTTCGTAGTCAAGTGTACAAAGAGGTGCGGATGGATGGGCACCCGATCGTTATGATTTCAGGAGGCGACGTTGTCGACGCGTTGAGGGCGAATGGTTACGGGGATGTAGCCTCGGTATTAGCGTGGTTGAACAGTCAATTTCCTACACCGATTAAGGTTGATCCATATGTAGAAGTCGGATTTCTATAAATATTTCGTCGATATCATGGGTGTCGTAGTCGACCATCTTTTAGCGGGCTCGAATTAGAGTGAAAGCGTAGCAATGTTATCGGCCATTTCTGTCTGGGCATCGTCGGGTGCGGAGTGTGGTCTGTCAATGGTCGATCCGTCCATCTAGACCACGGTTTCCTCACTAGCAGTGCCTTCCCTTCTTTACTCTATTGCCCGTGCTGACTCTGCTGGTTGTTATTTCTCTGCTACGCCCGCGTTGTCATACAACAATATATTATGACGCAACGATCGGCCGGAAGTGATTTAGCCTGTTCGTGCAGGTTCTCGCGCGTAAGCTCATTGGAAATTGGGCGTTACGATTGAACAATATCTGGCGCAACGATAGCTGGCTCGAATGGCTTGGCGATGGCATAGTGTCGACCATTGATGATTGTCGTAGGCCGAGTCGGATCTGGCCCTTCCAATTCGGTTAGCCGCACGGCAATAAATTCTCCCTTCTCGAATGGCGGCAGATTCAAATCTCTCGCGACAATTGGCCCTTGCTTGAGGTGACCGAGCACAACAATTCCTTCCGGCCTAAGCTTTGGTCGCGCATCTCGGCATCGCTTCATTCCGTCGAGCTGCCGCGCGACGGTAGTGGATGTTGTTCTATCAATAACCATGCCCTGTGCTCGACGCAACAACTCGTTGATGCGCTGCTGCCCCGACTTACCTCTCATGATGACTTCTACGTCACTGGTTGGGAGAGTTTGAATAAGGTTACTCGGCAGCTGTGCATCGAGGCAAAGCCAGTCGATCTCCCCCCAATCTGATTTAGAAATTGTTGTCTTTCCATCATTGTTCCGTCCCAGATTGAGAATCTCTTCCCGGATCCTGATTAGGCCGGCTGAGAACGTGCTGGTGACGTCATCTGCTTTCGTAAGCAGACAGATGTGCGATACCGCCTCGGCCGGGATTGTCCATGTCTTCCGGGACGTAAATTTTGAATCGACTGGATGACCTGCTACCTTATAGTCCATTTCCTTTTGTCCGCCAGAATCGATTTCAAATGTTGCCCGCAAAACAATTTCTACCTTGGTGCCCAGGTAAGTCTTTTCGGTCTTCTCCAGCTGGGAGATATTGAATCTTCCTGTGCGTTGTCCATCGAGAACCTCATCGATGGACTGGCGCAATGCTGTCGAAAACAGTAATTCCATATTTGTCTTGCTGCGGAACCATGTGGCGACGTCGTCGCGTGCGGGGTCACGGGGAAGTCTGACCTCGACGCCGACGGGTCCGATGGTTCGATCGAATGCGAGCTGTTGATCGTGATCATGCACCTAGCCAAATGTACTCGCTCGCAACAAGTTTTGCACGGGTCACGCTGCTGCCGCGTTGCCCGACTAGACCTGCGCTCCAGTCGGGCAATCGTTCGCTGCGAACTTTCGCGTCGCCTCGCTACAGACGTCGCCATGGCCACTCCGGCCCGCTGTATTCATTTGTGATTCGCGGTCGCACCGTAGTCCGGACGTATACTACGCCATCACTGCGGCAAATGGATGACCACGGCGACATGAACCGCGCCTACTGTGGTCGGAGATATTCCCAGATAGAAATTGGGTTCCGGCGGAACGCCCTTATGTCGTGTAGAGCGACGTTTTGAAACTGTCCCTCCGCGCACTTGAATGCAGATTGTTGCATCGCGTCGAAGTACGCGGGTTCCATACGCCATAGAGGATGGGTAAGCAGTACGCAGTTGCCGTCTCTGATAACGGCAGGTACATGTTCGATGGTCATGAATGACGAACTGTCGAGTGCTCTGGCTGCGGATTCCATCCACTTACCCTCGGCCGGAAGTGATCTTGAGACGGTAAGTGGCTGTCCGGTCGTCAGCTCAAGCATATCGAGGGCGAGTCGCCAGTCGAGGAGCGGATGTCGACGGGCGTTGCTGTACGACCGCAGACAGTCCGGACACGACGTGTCGCAGGTACCGCTATGGTCGCTACCCTCCCACGCGTCCCTTAGTTCGCTTAGGGCATTTGTGAGAAGGCTGTTGAATGTATCGGCCTGGCCGAGCTCCACTGCGTACCCAGCCCCGTTCTCGGCAGTGTCTGCCAGAAAGACCGCGGCGCCCAGTTGGTCTTTTGGGTGGCCAGGTAGTTCGATCATCGGCAGCCTCGTGGGAACGATGCCTGCTGTCAACTCGACCGGGTCGAGGTCGAGGAGTATCTGCGCTGCCCGTCGCAGAACCTCAGCGAAGCTGGTGTAGATTGATCGCCCCGATGGCAGGTCGTAGAGCGCTATGTTTCCAGTCCCTACTGTCAGTGACAGGGGGGTCACCAGCAGTGCGTCGGTAACTCGGACCTCGCCGATCGCCTTCTTAGGGACGGTCGGTGTGCTGGGTGTATCGGCGAGCATGCTCTTGTCCGATTGCTGTTGGAAAGCGTAGCCGCGACCGAAGTTGTCGTTAATGGTCACCAGTTGACTGCCCGCGAATAGGTCGAGCTTGAGGTGATCGAGCTCCGTACTAACGGTCGGCGCACTTCCTGGGATCAGCGCGGGACTGGATGTCGTGCTCAGAACCTCCTGATCGTCGTCGAACGCACGAGGGTGATAATCGGTGCGGAATCCGCGCGGCTCGAACAGATGAACGTGTTCGAGCGGCTGGCTGCACGCCGCGCATGTCAGCGCTGTGGTGAGTGCAGTCTGACCGCAGTCGTTGCAGATTCCAATCAGTTTCGGTGCTCCGAGCGGATCCACCGCAACAGTTGAGTTGCCTTGGACTACGTATGCAGAAAAGCCTGCGACGCTGTGTACGAGGCCGTCCTTGACAACCTCCGCGCCAGGGGCGAAACTACGGACTGCCATTTCGAGCGCGCGATCGCTGACCTTGAAACGATCCAATCCAATTCGGTTGTATATTTGCTGGCTCCAGAGGGTCCGGACTCGTGTCGGGAATCCAAACATCGGTACGGCGCCATACCGTGCTAAAGCAGCGCTAAGCTCTGAGTCGGATGATCCGCCTTCGGCTTCGACAATCCGGTCGATCTCTGTGATTAGACCAGCCTTGATGCTGGACTTGATATCATCGGAATCGGTCTTGGTGAGCGGCGTGTGCGATGTCAGTCGATCGACTATCGCATCGACGTGTGGGGAATTCTCAAGCCACGTGGCCACGCCGTCACGGAATGTATCCCATTGGTCGACCTGACCGAAGGTGCCGTGATTGCTATTCGGTGTCCATTTTGGCACCGAGGGCAAGGATGCAAACGCCTCGAACAGGCACTCACTGGACGCGACGCGCTGGACGATCCGCGTACGGCCTAGGTCGAGAAAGGGCTGCGGTGGGATGTCGCCCGTGATGCGTTCGGGCCGGTTGAAATAGTATTCGTCATGTGTGCGATCACGGCATATCGTTACCGCGTAACTCAGCGCCTGCCCGGTGCGGCCAGCGCGGCCAACACGCTGTTGATAATTGAACCGCTGTGGGGGCATATTAGCCATGAGCGTCGATCTCAGAGATCCGATGTCGACACCAACCTCCATCGTAGTCGTCACTGACAGGACATCCAGGGCATCGGTAATGCCGTTCTCCCGCTGGGTGAATGCGCCTTTGAACCATCTCTGCCTATCGCGCTGAACTGAAAGAGGACTTGTCTGTCCCGTCAATTCTGCGATGGCAAGCCGCCGCGGCTCTTGATGGGCTAGCCACGCGTAGTAGTCCTCTTCCTCTGCCAAGGGTGATTCACGCAAATCAGAGTCGAAGCATTGCCGGTTTGCGCAAATGCCCAGGCTTGCGTGGAGGTGTGCGTAATTGCATCGGCTGCAGCGCCAGATGCGCTCGTCGGCGGGATGGAAGACGAGGGTAGTGTCCGCGGACGATGTTCTCAGAAGCCATCCGCCCACTGCCCGGGAGACTGCCGCGTCACTCATGAGCGCGACCAGTTGGTCATGCAACTTGCCTTCGCTGCTGTCGCGTGCTGTCGCGACAGCTTCCAGGTATTTCCGGATCGGCGACGGGACGACGGCGGAGGCCATGACTCCGCCCCGTTTGCTACCTTCTGTTCGGCCCATAAGTCCTAGGATGCGGAGGACGGTGCCCAAGAGCTGACCTTGTTCCTCCGCGTTGAGCAGACCTGGAACGGGTTTCCAGCCATCAATGTGGATGCGGGCAATACCGACTGACTCCAGATCGCGCCTTGCGCGGTCGAATGTCGCATCGACGATCGAAGATCGAAGCGCAGTTTGCAACTTGTCCTGCCCCTGAGTTAGTGGGGGCTCTTCCCAAAGTCCCGGTTCCGGCGGACGGAATGCTCTGTACCAGGGCGTGTCGCCGCCCAGTGAGTCTTCCAGCTGCTGGTTCCATGGATCAGAACCTCCAGGGTTGGCACCAAGGGAAACGAGGACATCTGTGATGCGCTTGCACATCTCGGCGAATCCGACGGACGCAATTGCGCCAAGCGCCGTCAACGCATCGGCGATTGCGGATTCGTCTGGAGGTTCGAGGGGAAAGCCGGCACGTTGCTTCACTCGTGCAAAAGCGCCGAGCGCCAGGCCAGGGTTTGACTTAATTGACTCGGGGTTGGCGATGATGGCGTCAAGAGCCGCCAGCGCATCCGACCCCGATGCGATCTCACGTCGCAAGACCTGCCGTACGAGGTCGCGATGATGGTTCCGGGCTACTCCTGCGGCTGTGCGTGCTGCGTCGTCGCGACTATCGGTGAAAACGATGGTCTTGGCATTTGCGAGCTCTGTCGATCCGGGATTGCCCTGTGCTAGTGAGCGTATTAGCTGCGACAGATACAGCTGCGTCGCAGCCGCTGCACCCGAAGTATGGGCCCTGATCGCGGACGTCACTTGGCCCGCCCGAAAGGCGCCCTTCTTGGAACGGCCACCTGGCGCATAGCCGCAAGCTGGGCAGCGATCGGGGAGTGCAGGCACGCGGTCTTCCGGAGACCCTCCCGCTGCGACCACTCTTACCCCGGTGGAACGTGGTGCGCCGTGGGAAATCATTCCCAAACTCGGATCCCACGCGACGGGCGCGAACGCTAGCTTGATTCCGTCTTTGGTCCACGAGGGGATGTTGTCGACAATCCCCGGCCGATACCATAGATATTCTTTGGCTGGACGGAGAAATACAGGTTTGGCACTCTGATCCTCTGTGACGGGGTTGGGCGAGAGCAATATTTCGCCACTACGCTCCTCAATGATGTAGCCGCCGAGGCTTATGTCACCGCATTCGTAGCAGTAGAGCAGTTCGAGAACCCGCGAGCCGCAGTCGATACAGGCTCCGATCGGGGTGGTGTATAGGCGGCCGATCCTCTGGTTCGCTGATGTGTGTGCCCCTCCCGGGCAGTCCGGGTTGCTGCAGGCCCACATACCTCGGGGTACCCGCACGAAGACGTGGGCTCGGATGGGGATAGGCACCAGGTTCGAACTCTCGAAGTCAGTGCCGACGAGCTGTTCCAGCGTGCTCGCAATGAGCTCGTCCGCGTCTTTGAGTCCAGGAAACAGCTTCTGAGCAATATCTTCGACCGAGGTCGCACGTATGCGTTGCTCGCTTTCATCGACGCACGCAGCGGCGATTGCATGGGTCAAGGTCGCTGGGTCGACGTCCCGCGTACGAACAGTGAGTGGGTCGAGTAGCTGGGGTGGGCAGAGTGGTATCTGCTGGCCCGCCTGGATTGTGAAGCTGTCTGGATGAAGCCCAAAGAACTGTTCCAGATACCTTAGGCCACCATCCGAGTCTGTTAGCGAAGCCGAGGTCGCGATAACCCGGAGTTGTGGACTGTCGGAAGGCAAGTCGAGGCGGCGGAGCAAGGATCGGAGGATCATTGCGACTTCGCTGCCTTGCGTCCCTCTATAGAGGTGTAGTTCGTCGACGACGAGGGTGAAGACGTTCTCGGCGTTGCTGTTCAGCCATGCGGCTGTTTGCTCGAAAAGCTGCTCCTCGGCATGCCTCATCATCATCGTGTTGAGCATCGAGTAGTTCGTGACCAGAATGTCCGGTGCGTGGCTGATCATATCCCAGCGTGTAAGCAACTCGCCGGATCGCGGATCAGGGAATTGGCTTAGGTCTACATCCGAGCGTCCGCTGAGTTTCGCCTCAAGCAAGGCGTCATATTCGCGCTCATAGGCACGAAGGTTTTCAGCGGTTTCACTGAGCGACTTCTTCGATCTCTGTCCTGAGCCGATGGTGTTTCCGGTGTACCGGCCGAACCAAACCGGATGCGCCGGGTCATCGTCGCGAAGCTTACGCACGGCGCGACGTAGACGCGTCATCTGGTCCTCGACGAGGGCATTCGTGGGGTAGAGGATGAGGCTGCGGACTCCCGGTAGTCTGCTTTCATTGCCACGTAGCGATTTCCACTGCGGTTCGGGCGACCGCCACCATGGCGTGGCTGGATTCTGAGCTGGCCACTTCGCTGATTCGCACATAAGGCGCAGCAACATGGGTAGGAGGAACGACTCCGTTTTGCCGGAGCCGGTGCCCGATGTTACGACTACATTGCGTCCCGGTGAGGTGCCCGGTAGAAAGTGATGCAGAACCGACTGGGCCTGATGTTGCCGTAGCGACAGTGTACTGGAGTCAGCGTCGGGGAATAATGCACTAGCGACGCGCTTTGCCGTCGATGCCGGTATCCCGATTTGCTCGATAACTTGGTCAAGCCGGGAGGTATTTGCGTATGGGACAACTGGCTCGATCATTAGTTTGCCAATGAGGGCGCCGGGCTTTTCCAGTAGCGACCGGCGCTGCGACATGACCGATTCATCGTTTAGCCAGAACGCGGTGTCGAAGTAGCGCAGGTACGCATCCCGGAGCCCCCACGCGAGCGTAAGCGGCGTTATCTGATTCAACGTCAACCCCTAGGTTGTGAGCAGAGTGGTCAGTAAGTCAGCGCAGTACCTGTCGAAGCTGCTGTAGGCCAAGCACTTTCGCTTGTTGCTCTTGAACTTTATCTGCTTTGCGTCTGGTAGGCGCCCCGATAGTGCAACTGCTGCACGCTCGAACAGGCCTGGGAGCTCGCAACCCTGTGGTGCAAACAGTGACTGAGATGCCTCGTGGTAGAAGAGTAGCGTCTGACCAATTTCGTTGGCGGCGAGATGTTTTGCTAGATATGCGCTGGTAATTGCCACCTGGCCCGTATTGATATCTGCTGCGGAGCGGTAGATATACAGGGACTCGAAGCCACGCCGCAGTCGGTAGCCGCCGCTTACTGACAGATCACGTGTTGGAATCCAGCTGGCGGAACCAGAATCGAAATGCTCCGCGGTGTCGAACCCCGGCGTCGACATGCGAGGTAAGGACTCGCCAATGTCGGAGAGTCGGGGAAGCGAATCGAGAATCGCGACGCCGGCGTTGCTTGCAATCTCTGTATGTACAGTTTGAGCGATGCCTTCAGCGACTATTTCGACCACCCCGGTGAGAAAGGTCTCGGTCGGTGCCCTTTCGCTGGGAATTTCAACCACATCGACTTCTCCGAACAAGGCCACTGACTCACGTGCGTGGGAAGGCCAGTATCCGGCAAGTCGGTAGCGGCCGTCGGCCGTCTGTGCGAAACATGTTGGCGAAACTTCCCATCTCACGGGCTGCCAACGGTCATCGCGTTCGACTGCGATGTGTCCCAGGGATTCAAGTGATCTGGTGAATATGTCAACAAACAGTGCGGACCCTTCCAGTTGGGTCGCCACTGACGCCAATGTTGCGAAAGGTCCTCCACCCAAATGCATAAGCGCATCCAGCGCGACGTCCCAATTTGCTGGGTTTCCTTCAACTGTCGGCAACTTCGAGATCGCAAAATACGGCTGCGACTCATCGTGGGCGGACGGCTTTGCTCGTCCCCATCGGGGCAGCCATCCAGGGTAGCGCTTAACAAGCCCGCACGACTTGCACGCACCCTCGATCACCTTGGGGGCGTGTCGGTCTAGAGCGGGCGGGAGTTGAATCGCGTGCGCTCCAGTAACGACACATGACTGTGGGTCCGGCGTTCCGATCCTGATCGTTGATCGCTCGATGACGCTACGCGGATTACTCCACAAGATGCGGGCTGTGGCAGTTGCAGTCGCACTGATGCCAGATTCACCCTGAGCGATCATCCCGTCCACGAAAATATCCTCGGGTGCATCTTCGGATGCCGACAATGCCCCGAGCGGCGTGGTGAGCGAGTATGTCAGCCGCGGAGCCCTCTCCCATGCAGGATCCACATCGAAGCTTGAGCGAAGACGTAGCGAAACTTGCTGTGTTGGTATCGTTTTGGAACCCGCATACAGAGCGACTTGGTAGTCCCCATCCTTCAGGGCGAGGTTGCTCAATTCTGCGACTAGGGCGCCGTTGGCCGATTTCCATTCATGGGTGACCTCATCGTCATGACAATTGCTGAGAGTCACACGAAGCTTTGATTCACTCTGGACGGCCGCCCTGATCTCTGGAGGGCTGAAGGTAGACCATTTGCGGATCCGCGATGGAATTCGTAGCCCACCGGCTACTGTGAGCTGATTCCGGGCGAGCGGAACCAGTTCATTGAACTTTGTCGAGGACTTGGGTGCGCCGAAAATTTGAACATTGGTAAACAACGTCCATCCAAGCGGGAGCCCAGTTAAGTTTGTTTGCTTCGAAAAGCCAGGTCGGGCGCATTCGGCTAGGACTCGCTCGACCTCCGGGACCGGTCCGGCCGCTGTTTTATCTTTGGTGCGTACAAGTAGTAACGAATCGCTGCCCAGCTGGAGCCGATCTGATTGGATATAAGCTGATTGCAGCTCGTCGTAGACAAGCGGAACTACCGTTCTTGGAAAACGCTTGTACTCGAATCCATCCACCGTGCCGTTGTGTCGGATGCGAACGACCCCATCAAGCATTGATGCGAAGTCGATAATCTCCGTGTACGTGTTGCGCCAAAGACCGGCAGTTCCGGGACTGAATCCGAATGGAACCCATCGGCCTGCGGTTTCGAGGACTTCCATCTGGCCGTCCATCAGATCGCCGAGAGGTCGAAATCCCAGAGAGAGGTCCAAACTGGACCGCAGGAATCCCGCTCGCAAGTTTGCTACGACCAACGCGCGGCCCGCCGTCACGGTGACAGCGGAATCTTGCAGCACGCCATCCCAGTTGGCCAACTCCACTGCTGCAATGGCGGCGATTCTGTCGTGGGAGTCGGTGCGAAGCCACAGCTTCCGCAAGTTGGATGTGGCGGCCGATGTCTCGGACGTGAGCCACATGCCCAAGTAGGTGACCAGGTCCTCCGGTGCCAGCCGCATGCCCGGGCTCAACCCGAACTGAGCGAACATTGCCGGAAACTTCCGTCGATCTCCCGCCCTGACTAATGCCTGGGACATCGGGAGCCCGACGTACCTGTGACTCAACGCGTATGCGGTTGGCAGGCCACGCTCTCCATCTAGATTTTCGAGCCACGTGTTGACACAGCCCCAGAGGAACTCCGAGTGTTTTGGATACTGGCGGCGAAGAGCCGCGTCAGCGTCGGGAAGCGTCAGCAGTCGGGCCAATCGGGCATAGTATGCGTGCGCAGCGAGGCCTTCTTTGGAGCTGCCCATGTCTTCTGCAGCGAGTACGGACAAGGCAAGAAGCGCCAGACAAGGTGGTGGTTCGAGCGACGTCCGGGCCCATCTACGTGTCTCGGCCACGAGCCTCTGCAACGTGAAAGTGCCGTCGTTTGTGATCGTTACCGAGCGGACCGCCTCAGACAGAGAAGCCCGCGGATCAGGCCCTTTGTACCGTGCAGCTGCAGCGATCTTGTGCAGCACATTTGTCTCAAGATCCATGTAGGTTGGTGCGGGGTCACTGCTGACCGGGTAGACGACATCCGCTACCGCCGTGTTCCACCGGAGGTAGTCGTCCCAGATCCGGGAACGCTGCAACAAAGCGTCCCTCGGCCCTGCTTGCATCTGCCGCCCCGTAATCAAGTTTCCACCTCCCCTTATGTCCCGACCCCGTCGAGACTTGCGCTCACCGTACGACGCATATCGCTTCGAAGCGGCCCAACGTTTCGAAGCGATATGATCGGACTGACTCAGCTCCAGGAATCAGGGCGTTTGGCAGTGGAGCGCCACGTGGTGGCTGCTCGGCTGTTCCAGCATGGTGGCTACTGCTCTGGCACTTGCGCAATGTGTCGCGGTGTGCGAAACCAAATTGCGTCATGCGGTGACGAGTTGCGTGCAGTGGTGGTCTGTTGGCCTAGCCTTTCGAACCGGTCGTCCAGGAGGGAGAACGCTCGGGGCTGGGCGACCTTCACGCTGCAGCCATTGGTCCTCTGCCCACAACGTGCCAGCGATCACTGATCCAGCGGACGTTCTCGCTTCGGTCTCCGCTGACTTCCTGAGCTTGATGTTGTCGCCGACATCGATGGGTCCCTCGCGATAGTCGTAGGTGAACAGAGAGTCCCCGACTACCTCATCCTCGTACGGGCTGCCCGGCTTGGACATGATCGACAGCGTCGATGCGAAGCCCTTAGGGTTCCGGATCCCGCGATTGCGGTCGACAAGCTGAATCGGATAATCGCCGACCTGGAACTCCAACAAATCGGCCCGGGTGACCGACCCTCCCCGCTCCTCCACCAACCGCCGGAGCGCGAAAAAGATGTCCGAACGAAGCGCACGCTCATCACCAAGGTCCACAGATGAAGTGTGCCACGGCCATACGGCAGATTCAGGGGATGAGCGGGCAGCCTACTCGCCGAAGTCCTTGAACAGCAGGGTCGGCTCCGCGAGGATGTCGCGGCCTGTCTCGACTCGGTAGATGGTGTCGACGCTGCCGAACTTCGCCTGGCTGTAGTCGAGTCCGAGGTCTGCTGCGGCTTGGCGGACCGAAGACTCGTCGGGCCCCTCGATCTCGAGGAGGGTGGGCAGGTCCGGCCAGGTGTCCAGATCGAAGACTATGTCGCCGAGACGCCATTCTTCGCGGTAGTTCTCCTGGTAGCGGACCTCCCTCAGCCCGATGGTGACGAGGAATTCGGCCATCGAGTCGAGATCGCCGACTACGGTCTCGATCTCGGTGGTGCCATCGATGGTGGTGGAATCGGTGACATGTTTGAGCGTCAACGTTGTTTGCATGCCTTCGTCTCGTAGGCGGACCCACGCGCCGGTGGGGAGTGCGTCGCCGTCGAAGATCTTGCGGGTCAGCAGGGTTCGAGGGAAGGCCTGGATGGCGCCGAGTGCAGCCAGTTTTGCCTTGACCTCTTGGACGTCGATCGCCAAGAAGGTCGCTTCATATTCATGCTTCATCGAGCTCGCGCCCTTCGTCGAGGTGTTCGCGCTTTGCAGCGAAAAATACACCCATGCGGTG
This sequence comes from Nocardia sp. NPDC058519, assembly GCF_042719755.1. Lineage (NCBI taxonomy): Bacteria > Bacillati > Actinomycetota > Actinomycetes > Mycobacteriales > Nocardiaceae > Nocardia > Nocardia sp. NPDC058519. Next base: position 245,287 of record NZ_JBHXNK010000001.1, on the reverse strand, counting down.
CGTGTGGTCGTGGAGCTGGCCGACGTGCGGTCGTTCGATGAAGGGATCGGTGCGCAGGGTGAGCAGTACTTCCCAAGTGCCACAGGGGAAGCGGCGGAACAGCTTGTCCGGCGTTGTGTAGTGCTCGATGATGTAGTGGTGGTCCTCGACCGGCATCATGAATTCGGCGCCGAGAAGGCCGCCCGGCTCGAGGAGATCTTGCATCCGTCCGATGAATTCGCGGAGGGGACGGCGGTGGTTGGCGCTGTAGTGCCATGAGCAACTCGTCCAGACTGCGTCGGCTTGCATTTCTGTCAGAGCTGCGTCGAAGAAGTCGTGCGGTTCGATCCGCACCTGACTGGTCAGCCCGGCTTCCGTCACGCGTTCGGCCAGGCTGGGCGCGTAGGCGAGACCGGCGACAGGCAGGAGCACATCGCCACCGTGCAGCGCTTGCGGATCGTTCTCGACTGCGATGACGCGGTAGCCCGCGGCCGCGAGCGGCAAGACGAATTTGCCGTCGCTGGCCCCGATGACGGTCACTGTTGCGCCGGGGTCGCAGCGATCATTCAGTTCGCGTACGAACTGTGGAAAGAACGTCAGGGTCTGCTCCCAAAGGCTGGTGGTCGGCATGTTCGGCCTCACTTGTGTTGAGGGACAGGATGGTTCGTACAACTTCTGCGGGATTGGTCGCCGTGGTGTCGATGTGGTGAGTGGTCCACGTATCGGTTGCTTCGGCGAGGCTCTGGGCACTCTGTTCGGCCAGAATGTCCCATTTGGTCATCGCCCTGTCACGCTGCGCCAGCCGACGAAGTCGTTCGTGAGGCGCACATGTCAGCTGATAGGTCACCGGCTCGGGGAGGTCGGAGGGGAGGGCGATGCCGAGTCGGGCGCCGAACGCCCGGTGGGTGGTGAGGCAGCGGGCGAAGTAGCTTTCGACAACGACGGGGATACCTGCGTCGAGGTAGCGGACTATCTGGTCGGTCGCGGTGAAGAGCGCGGATAGGAACAGGCACATGCGCGCGTCTGGATTGCTCGTGTGGTCCAGTTCCCGGCGTAAGGACTGGAAGTTCGGAGGGACTGTTGGGACCAGGACGGCCTGGCGGGCCTCCGCAAGCAGGGGTGCGACTGTTGTCTTACCGGTCCCGGCGATTCCCTCAATGCTCTCGAAGAGTCGGCGATCAGACACGGCCGTACACCACGTCGGGAATTCCGAGAGCGATCTCGTCGTGCGCAGAGGGCCGGTATTCGATGCGGTCAGCGGCCTTGTCGTACCAGAAGGCGTGTGAGTCCTTGCCCACTGCCTTGCATGACATCGTGAGTGCGCCGCGGGGGTCTGACTCGATACGGTCGATGGTGTCGTTGATGGCCGAGTACGCGCAGGCGGGCTCTTCGTTGAGGTCGTCGTCGAGGATCACTTCGATTCCGAGTCCGGACTCGGCGAGTTGACGGCGGAGCCGGGTGTAGGCAGCGGAATCGGTGATCAGCATGTCGGTGTGCTTCTTCGCGTTCCCGACCGCTCGGAGTTGGTGCAGTTTGAGTTGCATCACTCCGCGCGATTGGAGAGTCTCCGCGAGGTGTACTACTTCATCGATGTTGTATCGGTTCACGGTGAGGGTCGCGCCGGTCGGTACGCCGAGAGCGTTCGCGAGAGAGATGGATTCCATCGCAGCGTCGTAGCTTCCTGCATTACGGATGCGATCGTTGGTCGCACCGATCCCTTCGAGCGAAATCCGCAGCAGGTCGATACAGGGTGCGATCTCGCGCAGCTGTCGGCCGATCCGGTATCCGTTTGTGCAGATTTCGACCTTCAATCCCAGCGTGTGCTTGGCGTAGCGCGCCACCCGTGGCAGATCCTTGTAGACGAACGGCTCACCGCCCAGCAGGACCACCTCTTCTGTGGCGTACTCGCGTTGCATACGTCCGATGAGGTTGCAGGCCTGCGCGACGGTGAAGGCATCGGAATGTCGAAGCCGCTCGCCGTGGAAACAGTGCAGGCACTCGAAGTTGCAGCGATAGAGCAACTGCAGGTACAGCCGTCGGATGCTGTGGATGCCGGTTCGCTCGGTGATCATGTTGGCTCCCTTGGGGTTTGGTGAGGTCAACATCGTGGCTGTCGGCAATCGGACTGCGTAACCGCGTTTGGGACGTAGGCGGGGACGTCCCAGGACGTTTTCGCGGTCACGTCCGTGTGTGCTTGCTCGACCCCGTCACATCGGCTTCTATTGGAGGCGTGAATGTCCGGCTTCAGACCGTGCTCCACCAGCGGGGGATCGCACCCGAGTCGCTGGCCGTTGTCTGTGAGGTCGATCCGAAGACGGTCGGGCGCTGGCTCGGTGGTCGGGTACCTCACCCGCGTCACCGACGACGGGTCGCACATCACCTGCGGGTCGAGGAAAGATTCCTCTGGCCGCCGGTCGTGGATGAGCGAGCCGCACCGACGAATGTCGAACTCGTCGCCACCTATCACAACCGTGCTGAGGTACCTCGCGAAACATGGCTATCGTTGTTGGGCAACGCAACTGAGCAGATCGATGTGCTCGTGTTCTCGGGCACCTTCTTTGCTCAATCCAACCCGCGGGTCGCCCACACGCTTATCGAACGAGCACGGCAAGGTGCGCGGATCCGGATGTGTTTCGGCAATCCGGGCAGCAGGGCGGTAATCGACCGTGGTAGCGAAGAGGGCCTCGGCCCGGACACGTTAGCCGCGAAGATCCGAGCTTCGCTCACCTACTACCGCCCGCTCCTATCGGCCGATCGGTGCGAGGTGCGCCTGCACGGGACAACCCTGTACAACTCGTTGTTTCGCTACGACGACACTCTGCTGGTCAATCCCCACATCTGGGGTCAGCCAGCCAGCGCTAATCCCGTCTTTCAACTCCGGCGGGTCAATGATGTCGGCTGGTTCGACAACTATGCCGAGAGTTTCGACGCGATCTGGGCTGATGCGCAGCCCTGGATTCCAGATTGAGGGGTCGACCATGGGCAGAATCGAGTACTACCACGATCCGAAGGCACCGAAACCGAATTCGCTTGTGGTGGCGTGCAATCTGCTGGTAGCTGATGGGGCAGGGGCAATCCTGTTGCAGCGTCGGCGTGATACCGGGCAATGGGCGCTGCCCGGTGGAGCCATGGACTTCGGCGAAACTGCGGCCGAGTGTGCGATCCGGGAATGCCGCGAGGAAACGGGCATCACGGCTGAAATCACCGGATTCCTAGGGATTTACAGCAATCCGCACCACATCGTTGCCTACACCGACGGTGAGGTGCGGCAGCAGTATGAGAACACCTACATCGGGCGGCCGGTGTCGGGCGAACCGACGATCAATGACGAAGCCGATGGAGTCGTATTCGTAGCTCCCGATGCGCTGGGCGACTACGACATTCACCCGAGCATGCGGCAGCAGATCGGTGACTTCCTGTCCGGAAGCTATCCGTATCTCGGCTGATTCGTCTTCGCTTGTTCGATTCTTGTCGCAGCGGCCATGATTTCCGGTTCTGCGCGTTGAATGAATCTGCCCACCAATGTGTCCGGTCCGTAGCGGCCGATGATCTCGGCGATCCGGGCGGACGGGGTGGTCGGGTTTCCGTCGGGGGTTGTGGTCATGTCGGCGTAGATCAGTGCGTCTACCAGGAGGTCATTGTCGTGGAGCGGGAACTCGGACTCCAACTCGCGGCGGAGTCCACGCTCCTCGGCCTCGAGTAGGGCGCAACTGTGGTTGGCGACCAACCGTGTCAATTGTTCATCGGCGCCGTGTTGGTCGCGCAGAAATCGAGCGCCGTCGAGCGGGTGAAAGCCGGTTAGTGCCAGGTCAGGGGAGTAGCCGACATCGTGGAGAACCGCGGCGGCCCACAATAGCTCCGCGTCGTCGCCCACGATCCCGGCCAGAGCTCCAGCTGCTCGTGCGACCACTTGGGAGTGCGACCAGCGACGCGGCAACGCATGTTGCAACTCTGACCGTGCGACGGCCTGGGCCCACTCGGTGTCGATGCGACAAGTCACAGGACAGGAAGCTACCGGAGTGCTGTTCGGAAATATGGTCGACCAGTTGATTCCGAGCCGACCCACCGGCAGGGAGAGCGGACTTTTGTAGAAGAAGCAGCCGTCGCGCATTATGCGCGATCGGGCTGGGCGGACACTCGAAGTCGTTCGCTTGCTCCGGGATCGCGGTGCCGATGCCACGATTGCGAATCATCGAGGACAGACGCCACTGTGGCTGAGCTCGATGCTCACGGCGGTGAAAGACGAGCCAGATATCAAAGCAAGGGTTGCTGATCGCTAGATGGACGCCGTTGCCCAGCGCGACCGAATAGGGCATCTATCAGCGTGGTTTGCGCATTCCGGGGTGTGTCCGAAGGTGCGGCGGAAGACGTCGATGAACGCGCTGGCCGAGGACCAGCCGCACAGGTGCGCCACTGCGGTCACAGGCGTGTTCTCGGCGAGTAAGACCAGAGCGTGAAACAGACGCAATTGGGTGCGCCATTGCGACTATCTGCCCACGCGAGCGGGCACCGCCAGTGGCATTACTCTTGGACTGACCGTCAGCATCGGCGGCCTGGCCACGCCCCTCATCGGCGGCATCGCCGACGGAACCTCCCTACGAACCGCGCTGACCCGTTGGTCCTTATGCCCGCCCTGATTGGCTGCTGTTCCGCACGCTGCCCGAACCCGTCCCGCCCAAGCCCACGTCGGCGGTGGAGCAAGCGGAGACTCTGCGCCCAGAGGTACGGGCCTGACCAGGAAACTCTGCCGCCGCCAGACCTTCTGTTTCGCCGGTGAGGCCGAGGTAGGTCTGTAGGAGGTGGCGATCCAGAGCAGATCGATCAGGTGCAGTTCGAGCTCGCCAAGGGTTCGCTGGGGTTGGAGGACTTCGGGAGCTCTAGCGATCAGAAGGTCAGTGAGGACCATGGGATGTCGAGGGCGAACGGAGAGGGGAACGAAACATTCCCGCCTTCGGCTGAGGTCCATTCACCTGCGAGAACATAGTTTGCTGGGCGTAACGGGCGGACTCCCTCGGGGAGTTCGGCGTGGCCGATGTCGAGTCCGTAAACCCGGACCGTGCCGATCGCGCCGGTGTCTCGCTGCAGGCTGACTTCCCAATACCACGGGATGCCGCCGCTCGCGTATCGCGCGCGTTTGGCTTCTATGTCGATCGGCGTGTTCGACGGCGAAAGGACTTCGCCGACCAGCACAGTATCGGTAGCACGGACGTCGGCGAAGGGCGGCAGACAGCGATGCACCAGGAAGTCGGGGGTTACGAAGTCGGACTTTCCCGCACTACCGAAGAACACATTCGTTTCGAGGTTGGCTCGCCAGCATCGTTCGGAAACAGCCGACATGTCATCTCGAGCGCACCGTTCTATCTGCTCGGTCAGCCGACGCATCGCCATCTGGTGCTCGCCCGGGCCGCGCCGCACCCATACCACCCGTCCCTCCCACAGTTCGATCTGCGAGGCGATCTCCACAGGCAGGTCTTCCAGCTCTTCCCAGGTCATATGTTCTGGAAGATCTGGGCGCTCGATGCTGGGCACAGGCATTCGTTCATGCTACCTATGCCCAGCTCACGGCGCGGGCGAGAGAGGTCTCGCAGGCGTCGCGGGCGCCGCCGACACTCGAGCGCGTCCAGGGTCAGCTGGTCTGGCGAACCTTGATAGCGTCGCTGCATGATCAGCTCATCGCATGAGGCGATGCACGGGATCTTCACTCATGATGCCGCCGCAGTCGGTCATGCTTTCCGCGTTCTTGATCTTCCTTTTCCTGAACCCATTGCAGTGGAACAGATCTCGGTCGACCTCACCGCGACGACGCCGGTTGAACGGCGTGCGGACACGATCCTGCGGGTCACGACCGTCAACGACGAGTTCCTGCTTATCGTCGAGGCGCAGTCGAACGGAATGTCACGAGGTTCGCCGCGTGGTCGTTCTACGTAACCTTTCTGCACAACAAGTACGAGTTGCCGGTCGTGTTGGTGGTGGTCTGCCACGACAAGGAGACCGCGACCTGGGCGGGCAAACCGATGACCCTCACGTACAGGAGCTGGACCAGCTTCACTCTGCAGCCGCTGGTCCTCGGCCCGCATAACGTGCCTGCGATCACTGATCCAGCAGAGGTTCTCGCCGACACCGACGCCGCCCAGCTCTGGAGGGACAAAATGGACACGGATCTGTCGTTCTTCCGTTCGGAATCCGCTCAGCGGCTCCGTGCTCAGGGGCGTGAGCAAGGGTTCGAACAGGGCTTGGAGCAGGGACTTGGTCAGGGCGTCGCACGTTCGGTGTTGACCGTGCTGACCGGTCGTGGAATCGAGCTCTCCGCAGCCCAGCGAAAGCTGCTCGCCGACACCACCGACGTTGATCAACTCAACGAGTGGTTGTTGCAAGCGGTCACCGCGACCCGCGCGGGAGAGCTCTTCGGCTGAGTTCCAGTCTGCCGTCTGGGTATCTGAACGGCAGGGTTGGTTGCCGGACAAACCGTCTACGAGATCACCAAGCGGAGTGGGCCGGGAATTGTGGCCAGTACCCTGCGGCGGCGTTCACCCTCCACATCCCGCAGTAGCCACGAGTAATAGGCCCGAAGTCCGCGGAGTCCGATGCGACGGCGCATCTCTCGGTCGAGTAGCGACCATTCTCGATCGTTGATCAATGGCAGCGTTTCTTGCTCTTCGTGCCGCAGGTGGTTGTGCAATAGCTCGGACAGTGCCACGAGCGTTGGTCGCGCGGCGACCGGTCCCGCGGTATCGAAGGCCCGGTTCACCTGGGCAAGAAGCGGATCGATCCGGTCGTGTTCAGCGGCCATCGCCTCGACCAGCCGCGCGTCCACGCCGCGGCGGCGCAGACTCGGCCAGAGCACGACGTCCTCCGCAGTGTGGTGGACGGAAAGTTGGGTACGAAACTGGGTCCAGCGTTCACGATCCGGAGCGGTGGCGAGCGCCAGGAGATCGCGCCGGAATGCGTCATGTGCTGCGTACATCATGGCTAAATCGCGTTCAGACATCTGACTGACCTTTCGTCATGCGGGTGATCCGCCTCATGGACCAATTACATCCGCGCAGGATGAGGCAGAACATCGTTCATTCGCCCAATTCCATACGTGAGCGTCTCCGGATCGCTCGGGTGCGCTGCCGGATCGCTGGTGCGCTGACAGAATCGCCTTCACAATGAGTAGATGAATCCCGTTGTGCAGCAATTGATTACCGTGGGCGGAGTCCTTCTCGGGGCGGGGGCGACGTTTGCCGGGGCTGCGTTTACCGAGCGGTCGAAGTGGCGGCGAACTCAGGGCAGTCGGTGGGATGACCGGCGGCTTGTGGCGTACAGCGAGTTCGCTCACTCGCTGAAGCACTTCGCGGTGTTGTCGCAGCGGATGGTAGCGGGGAGAGGGTTCCCTCAAGCAGGGCAGCCGATTTCAGCGGTCGAAGGTGCGCAACTCCTGGCCGAGGCCGAATCCGAGAAGACGCTGAAGTGGGAGATGGTGTTGCTACTCGGATCCCCCGAAGCTGTTGCATCTGCTCGGCTTTGGAACAAGGCGGTGTGGGAGCTCAGTCTCGTAGCGATGGGTGGCGAGATGAGTCATGACGACTACCTGCGCGCTTACGAGGCGACAGGTCACAAGCGGAACGCCTTCTACGAATGCGCTCGCAAAGATTTGGGGGTTCGCAGCGGGGAACTGCCGTTCGGGGATGGGCCGTGGTTGCCGCAGAACGTGTTGCCTGCGCTGCCGGTGGATCAGGGGGTCGCTGGGTCCTAGCGCGATGGGTGCAGGATTTCGGGGTGGTCTAGTTCTCGGTTTCGCGGACTTTGATGGCGTCGCGGGAGATGTAGACGTCGTATTCGCCGGGGGTGGCTATGGTGGCGTTGCCGTAGGCGGAGCGGATGAAGGGGTTGGTGTACCAGCGGTTTTCGTTCATGTCTTCGAAGAAGTCGCGGTCGCCGCCGTTGAGGAAGATGTGGTCTTGGGCGGGGGATTTGCCGTCGAGGCGTTGGCCGAACAGGCGGCTGATCTTGTAGCCGGAGTGGAAGCCGAGGGCGTTGACCCATGGTTCGAGTTCGACGATGTTGGACTGTAGGGCCCAGAGATCGCCCTCGATGCGATGGGTTGTCGGCTGGCCCGCGGTTCCGTCTTCGTTGAACTGGGTGAGTACGACGTCGAGTTGGTGTTCTTGGCCCGCAACGGGTTTGGCGACTACGTGGGCGGCTTTGATTTCGCCGGTGAGGCCGAGGTAGGTCTGCAGGAGGGTGGCGATCCAGAGCAGGAGGACCGCGACCAGGAGCAGGGCCGCGCCGGGGACCGCGCGGCCGAGCACGGCCTTGGGGCCGCGGCGGCGGGTGGCGGCCAGTGCGGCCGTGACCAGGAGCAGGACAGCGAGGGCGATCAGGGCCAGGAGACCGACCTGGGCGAACCCGAAGGACACCGGGAAACTCATGATGTGGGTATACCCCGAAAACATCTGCGGCAGGCACTGTCTCGAAGTTCTAGGGTGGGAAATTCGATCAGGAGGGGGTGACGGTGGAGAAGTATCGGGTGCTCGTGGGGGTTCATCTGGTGTTGGTCGATGTGCAGGGGCGGGTGTTGTTGGGGCGCAGGCTGAACACGGGGTTCGGGGACGGGTTGTTTCATGTGCCCGCGGGGCATCTGGAAGCGGGGGAGTCGGCGGTGGCCGGGTTGATCAGGGAGGCACGCGAGGAGGTGGGGGTCGAGATCGATGCTCGGGATGTGGAATTCGCGCATGTGTTGCACAGCGATGAGCGGGTGCAGATGTTCTTCACCGTGCGGCGATGGGCTGGCCTGGTCACCAACCGTGAGCCCGAAAAGTGCTCGGAACTGGGCTGGTTCGAGCCCGCGGGGTTGCCCGACGAGATCGTCGACTACTGCCGGGTGGGCATCGGCAAGGTGATGGCGGGACAGGCGTTTTCGGAATACGGGTGGGAATCGGCTAGGGGCTGACGATCTTCGGTGGCGCGGCCCGGAGGCGCATCAGGGCCAGGACGGCGATCGCGCAGCCGAGGGCGACGGCGATCGCGACCACGCCGGGGCCCATGCCGCGATCCACGTCCGCGGTGCGGTACCAGGATGACGAATAGGCGAGGTGGCCGAAATCGCTGTCGCTCAGGGCGACTCCGATCGAGGGCACGAACAGGATCGCCAGGCCGACGGTCCCGGACGTGGGGCTCTGCGGAACCGAAGTGCCGAGGCAGTACCCGGCGACCGCGCCTAGGGCAAGGCAGCCGAAGGCAGCGGTGAGAGTGGCGTTCGGGGCGAAGACATCGGTGGCGAGGACGAAGCAGGCCAGGGCGAGCACGCTCGCCGCGGCCACCACCGGACGTGGTGTGCGGATGCCGATCAGCAGGCCGGCGGCGGTGGCGGCGAGGGTGGCGAGGTCGATCCAGCCCGAGCGCGGCAGCGTGGTGACGAGGCTGCCCGCGACGGAGAAACTGCTCATCAACAGGACCAGGATGCCCTCGCGTCCCGGCAGGATCAGCGCGGCGGCGACCGCGGCAGCGATGGCGACGATCGAGGCGATGATCAGATAGGAGGTGCTGGTCTTGTCGGACGCCACAGCGAGCGCGGTGACGATGGTCGTCGTGAAGGCGACGACGGCGGCGAACACGGGCGCCAGTGGGATGGCGGTTTCGATGGTCGAGCGGGCCGGGGCCGCCGTGGTGAACGCGAAGTAGGCGAGGGCGAGCACGGTGGCCCCGATGAACCACAGGGGCAGTGCGCCTCCGACCGCGCCGCTGAAACCGTCGGCATCCGGGTCGGTGGGCGACTGGGTCAGGTCGCCGAGAATGGTGCCGCCGAGCGCGCCGAACAGGTAGACGGTTCGCAGCAGCGGTTCGTTCCAGACCGCCACCGCGAGGGCGCCGATGACGACACCCGCGAGCAGCGCGTCGATGAAGTTCAAGGTGGGCAGCGACAGGCTGTCGAGGTGACCGTCCGAACTGTCCGGGATGAAGGCCAGATGGTTCACCAGGATGCCGAGCAGGGCGAGCAGCGCGGTCCAGCGGGCCGTTCGCACGCTGCCGATGGCCACGGTGACGGCGGCGGTGATCACCGCCATGAACGCGGCACCGGTCATCGCCCGCGGAACGTTGAACACCAGCAGGTCGACATGCAGCGACGCGGCCAGCGAGGCGAAACTGATCGGCAGCATGATCGCGAGCGCCGCGACCGAGGTGGCGACGAAGATCGTGACGGTTTCGGCCGCGCAGCGAACGGTCGAAGGCTGCACCGAATCCCCGTTCTCGCGGCTGACCCGGTCCGGGCGGACCGTGTCCGGAGCATAGCCATTTCGTCACAGCCCGATCGGCTCCTCGAGCCGAAAGCCCTTCGTGTCGCGGGTGCCGGCATGCGACGATTGACGAATCAGGCTGGTGGGCACAGGAGTCGGAAGGTCGGTTGATGCCAAGTGGGGTCGTGACCTGGTTCGACAGCGGCAAGGGTTTCGGATTCATCACCCCCGACGCTGGTGGGCCCGATGTGTTCGTCGAGTACACCGCGCTGATCGGCGAGGGGTTCCGCACGCTGCGCGACGGTCAGCGCGTGGAATACACCGTCACCGACACTCGGCGCGGACCCGAAGCGCACGATGTGCAGGCCGGGTGATCAGAAGACAGCCACCGCGTAGACGGCGAAACCCGTAGCCGCCAGCGAGACGACCGCGCTCAGGATCAGCAGCGCAGTGTTGAGGCGGTGCAGCCGGTCGTGCCGGGCGCGGTGTGCGAAAAAGGAGTTCGTGGGGTTGCCGTCGCCCACGAAGCAGGACCGAGAGTCGTGCAACGCGCGGTTCGCACGAGTTTCGGCGACGGTGGCGGCGAAGAGGCTGAGTGCGCCGGTGACCGCGCAGATTACGGTGACGGCAATGACAAACGGCATCTGGAACTCCCCCGTGAATTCGGCATAGCCGCAGCTCATGCCGGTGTTTGCTACCTCCTTATTCTCTCACCGGGGTCCGACAGGTTTCAGTTCTGCCCGCTCGGCCAGAAGCGGCTCGCGTTCTGATTGTGGACCGGGCGGGTGAGGTTGGGGTCCTCGGCTTCGGTGATGCCGACCTGCATCAGCAGGATCATGGTCACCATGCTGATGCCGATGATCAGCGGAGTGAGCAGCTGGGCGGCGGTGGCGCCACTGGCATGGGCGACGTGGGCGCTGGTGTGCGCGCTCATCGAGAACATGCCGGTGTAGTGCATGCCGGTGACGGCCACGCCCATCAGCAGGGCGGCGCCCATGGTGGCGACGATGCCGTGGATGTGCAGGGCGAACCACAGCGCCGCGATCGAGGCGACCACCGCGATGGCGAGCGACGCGGCGACCACGACGGGGTCGTAGATGATCTCGGCGTCGGTTTTCATCGCGTACATGCCCGCGTAGTGCATGGCCCCGACGCCGAGTCCGGTGATCGTGCCGCCGACCGGTAACGCGGCGCTGTCCCAGCTGCGACGCACCACGATGGACAATCCGAGCCACACCACACCCATGGCGACAGCGGCGCTGAACAAGGTGATGGGAACGTTGTAGCGGATGGTCACCCCGCGTACCGAAAAACCGAGCATCGCGATGAAATGCATGACCCAGATACCGGTGCCACCGAGTGCGATCGCGGCCGCGGTGAGCCAGCCGCCGTGCATGCCCGAAGCGCGCGAGCGAACCATGCAACGCAGCGCCAGCATCGACCCGATGACCGACATGGCATAGGCCAGCAGGGGGGTCACCCAGCCGTAAGTGAAATGGTTGATATCCAGCACCTTCTGCTCCTAGCGTGATTTCCCGGCGAGGCGTGCGATCCCTCACAAACTCGGAAAATACGCTGGTAGAGAATTTGCCGTACTAGGTTTCTCGAAAATGTCTAGGGTTGCTGACGGTGACACGTCCCTAATGCATAGAGTTCTCGATGGTGAAGGGTGCCAGTCGGTTTGATGCGTGTGTCCGGCTAATCTGGCATCCGTGGAGCAACTACCTCGGCATACGCTGAGCATCCACCCGAAAGGCGGGCTGCGTCACGTCCGTGACGGCACCGGCCGGCAGTGCTCGGGGGTTGCCTTCCTCACAGTTCGCACACTTTGCACGGTGGGATGTGGCCGAATTCGTCGGATCATGGCATGGTGGACACCGAGACCAGGACCGGACTATTAGGACCTAGCTCATCTACAGAAGGTTTTTGAAATGGCACAGGGTGTTGTTAAGTGGTTCAACGGCGAAAAGGGCTTCGGCTTCATCGCCCAAGACGGAGGCGGCCCGGACGTCTTCGTTCACTACTCCGCGATCGGCGGCTCCGGCTTCAAGTCCCTCGAAGAGGGTCAGCGCGTGGAGTTCGAGGTCGGTCAGGGTCAGAAGGGCCCCCAGGCTCAGGACGTTCGCGCCATCTGATTCTGCGCTGACCAGCGTACGAATGTGAAGCTCCGCACCGGATGGTGCGGAGTTTCTGCTATCTACAGGTCTTCTGCTATCTCAGCGCTTCCGCGCGGAAGAACTCACCCGTGATCGCCATCGACGTGGTGAGATCGCGCGGCCCGCGGGAGTCGAATTCCGTCGTGGCCCGCTCGAATTCGGCGTCGATGAACGCCGTGATCAGCGCGGGCGGGGCGGCCGAACCCATCTCCCTGGTCTTCGACTTGAGATCTGTCAGCTCGGTGATCGCCGCCACGAGGTCGGCGGGCAGCTCGCAGTCGGCGAGCAGCGTGGGCAGGTGCATCGGCGCCACCGCGGCGCCGGGGTGCTCACGCAACCAGCGCAGCGCCATCGCGGGTCGCAGCGCGTAGAACACCTTCTTCAAACCACCGTTGCGCTCGAACAGCGCCCACTGGCGCGCGCCGAGGTGCAGGTAGTGCCGGGCGATCCGGTCGCGATCGGCCACCTCCGTCGCCACCTCGCGCAGCCGGGTGCGAAACGCCTCGTCGCCGCGGTAGACGATCGGCGACATCAGCCATTCGACGAGCACCGCGTTGCCCGCCACCAGCAGGCGCAGCGCCTTCGCCAGATCCCAGCCGTTCACATCGAGCAGACCGATCAACGGTGTTTCGATCACATCGCGGGTGCGCCACGGGGACAGGTAGGTGTCCAGGCCTGCCACGTAGACGAAGCGGCAGTCGTAGTCGGAGTCCGGCGAGGGGAAACCCCAAGCACGGCTGCCGCTTTCGATAGCGAGACGGATGGTTACGTCGTGCTCGGCCGCCACCCGGTCGAGCTCTGCGTCGACGGCGGCCACCACAGCCGGGTCCATCGATTCGGGGACGGTGCGCAATGACATGAGCTGATGTTAGAGGCGTCGGTGCGCAGGGTTCACCCGGTTTTCGGGCAGGGGGGTAAGGGCAACCGAAGTCCGGGCGACTATTCTGGTTCGCGGTAACTGCCGACCCCCTTTCTTCCCCAGGAGTACCCCACAGTGAGCCAAGCAGGCCGTCCTGTAGTTCTGATCGCCGACAAGCTCGCCCAGTCGACCGTCGACGCACTCGGTGACGGTGTCGAGGTTCGCTGGGTCGACGGACCCGACCGCCCGGCGCTGCTCGCCGCGGTCCCCGAGGCCGACGCGCTGCTCGTGCGCTCGGCCACCACCGTCGACGCCGAGGTGCTCGACGCGGGCAAGAAGCTGCAGATCGTCGCCCGTGCCGGTGTCGGCCTCGACAATGTCGACGTGCCCGCCGCCACCGAGCGTGGCGTGATGGTCGTCAACGCGCCGACCTCCAACATCCACACCGCCGCCGAGCACGCTGTCACGTTGCTGCTCTCGGCCGCGCGGCAGATCCCGGCCGCCGACGCGACCCTGCGTGAGAAGACCTGGAAGCGCAGCAAGTTCAACGGTGTCGAGATCCTCGGCAAGACCGTCGGCGTCATCGGCCTCGGCCGTATCGGCCAGCTGTTCGCGCAGCGCCTCGCCGCGTTCGAGACCAAGATCGTCGCGTACGACCCCTACACCTCGCCGGCCCGCGCCGCCCAGCTCGGCATCGAACTGCTGACCCTGGAGGAGGTGCTCGAGCGCGCCGACTTCATCTCGATCCACCTGCCGAAGACGCCCGAGACCAAGGGCATGCTCAACGCCGAGACGCTGGCCAAGACCAAGCCGGGCGTCATCATCGTCAACGCCGCGCGCGGTGGCCTGATCGACGAGCAGGCGCTTGCCGACGCCATCAAGTCCGGCCACGTGCGTGCCGCCGGTCTGGACGTGTTCGAGACCGAGCCGTGCACCGACAGCCCGCTGTTCGACCTGCCCGAGGTCGTCGTGACCCCGCACCTGGGCGCCTCCACCTCGGAGGCCCAGGACCGCGCGGGCACCGATGTCGCCAAGTCGGTGCTGCTGGCGCTGGCCGGTGAGTTCGTGCCGGGCGCGGTGAACGTCACCGGTGGCGCCGTGAACGATGTCGTCGCGCCGTGGCTCGATGTGGTGCGCAAGCAGGGCGCCCTGCTCGGCGCCATCGCCAGTGAGCTGCCCGTCAGCGTTGAGGTGCAGGTGCGCGGCGAGCTCGCCTCGCAGGACGTGGCCGTGCTGGAGCTGTCCGCGCTGCGCGGTGTGTTCTCGGCACTGGTCGAGGACCAGGTCACCTTCGTCAACGCTCCGGCGCTGGCCAAGGACCGTGGCATCACCGCCACCGTCACCACCGCTTCGGAGAGCCCGAACCACCGCAGCGTCGTCGACCTGCGCGCCGTGTTCGGCGACGGTTCGACGCTGAACGTGGCGGGCACGCTAACCGAGCCGAACCTGGTCGAGAAGATCGTCAACATCAACGGCCGCAACTACGACATGCGCGCCGAGGGCCTGAACCTGGCCGTGCTGAACTACAGCGACAAGCCGGGCGCGCTCGGCAAGATCGGCACCAAGCTGGGCGAGGCGGAGATCGACATCCTGGCCGCGCAGCTGAGCCAGGACATCGACGCCGAAGGTGCCACCGTTGTGCTGCGCGTCAACGCCGAGGTCTCGGCCGAGGTGCAGACCGCGATCGCCGAGGCCGTCGGCGCCTCGAAGGTCGTCCTGGTCGACCTGGCCTGATTTATCGGAGCGCTGGCGCGCTCGAGTCGCGGCCCCGCCGGTCCCGACGAAATGCGGGGCGATACTCGCGCCTTCGGCGCATTGTCTCGCCCCGCCTTTCGTCGGGACGGCCGCGACGCCCGCTGCGCGGGCAAGCCTCCTCGAGGTCGGCCTCGACGTGGCTGGGTCGGTGCGTAACGGCACCACCGACGGTTGGTCGTGGCGACCGCCGATCCTGAAGAACGGGAGCTGGACTTCATGAAACTCGCAGTTATCGCCGGTGACGGCATCGGACCCGAGGTCATCGCCGAGGCGGTCAAGGTGCTCGACGTGGTGTTGCCCGGTGTGGAGAAGACCGAGTACGACCTGGGTGCCGCGCGGTACCACCGCACCGGGGAGATCCTGCCGGAGTCGGTGCTGCCCGAGCTCAAGCAGCACGACGCGATTCTGCTCGGCGCGATCGGCGATCCGTCGGTGCCCAGCGGCGTGCTCGAGCGTGGGCTGCTGCTCAAGACCCGTTTCGCGCTCGATCACCACGTGAACCTGCGTCCGTCGAAGCTGCACGCCGGTGTCACCAGCCCGCTGGCGGGCAACCCGGATATCGACTTCGTGGTGGTGCGTGAAGGCACCGAGGGCCCCTACACCGGCACCGGCGGCGCGATTCGCGTCGGCACGCCGCACGAGGTGGCGACCGAGGTCTCCAACAACACCCGCTTCGGCATCGAGCGTGTGGTGCGCTACGCCTTCGCCACCGCGCAGGCCCGCCGCAAGCACCTCACCCTGGTGCACAAGAACAATGTGCTCACCTTCGCCGGCTCGCTGTGGCAGCGCACCGTCGACGAGGTCGCCGCCGAATTCCCCGAGGTGACCACGGCCTACCAGCACATCGACGCCGCCACCATCCACATGGTGACCGACCCGGGCCGCTTCGACGTGATCGTCACCGACAACCTGTTCGGTGACATCATCACCGACCTCGCCGCCGCCGTCAGCGGTGGCATCGGCCTGGCCGCCTCGGGCAACATCGACGCCTCGGGCGTCAACCCGTCGATGTTCGAGCCGGTCCACGGCAGTGCCCCCGACATCGCGGGCCAGTCCAAGGCCGACCCGACCGCCGCCATTCTCTCGGTCTCGCTGCTGCTCAACCACCTCGGCAACACCGAGGGCGCGGCCCGCATCGAATCCGCTGTGGCCAAGGACCTGGCCTCGCGCACCGGCACCGCCTCCACCGTGGAGGTCGGTGACCGCATCGCGGCCATCGTCTGATCCCGTCGCACGCGAAAGGCTCGCTCCGGCTGAATGCCGGAGCGAGCCTTTGTCATTGGTGGTGTGGATCGAATTGTGTTCGGTGAGTAGGAGATACAGGTATTCGACCGAATTCGCGGCCCGTGATGGAAGCTACTTCCAGGATCCCCTGGGGACCAATGGCACCGCCGCCACCGCGGCGACCGCTGCCAGGGCGTACACCACGGGGAAGCCGGTCGCCGTGATGACGGCACCGAAAAGTGGTGGGACGGCGGCTATCGCGATGTTCTGGCCGGTGTTCTGGATACCGAGGCCTCGCCCGCTCCAGAACGGTCCCGCTATTTCGGCCACGGCCGTGAACGCTAAGCCGTTGTCGGACACCGAGATCACCGAAGCCGCGACCATCAAAGGAACCGCAGCCCACCACCAGTCGGTCCAGGCGGTGATCGTCAGCGCGGCCATGGCGACGGCGGCGGCGACGGCTACCTGGCGCAGGGGGCGCAGGCGCGAGCCGACACGGTCCGACCAGGCTCCCGCGCCGATTCTTCCTGCGGCGCCGAGGAACTGGGTGACGGTCATCAGCGCGCCAGCGGCGGCCAGTGACCAGCCGAGGTCGACGTGCAGCCACAGCAGGCCGAAGGTCCACAGGGTGGCCTGGGGGACGACCAGCAGGATCGAGACACCGTGGATCCGCCACAGGGTGGAGCCGCCGCGATAGGGGTTGGCGCGGTCGGCGGCCTTCGCGGGCGGTCGCGGTGGGTCGATGATGCCGACCAGGCAGCCGATCGCGGCCACCCCGGCCATCAGCGCGGGCACCAACATGGCCGCGGGAATGCCATGGTGCACGGCCACCCACGGGATGGTGAGCGCGGCGATGCCGACACCGAGCGGTTGCGCGGTCTGGCGGATACCCATGGCCAGACCGCGCCGGTCCGGCGGGAACCAGCCGACGATCACCCGGCCGCTGGCGCCGTTGGAGCTGGCGGCGCCGATACCGCCGACGAACAGCAGCGCGGCGAACGCGACGGGGTTGTCCACCACGGCCGCGGCGACGCCTGCCACACACATCAGCAGCGTGCCCGCCACCAGCACGATGCGTTCGCCGATCCGGTCGACCACGTACCCCCAGGCGATCAGGGTGCAGACCAGACCTACGGTCGGTAGTGCCACCAGCGCACCGGCGGAGGTGAGCGAATCGCCACGAGCGGTGAGCGCGGGCAGCAGGAACGGGGTGCCGTGGATGAAGATCGAACTGGAGGTCTGCGCGAACACGCCGAGGGCGAGCATCAACCAGCGTCTGCCGTTACCCAGCTGCGTCACGTCGACCATCGGCCCCGCGTCTGTCACGTTTCTCACCTCGCCGGATTGCACGATTACATCTCAATATATGAGATTGATGTCTCATTGTTTGAACATCACTGTTCACGCTACACCGGTGACCCGTGGATGTTGCCCACCGGTGAGGTGTCTGACGGGTCACATCGCCGCACACACGAATCCCGCACGCGGGCAGTGGCTTCGAATCACATCGGTGTGATCTGTCACGCACTTCGTCCGAGCCGCTATCAACGGACCCATGTCGCATCACGGGCGCGTTCGGGCAGGTAGCCCCGTCTCGATAGACTCCGGGGCATGCGCTTAGGTCGAGTTGCCAGTCCCGATGGAGTCGCTTTCGTCAGCATCGAAGGCGACGGAGGCGACGCCGTCGCCAAGGAGATCGCCGAACATCCGTTCGGCTCGCCGACGTTCACCGGGCGGAGCTGGCCGCTGGCCGATATCCGCCTGCTGGCGCCGATCCTGGCGAGCAAAGTGATCTGCATCGGCAAGAACTACGCCGCCCACGCGGCCGAAATGGGTGGCGAGGCACCGGTGGACCCGGTGATCTTCATCAAGCCGAACACCTCGATCATCGGCCCGAACGCATCGATCATCCTGCCGCCCAGCTCTTCTCAGGTCGACTACGAGGGCGAGCTGGCCGTGGTGATCGGCCGTCCGTGCAAGGACGTGTCCGCGGCGAAGGCATCCGAGGTGATCCTGGGCTACACCATCGCCAACGATGTCACCGCCCGTGATCAGCAGCGCCACGACGGCCAGTGGACCAGGGCCAAGGGTTACGACACGTTCTGCCCGCTCGGCCCGTGGATCGAAACCGCGCTGGACCCAAGCGATCTGGAGATCACCACCGAGGTAGACGGTGAGGTCCGCCAGCGCAGCCGCACTTCGCTGTTCCTGCACGATATTCCGAAGATCATCGAATGGATCAGCTCGGTGATGACCCTGCTGCCCGGTGACGTGATCCTCACCGGCACACCGGAAGGCGTCGGTCCGCTGCGGGCCGGGCAGAACGTGTCGGTCACCGTCGAGGGCATCGGCACCCTCACCAATCCTGTTGCCACCAAGCGCTGATACAGCGAAAGAAGAGAGTCATGACTGAAGTACGGGTCCGTTTCTGCCCGTCCCCGACCGGCACGCCGCACGTCGGCCTGGTGCGCACGGCGCTGTTCAACTGGGCGTTCGCGCGCCACCACGGCGGCAAGTTCGTGTTCCGCATCGAAGACACCGACGCCGCACGCGATTCCGAGGATTCCTACCGCGCGCTGCTCGACGCGCTGCGCTGGCTCGGGCTCATCTGGGACGAGGGTCCCGAGGTCGGCGGACCCTACGAGCCCTACCGGCAGTCGCTGCGCCGCGATTCCCATCTCGACGTGGTGCGCCGGCTGCTCGAGGCGGGCGAGGCCTATGAGGCGTTCTCGACGCCGGAGGAAGTCGAGGCCCGTCATCGCGCCGTCGGCCGTGATCCGAAACTCGGTTACGACAATTTCGATCGCGACCTCGGTGCCGAGCAGATCGCGGCGTACAAAGCCGAGGGTCGCCCCGCCGTTGTCCGTTTGCGGATGCCCGACGAAGATCTCGGATGGAACGATCTCGTCCGCGGCGAAACCACCTTCAAAGCCGGAACCGTCCCCGATTTCGCCCTCACCCGTGGCAATGGCGACCCGCTCTACACATTGGTGAATCCGGTCGACGACGCGATGATGCGGATCACCCATGTGTTGCGGGGCGAGGATCTGCTCTCCTCGACCCCACGTCAGCTCGCGCTGTATGCCGCGCTGCAGCGTATCGGGGTTGCCGAGTTCACGCCCGAGTTCGGCCATCTGCCGTTCGTCATGGGTCAGGGCAACAAGAAACTGTCCAAGCGCGACCCGGAATCGAATCTGTTTCTGCACCGCGACCGCGGATTCATCCCCGAGGGATTGCTGAATTACCTCGCCCTGCTCGGCTGGAGTATCGGCGAGGACCGCGATGTGTTCTCCATGCTGGAAATGGTCGCGGCTTTCGATATCTCGTCGGTGAATTCGAATCCGGCCCGCTTCGATCAGAAGAAGGCCGACGCCATCAATGCCGAGCAGATTCG
Organism: Nocardia sp. NPDC058519; assembly: GCF_042719755.1. Classification (NCBI taxonomy): domain Bacteria; kingdom Bacillati; phylum Actinomycetota; class Actinomycetes; order Mycobacteriales; family Nocardiaceae; genus Nocardia; species Nocardia sp. NPDC058519. The sequence goes on along the minus strand of NZ_JBHXNK010000001.1, from coordinate 225,700 downwards.
CCTTCTCGAGCCCGGCGATTTCGGTCACCGTTTGCGCGAGTTCCTCACCGCGCAGGGCCACATCGGCGCCGAAATCGATGAGAAGACGTTCCTGGTCGCCGCCGAACTCGTGCAGACCCGCATCGTGGTGCTCGGTGACGCGTGGGACCTGCTGAAGTTCCTGTTCGTCGCGCCAGGGGACTTCGCGATCGACCAGGCGGCAGGCACCAAGAATCTCGGCGCCGAGGCCGATCCGGTGCTCGACGCCGCGATCGCCGCTGTGGAGCCGCTGGGCGAGTGGACCACCCCGGCACTGGAGGAGGCGCTGAAAAAGGCGCTGATCGACGATCTGGGGCTCAAGCCGCGTAAGGCGTTCGCGCCGGTGCGGGTCGCGGTGACGGGCTCGCACATCAGCCCGCCGCTGTACGAGTCGATGGAGCTGCTCGGCCGCGAGGTCTCGCTCGACCGGCTGCGCGCCGCGCGTGGTTGGGCTCCTGCCGCGCAGTAGCCGTGGGGAGCGGGTGCGGCCACTTCGCCGCATCCGTTCCAAAGGTGCGAAAAACGGCCGAAAAGCGGCTTCTGACCAGGCGATTTGTAGTTTACCCCCTAGTGTTTGGTAATCTTCTCATCGCCGCGGAACACGGCCTCGCAACACCGACAACCACTCGGTGGAGATTGCAAGGTCGGGCGTTTCGGTCTTTGGGGTATGGTGTAATTGGCAACACAGCTGTTTCTGGTACAGCCATTCTAGGTTCGAGTCCTGGTACCCCAGCAAGGTTTCACCCTGGTGAGATCGTCCTGGCCCCGTCGTCTAGCGGCCTAGGACGCCGCCCTCTCAAGGCGGTAGCGCGGGTTCGAATCCCGTCGGGGCTACAAAGCAAAGTAAGGCCCCCGGTCGAATCCGACCGGGGGCCTTCTCTGTTTCTACAGCCGCTTGTGCAGTGCCTCGGCGGCCGCGACCAGATCGGCGGCCCAGCGCGCGCCCGGCCTGCGACCCATTCGATCGATCGGCCCCGATACCGAAACGGCGGCCACGATCACCCCGCCCGCATCGCGCACCGGCGCAGACACACTCGCCACGCCCTGCGCGCGCTCGGCGGCACTCTGCGCCCAGCCACGCTTGCGCACCTCGGCCAGCGCCCGGTCGCCGAACACGGCGTCGGCCAGGACCGTGCGCTGTAGCTCGGGATCGGCCCACGCCAGCAACACCTTCGCCGCCGAACCCGCGGTGAGCGGTAGGCGCGAACCGACCGGCACCGTGTCACGCAGGCCGACCGGCGGCTCCAGCGCGGCGATGCAGACGCGTGCGTGCCCGTCGCGGCAGTACAGCTGGACGCTCTCGCCGGTGATCTCACGCAGGCGGGGCAGAATGGCACCGGCGGCCTCCACCAGTGGATCGGCCGCCCCCGCCGACAACTCGGTGAGCGCGGGCCCCGGCCGCCACAGTCCGTTGCCGTCACGGGCCAGCAGCCGATGCGTCTCCAGCCCGACCGCCAGCCGATGCGCGGTGGCGCGTGGCAGGCCGGTGCGGGTGCACAGGTCGTTGAGACCGCAGGGCTCGTCGGCGACGGCGTAGAGCACCGCCACGGCTTTGTCGAGAACACCGATACCGCTATGCTGTCTCATAGAACGATACTAACGTCTCAAATGCTGAGATACCAAGTATGCCCGTCGAAAGGTGATCAAGCAATGGCCGAGCGCGCTCGCACACTGGCCGAGAAGGTGTGGGAACAGCACGTCGTCGCCAAAGGCGAAGGCGATGGTTCCTCCCGTGAACCCGACCTGATCTACATCGATCTGCACCTCGTGCACGAGGTGACCAGCCCGCAGGCCTTCGACGGGCTACGCGCGGCCGGCCGGCCGGTGCGCAGAACCGATCTCACCATCGCCACCGAGGACCACAACGTCCCCACCGCCGATATCGACAAGCCGATCGCCGACCCGATCTCGCGCACCCAGGTGGAGACGCTGCGCCGCAACTGCGCCGAATTCGGAGTGCGCCTGCACTCGATGGGCGACGTGGAGCAGGGCATCGTGCACGTGGTCGGCCCGCAGCTGGGTCTCACCCAGCCCGGTATGACCGTCGTCTGCGGTGACAGCCACACCTCCACCCACGGCGCGTTCGGCGCGCTGGCGATGGGTATCGGCACCAGTGAGGTCGAGCACGTGCTTGCCACCCAGACGCTGTCGCTGCGCCCGTTCAAGACGATGGCCATCACCGTCGACGGCGAATTGGCGCCCGGCGTCACGAGCAAGGATCTGATCCTGGCCGTGATCGCCGAGATCGGCACCGGCGGCGGCCAGGGCTATGTGCTGGAGTATCGCGGCGAGGCGATTCGCAAGCTGTCGATGGAAGCGCGGATGACGATCTGCAATATGTCCATCGAGGCGGGCGCACGTGCGGGCATGATCGCCCCCGACGCGGTGACCTACGAATTCCTGAAGGGCCGCCCGCACGCACCGCAGGGAGCCGACTGGGATGCCGCAGTGGCCTCCTGGGACGCGCTGGTCACCGACGAAGGCGCGGAGTTCGACGCCGAGGTCCACATCGACGCGAACACCCTGACCCCGTTCGTCACGTGGGGCACCAATCCCGGCCAGGGCCTGCCGCTGGGCGCGAATGTGCCCGACCCGGCCCAGATCGTCGACGAGAACGAGCGCGAATCCGCCGAGAAGGCCTTGCGCTACATGGACCTGACGCCGGGAATGCCGCTGCGTGAGGTGAGTGTCGACACCGTATTCGTCGGTTCGTGCACCAATGGCCGGATCGAGGATCTGCGCGCGGTCGCCGATGTTTTGAAGGGCCGCCACGTGGCCGACGGTGTGCGAATGCTGGTCGTGCCTGGCTCGATGCGGGTGCGCGCGCAGGCGGAAAAAGAAGGACTCGGCGAGATTTTCACCGCCGCGGGCGCGGAATGGCGTCAGGCGGGCTGCTCGATGTGCCTGGGTATGAATCCCGATCAGCTGGAACCGGGTCAGCGCTGCGCGTCTACCTCGAACCGCAATTTCGAGGGCAGGCAGGGCAAGGGCGGTCGCACGCACCTGGTCTCACCGCTGGTCGCCGCCGCGACGGCGGTCCGGGGAACCCTGTCCTCGCCCGCTGATCTGGCCTGAGTCACCGATCACCTACAGATCGAAAGGGAATCGTTATGGAAGCCTTCACCGTTCACAAAGGCATCGGTGTGCCGCTGCGCCGGTCCAATGTCGACACCGATCAGATCATCCCCGCCGTTTACCTGAAGCGCGTGACCCGAACGGGTTTCGAGGACGGCTTGTTCGCCGGATGGCGCGCCGACCCGGAGTTCATTCTCAACACCGAGCCGTACAAGCGGGGCAGCGTGCTGGTGGCAGGCCCGGATTTCGGCACCGGTTCTTCCCGTGAGCACGCTGTGTGGGCGCTGTCGGACTACGGCTTTCGGGTGGTCATCTCGTCTCGTTTCGCTGACATCTTCCGGGGAAATGCGGGTAAGGGCGGGCTGTTGGCCGCGCAGATGTCACAGAACGATGTCGAAATGCTCTGGAAGCTGATCGAGGAACAGCCCGGCATCGAATTGGTTGTCGACCTGTCCGCACGCACCGTCACAGCGGGAACCGTCGTGTTGCCGTTCGATATTGACGACTACACCCGCTGGCGTCTGCTGGAGGGTTTGGACGACATCGGCCTCACGCTGCGACAGGCCGACGTCATCGGCGAGTTCGAAAAGGGAAGGCCGTCATGGAAACCCGTGACGCTGCCGGAGCCTATTTCACGGGCGTAATCAGCTGGGGCGCTTAGGGGCGCATCCCGGGCGGCGGTAGCTGGACGTGTGCTAAACCACATGAATTTTGGCGTGGCACATAGACTCTTGCTCAAACTGGGTTTACCGTGGTACCTAGTCGGTCCGACGACGGGCCATTAGTCTGCGGAGGATTCAATGAACAAGGCGGAACTGATCGACGTTCTGACCGAAAAGTTGGGTACGGACAGGCGGACGGCAACCGCGGCTGTCGAGAATGTTGTCGACACCATCGTCCGTGCCGTGCACAAGGGTCAGAGCGTCACCATCACCGGATTCGGTGTGTTCGAACAGCGCAAGCGTGCTCCCCGGGTTGCCCGTAACCCGCGTACCGGTGAAACCGTGAAGGTGAAGGCCACTTCGGTGCCTGCCTTCCGGCCGGGCGCACAGTTCAAGGCGGTCATCGCGGGTAAGCAGAAGCTGGCCTCGTCCGGGCCTGCCGTCAAGCGAGGCGTGAATGCCCCGGTGGCGGCGAAGAAGGCGGCAGCCAAGAAGACCGCGGCGAAGAAGACCGCGGCCAAGAAGGCCACGCCGTCGAAGGGTCCCGCGAAGACCACGGCCCGCAAGGCCGCCACTAAGGCTCCTGCCGCCAAGAAGACCACGGCGGCAAAGAAAGTGACGGCGGCCAAGAAGGCGCCTGCCAAGAAGGTGACGGCGGCCAAGAAGGCGCCTGCCAAGAAGGTCACGGCCGCCAAGACCACGGCGGTCAAGAAGACCACTGCTGCGAAGAAGGCTCCCGCTAAGAAGACTGCTGCCAAGAAGACTGCCGCCCGTCGTGCTCGTTGATCCTGCCGCAGCGGGATCAGGTCGGGGAATGTGCACGTAACGCCGCATCACCCACCACTGGACCGAGAACGGCCCCGGGAATCCCGGGGCCGTTTCGGCTGTTTCGAGCCTGTCCGGGTGACTCAGGTCGTGACGATTGCCGTCGACAGCGAACGGTCCATATGGTTCGCGGCGACCAATCGGTCCCCGACGAACGACAATGCCCAGACACTGCCCTTGCGATTGCGCGCCGAGGGCAGCGTGAGCCCGCCCTGCTCGGCCAGCCACTGTGTCAGATCGGGAATCACCCCGCCCTGACTACACACGACCGGCACCCCCCGATCTGTTACCAACGACAGAAATCGTTGCCGCGCGGTGCTTTTCGCTGAATCGTAACCTTGCTCGGAAAACATTGGCTCGCAATTGATTTCGGCATCGAGCTGTTCTGCCAACGGGGTCACGGTTTGGATGCAGCGCAGCGGATCGGCGGAATAGATCTCGGATGCGCCGAACGCCAACAGATTCGGCGTCAATCCCTTCGCCTGCTGTTCCCCGGCCGCCTCGAGCGGTCGTAACTCGTCGGGTCCGTCGAAGCCGTGGCGCTTGCCCGCCTTGGCGTGGCGCACCAGCAGCACCGTCTTGGTGCGGGCGGGCAGCCGGGCGAAGATCCGGACGATCTGGCGGTCCATCGGATACGACAACTGGTCCATCACCTCGGCCAGGCGGAACCAGCGCAACTGGTCGACTTCGTCGTTGACGGCGAAGTCGCCGTCGGCGGCCTCGGCGGCCCAGTAGTCGACCCGCTTGAGCTGACGGTGGCCCGGGATCGGATAGGTGACGTGGCCGAGATAGCGCCCCAGCGTGGCGGGCAGGCCGGTTTCCTCGGCTACCTCGCGCACGGCCGCGACCACCGGGGTCTCGCCGGGATCGAGCTTGCCCTTCGGCAGCGACCAGTCACCGTATTTCGGCCGGTGGATGACACCGATCTCCGGGCCAGCAGCGCCCGCACGCCACAGAACCGCGCCGGCCGCATGAATATTGGGCCGTACCCTCGGGTCGCGCAACGACGCGTCCTTGCTCTGTGCGCTCACGGCTGATCGGGGCGACGCAAACGCATGAGGAACGCTTGGTGATCACGCACCTGGTCGGCCTCGACATCGGAGGGGCTGGCCTGCCAGGTCCCGTCCGGCAGCATGATCCAGCAGCGGGTCGCCGGATCGAGCGCGGAATCGAACACCTGCGCGAGCTGGTCGACGAGCTTGGGATCGGTCACCTGCACCATCACTTCGACGCGGCGGTCGAGATTGCGGTGCATCATGTCGGCGCTGCCGATCCACGTCTGATCCTGCGCACCGAATTCCATGACCCGCGAATGTTCGAGGAACCGGCCGAGGATCGAGCGCACCTCGATGTTCTCGCTCAGGCCTGGCACACCCGCGCGCAGGCCGCAGATGCCGCGCACCACGATCTGCACCGGCACGCCCGCCTGGGAGGCGCGGTAGAGCGCGTCGATGATCTGCTCGTCGACGATCGCGTTGGCCTTGATCCGGATCCGGGCGTCCGCACCCTGTCCGGCCAGCTCGATTTCGCGATCGATGCGCTCGATGATGCCCGCGCGCACGCCCAGTGGCGCGACCATCAGGTTGCGGTAGTCCTCCTTGCGGGAGTATCCGGTCAGCGAATTGAACAGGTCGGTGAGATCGGCGCCGATTTCCGGTGCGGCGGTGAACAGCCCGACGTCCTCGTACAGGCGCGCGGTCTTCGGGTTGTAGTTACCGGTGCCGATGTGGCAGTAGCGGCGGATCGTGGAACCCTCGCGACGCACCACCAGGCAGGTCTTGCAGTGGGTCTTGAGGCCGACCAGGCCGTAGACCACGTGCACGCCCGCCTGTTCCAGTTCGCGCGCCCATTTGATGTTGGCCTGCTCGTCGAAGCGGGCCTTGATCTCGACCAGCGCGACGACCTGCTTGCCCGCCTCGGCGGCCTCGATCAGCGAGTTGATGATGGGGGAGTCACCGGAGGTGCGGTAGAGCGTCTGCTTGATCGCGAGCACCTGCGGGTCGGCAGCGGCCTGTTCGATGAAGCGCTGCACGCTGGTGGAGAAGGAGTCGTAGGGGTGGTGCACCAGCACGTCGCCCTCGCGCAGCGCGGCGAAGACATTGCGCGGGGTCTCGCGCTCACCGAAGGCCGCCGGGGTGGCCGGGACATACGGCGCGTCTTTGAGTTCGGGGCGGTCGACACCGTAGACCTGCCACAGGCAGGACAGGTCGAGCAGGCCGGGTACCTGGATGACGTCGGCGGGGTCGACCTCTAACTCACGTAGTAGCAACTCCAGCATGTGCTCGGTCATGTCGTCGGAGACCTCGAGGCGCACCGGCTTGCCGAAGCGGCGACGGGCGAGTTCGCGCTCCATCGCCTGCAGCAGGTCTTCGTCGCGGTCCTCGTCGACCTCGAAATCGGCGTTGCGGGTGATCCGGAACGAATGCGTCTCCACCACGGTCAGACCGGGGAACAACAGGTCGAGGTGGGCGGCGATGAGGTCTTCCATCGGCAGGAACGCCGCGATCGCCGACGGCGCGCCGGTGCGGCGCACGCGCACGAAGCGGTCGACGTTGTCGGGCACCTTCACCCGCGCGAAGTGCTCGCCGCCGGTGCCGGTGTCGCGCACGGTCACCGCGAGGTTGAGGCTCAGGCCGGAGATGTAGGGGAACGGGTGCGCCGGGTCGACGGCGAGCGGAGTGAGGACCGGGAACACCTGGTCGGTGAAGTAGTTCGAGAGGCGTTGGCGCTCATCGTCGTCGAGGTCGCTCCAGCCGATGATGTCGATGCCCTCGACGGCGAGGGCCGGGTTCACCGCGTCGATGAAGACCTTCGCGTGCCGTTCGGCGAGTTCCTGGGCGCGGGCGGTGATCATCTCCAGCTGTTCCAACGGTGAGCGACCGTCGGCCGAGCGCACCGACAGGCCGGTTTCGGCACGGCGTTTCAGGCCTGCGACGCGCACCATGTAGAACTCGTCGAGATTGGAGGCGAAGATCGCGAGGAACTTGGCCCGCTCCAGCAACGGCAGCGAGGCGTCCTCGGCGAGGGCGAGTACGCGGGCGTTGAAGTCGAGCCAGCTCAGCTCGCGGTTGAGGTAGCGATCGCGGGGCAACCGTTGCGACGTGGCGCTCGCGCCCGAGGTGATCGCGGCCGCGGGTGGCGGGGAAATCGGGGGCAACTGCTTGATGGTTTCCGTATCGCTCACGGGATCAATCATCCCTCGAGAAAGGTCCACCGCGCATCACGACATCGCACGGATCATTCCGCCCGGTCCGTATGTGGCGATCTGCTAGCACACAGTGCGAACGGGATCACTTCTGTGCGGCGAGAATCCGAATTCGCGCAGGGTCGATGCCGTGAATTCGCCGACTCCGAGCGCGCGGACGATGTCGAGATCCTCGGGGGTGTCGACATCGCAGCGCAGGCCGGGCCAGTGCCCGAGCAGCGGTACGGCCCCGCCGTCGCGGTGTGCGCTCGCGGAATCGGCCCCGAACCGGGGCGAGAGCGGCGCGGCGGTATCGCGGACCAGCAATGCGGCAGTGCCGGTGCCCGTGTGATCGATCACCACCGATCGAGCGCCGACGGCGACGGTGAGTACGTCGGCGAGCTCGGACGGGCGCAGGGCGGGCAGGTCGGCCTGCAGGGCGAGCAGGTGGGTGGGGCCGTGGCGGTCGCGCACGTCGGCGGCGCCCGCCGCGAGCGCGGTATTGAGCGGATCGTCGCCTGCCGCTGGTTCATCGATCACGTGCGCGCCGAGTTCGAGAGCGCGGACGGCGACCAGCGGATCGGGAGTGACCACGGTCAGCGACACCAGCTCGGGCACGGCGGTAGCGGCCACGGCGGTGTCGGTGAACATGGCCAGCACGAGCTGGGCGCGCTGCTCGGTGCTGAGCACGCTCGCCAGCCTGCTCTTGGCCCGGCCGATGTGTTTGACCGCCATTACGGCGTGCACGGTGTGCATGGCTTCGATCCTACTTAGCTGGTAACGATCAGATACCGCACCGTTCGATGCCTGCTTCGATCCAGACCAGCTAGGTCTCATGCAAGGCCGTGCGCGAACAGTGCCGGTGGCGATCGTTCAGTGGTTCGGCCGCGAATGATGACGCATTCAAATTATCCGGGGCCGCGATCCCTTACCGCAGACCTCGCGCACATTCGCGGCCGAACCACGCACGGACTTGCCAACGGACGACCTCTTCAAGGGATCTGGCCTACGAGGCCTTGAACAAGACCGAGGCGTCAGTGGCACAAGGCTGCTGAGCAGCCGATTCCGGTGATGCTCAGTCCCTTTCGGGCGTTTCATTGATCGTGGTCCGAGCCCGCCCACACGACCGAACACCTCGCTGAATGCGAGCCTTGAGCTCTCGCGAAGACAGGTGTCGTGTGGGTGCGCTGGGAGCGCGAACAACTCATCGGAGGCCAGCCCAAAGAGGCTCGTAAGTAGGGCGTCGCGCGTTCCTGCCTGGGCCTTGTGACCTGCGGAAACAACCAAACACTGGAGGGCAGATGAGTCGCTATTGCGGGATCGACTGGGCCGAAGGACATCACGACATCGCCATCGTCGACCAAGACGGCGCGTTGGTGTCGAAAAAGCGGATCGGTGACGATCCCGCTGGTTTCACCGCTCTCACACAACTACTCACCGATGCCGGCGACACCGCTGAGGACCCGATCCCCGTCGCGATCGAGACCCCGCGCGGGCTCATGGTCGCCGCGATCCGCGCCACCGGTCGAACTGTCTACGCGATCAACCCGATGGCCGTCGCCCGCTACCGCGAACGCCACACCATGGCGCGGTCGAAGTCCGACCACGCCGACGCGATGACCCTGGCCAACATCTTGCGCGTCGACGCCCACATGCACCGACCGATCCCAGCCGACACCGAACTCACCCAAGCCATCGCCGTGCTCGCCCGCGCCCAACAGGACGCCGTCTGGCGCCGCACCAAGGCCAGCAACCAGCTGCGGTCCTTGCTGCGCGAATTCCACCCGGTGTTCCTGGCCGCGTTCGCTGACAAGTCCGCCACCAACCTCGCCAAACCCGAGGCCCGCGCGATCCTGGCCATCGCCCCGACCCCCGCCGCCACGGCGAAACTGACCCGAGCCCGTGTCGCGGCCGCGCTGCGCCGGGCCGGCCGCAAACGCGGCATCGAGGCCCTGGCCGACGAAATCGTGGACAAGCTGCGCCGTCCCGGCCTGCGCCAGCTCGACTTGGTCGAGAAGGCCATGGGCCGCCAAGCCCTCGCCCTGCTCGCCACCCTCGATGCCGCCTGCACCGGCGCCGACGACCTGGAACAAGCCGCCGCCGAGGAGTTCCGCAAACACCCCGATCACGCGATCATCACCAGCTTCCCGGGCTTGGCCGACCTCACCGGCGCCCGCGTTCTCGCCGAGATCGGCGACGACCGCACCCGGTTCGCCGACGCCCGCGCATTGAAGGCCTACGCCGGAACCGCACCCGTCACCCGCGCGTCCGGGCGCAGCATCTCGATCACCTTCCGACGGATCAAGAACGACCGCCTCGCCGCCGCAGGCTGGGTCTGGGGATTCGCCGCCGGCAGCAACCCCGGTCCCGCCCGAGAGTACTACCTACGCCGCCGCGCCCACGGCGACCGACACTCCGCAGCCTTGCGGCACCTGGTGAACAAGATGCTCGGTCAGCTCTACTACTGCCTCCAAAACGGTCAGGAATTCGACCCGACGAGAGCATTCGGGCAACCCGCCACAACCACTCCAAAACCGGTCGCGGCTTGACACTTAGAAGCATCGGAGGTCTTGCATGGCATATTGGGCTGATGACGAGGGCGGCGGTTATGGGTGCGGGGTCGTGGGGTACGGCGTTCGCGAAGGTGTTGGCCGAGGCGGGGACGGACGTGACGATCTGGGCCCGGCGGGCCGAGGTGGCGCAGGCGCTCGAAACCGAGCACCGCAATCCGTTCTACCTGCCCGGCGTGCAGTTGCCGCCCGTGCGGGGGACCGATGATCATCGGGTCGCGCTGGACGGGGCCGATCTGGTGGTGCTCGCGGTGCCGTCGCAGTCGTTGCGGGCGAATCTGGATCTGTGGAAGGGCGATATCGGGTCCGAGGCCACCTTGATGAGTCTGGCCAAGGGGATCGAGACCGGCACGCTGCTGCGGATGAGTCAGGTGATCGCGGAGGTCACCGGGGCCGAGCCGGGGCGCATCGCGGTGCTGTCGGGTCCGAATCTGGCGCACGAGATCGTCGAACGTCAGCCCGCGGCGACGGTGATCGCGTGCACCGATACCGAGCGCGCCGTGGCCGCGCAGCGGGCGTGTGCCACCGGGTATTTCCGGCCGTACACCAATACCGATGTGATCGGCTGCGAGATCGGTGGCGCGTGCAAGAACGTCATCGCGCTCGCGTGCGGCATCGCCTCGGGCATGGGGCTGGGCGACAACTCGGTCGCCAGCCTGATCACGCGCGGGCTCGCCGAGGTGATGCGGCTCGGTGTAGCGCTGGGTGCGCAACCGGTGACGCTGGCCGGGCTCGCGGGTGTCGGCGATCTGGTGGCTACCTGTACCTCGCCGTTGTCGCGCAACCGGTCCTTCGGGTACGCGCTCGGTGCCGGCGGCACGATGACCGCCGCGCAGGAAGCGACCAATGGGCAGGTGGCCGAAGGTGTGAAGTCGTGCACATCGGTGCGGGCCCTGGCCGCCGAGCACGGGGTGGAGATGCCGCTCACCGACGCGGTGCACAAGGTGTGCCACGAGGGGCTATCGGTGAGCGAGGCCGTCGGCAGCCTGCTCGGCAGGCGGATCAAGCCCGAATAAGGGCGATAGCGCCATGACGGCGAGAACCTACTACGGTGACGTTCATGACGGAACGCATCAGGGTAGCTGTGGTGTTCGGCGGGCGCAGCAGCGAGCACGCCGTCTCGTGCGTATCGGCGAGCAGTGTGCTGCGCAACCTCGATCCGACGCGCTACGAGGTGGTGCCGATCGGCATCACCCCCACCGGTGGCTGGGTGCTGGCCGACGGGATCGGCGAATTGGCGCTGAGCCACGGCGTGCAACCGCAGGTCGACGCGTCGGGGACCGCCCTCACGCTGGCCGCTGACCCCGGCCGCTCCGGTGCGCTGGTCGCGCTCGACTCGAGCGTCGTGCTGGGCAACGTCGATGTCGTGTTCCCGATCCTGCACGGTCCCTTCGGTGAGGACGGCACGCTGCAGGGCATGCTCGAGCTGGCCGGGATTCCCTATGTCGGCGCGGGCGTGCTTGCCAGCGCGGCGGGCATGGACAAGGAGTTCACCAAGAAATTGCTGGCCGCCGAATCGCTGCCCGTCGGCGTGCAAGTGGTGCTGCGTCCCGGCACCGAAACGCTGTCCGGCGCCGACCGGGCCCGGATCGGCCTGCCTGCCTTCGTGAAGCCCGCGCGCGGTGGTTCCTCGATCGGCATCACCAAGATCACCGACTGGGCCGATCTGGGTGCGGCCATCGCCGCCGCCCGCGCGCACGACCCCAAGGTGATCGTCGAAGCGGGCATCGTCGGACGCGAAGTCGAGTGTGGCGTACTGGAATTCGCCGACGGTGAGGTCCGGGCCAGCGTCGTCTCCGAGATCCGGATGCCCGATGCCGACGCGGCCGCCCCCGAGTTCTACGACTTCGCCACCAAATACCTCGACGACGTGTGCGAATTCGATGTGCCCGCCAAGCTCGACGACGATGTCGCCGACGAGATCCGTGAGCTGTCGGTGCGCGCGTTCCGTGCGCTGGACTGCCAGGGCCTTGCCCGGGTCGACTTCTTCGTCACCGAGAACGGTCCGGTGATCAACGAGATCAACACGATGCCCGGCTTCACGCCGATCTCGCAGTACCCGCGGATGTGGGAAGCCACCGGCATCGATTACCCGACGCTGGTGTCGACGCTGATCGAGACGGCGGTCGCGCGCGGGACCGGACTGCGGTAGCAGTTCTGTTCGGCCGCAGGGCTTTCGGCTGGGTGGTGCTCGAAAGCCCTACGGCGCCAATTGATTAGCTCAGAGTTCGCCCGGAGTCGGTTCGCGGGCAGGCAGATTCGCGTTGATGGTCTCGGACACGGTCTGCACCGCGCTGGTACCGGAGCCGTCGGGGAGGGTCAGGGCGATGTAGGTCTCGCGGTCGACGGCGAACCAGGTGCCGGTCTTGCCGACCTCGTCGCGGACCTGGAACCACTTCACGCCGTCGATGACCGTCAGCGGGGACGCGCGGTTGAACTCGAGCGGGCGGTCGAGGCCGCAGCGCAGCGTGATCGGGTCGCCGCCGTCGGGGAGCTGCCAGGCGCGGGTGGCAGGCGGGGCGGGTTCGACGAGGGTGGCCTTGGTGTAGTCGCCGAGCTCTGCGGGCAGGGCGGGCAGCAGGGCCTGGCAGGCGGGGCCGTCGGCAGCGGGGGCCGGGACCGGGCCGAGGGCGAGGGGTGCGCGTTCGACCGGGGCACGCAGGGCGATGAAAGCGGCGACCAGCACGGCGACGATCAGTACGACCGGTAGGGCGACCGCTGTGGCGATGAGCGCAGGGGAGTGGTGCGACTCGGTGTCGGAGTCCGCGTCGTCGGTGTCCGCGTCCGTGTCGGAGCTTGCGTTCACGGACGTGCTCGCGTCCGCGTCGACGTCGCCGGGCGAGGTAGACGCCTCTGATCGGGCGTCGGTCGGATCCTCCGCCGTCGGTTGTGCAGCTGCGTCGGTATTCGCGGCGGATGCCGGCTTGTCGCCGGACGATTTCGCGTCGGTTGTGGCGGTGTCGTCGGGGGTGGTCGCCTCGTCGCGATCCTCCGGTGTCGAGTCCGCCATAGCTGTGTGGTCCTTCCATTCGAGGGTTCGCCTGCACCGTCGGTGGTGCCCGATCGCCTTCGAAAGGGTACCGTCGGGGCGATTTCGTCGGTCAGCAGCACAGCGGGAAGGGGTCGGTCATCAGCGAGGACAGCCGTCCGCAGACGGTGCGTGAGCTGGGTGAATTCGCCTTGATCGACCGGATCAACGCCGGTCGGGAGCAGGCCGCGCACGTGCTGATCGGACCTGGCGACGATGCCGCGCTGGTCGCCGCGCCCGATGGGCGGTTCGTGGTGAGCACCGACATGCTCGTCGAAGGCCGGCACTTCCGGCTCGACTGGTCCTCGCCCGTCGACATCGGCCGCAAGGCCATCGCGCAGAACGCCGCCGACGTGGTGGCGATGGGGGCGCGGCCGACGGCGTTCGTGGTCGCGCTCGGCTGCCCGGCCGAAACGCCGGTGTCGGTGGTCGAAGGGATCGCCGACGGAATGTGGATCGAGGCGAGCCGCGCCGGGGGTTCCATCGCGGGCGGCGATCTGGTGCTCAGCGAGCAACTGGTGGTTTCGGTGACCGCGTTCGGCGATCTGGGCGGGCAAGGCGCGATCACTCGATCCGGCGCCCGCGTCGGCGATATCGTCGCTGTCGCAGGCGAACTCGGCTGGTCGGGTGCTGGGTTGGCCGTATTGTCCGGTGGCGCGGATACTTCCGATCCGGACTTCACCTATGCCCTTGCGACACATCGTGTTCCGCAACCCCCGTACGCCGCGGTCCTCGATGCGTTCGGCACGCACACCCCGACCGCCCTCACCGATATCTCCGACGGATTGCTCGCCGACCTCGGGCATCTCGCCGCCGCCTCGAACGTCGCGATCGACGTCCACCGCGCCGCACTCACCGACCCCGATCTGGCGGCCCTCGCGAAATTGCTCGATGCCGATGCCGCGCAATGGATTCTGGCCGGCGGCGAAGACCACGCCTTCGCCGGAACCTGGCCCGCCGGTGTCGCGCTACCCGCGGGCTGGCGGCCGATCGGCGAAGTAACCGCAGGCAGTGGCGTCACCGTCGACGGTGCGGCACCCACCGGCGGTACCGGCTGGGAATCGTTCCGTGGGGCGGGCGCCACGCCCACCGACGACGAACGATAGGTTGTGCGGTCATGGGTGCCAAACCACTGTCGGAGATCATCGATCCGGGCTGGGCCCGGGCACTGGAGCCGGTCACCGACCGCATCAGCGAAATGGGCGAGTTCCTACGTGAGGAGAACGCGGCAGGCCGCGGCTACCTTCCCGAAGGGGAGAACGTGTTGCGCGCATTCCAGCGCCCGTTCGACGCGGTGCGCGTGCTCATCGTCGGCCAGGACCCGTACCCCACACCGGGCCACGCGATGGGGCTGAGTTTCTCTGTCACACCACAGGTTTCGCCGGTCCCGCGCAGCCTGTCCAACATCTTCGCCGAATACAGCAAAGACCTCGGCTTCGATACGCCGACCTGTGGTGACCTGAGCCCGTGGTCGGATCAGGGCGTGCTGCTGCTGAACCGAGTCCTCACCGTCACCCCTGGTGCGCCCGCTTCGCATCGCGGCAAAGGCTGGGAAGCGGTCACCGAGCAGGCGATCCGGGCGCTGGTCGCCCGCGACCAACCACTCGTCGCAGTTCTGTGGGGCAACGATGCTCGCTCGCTCAAGCCCACGCTCGTCGATGCCGAGGTGCCTTACGTCGAATCGGCGCACCCCTCACCGCTTTCCGCCTCACGCGGGTTCTTCGGTTCACGACCGTTCTCCCGGGTCAATGAACTGCTCGACGAACTCGGCGCCGACCCCGTCGACTGGCGGCTGCCCTGACCCGGGGCGTCGCCTGCACCAGAAGAGAATGATGAAGGAGCACAACCCGATGCACATCACCACCGTTCGCGCTGCCCTCGCGACCGTCGCCGTGGCCGCCGCCATCACCGCGGGCGCAGGCTCGGCCACCGCCGCCGGCCTGCAGCTCGAGCCCTACAACGAGCAGGCCGCGCCGGTGGCCACCACCCAGGTCGGCGAGGAATGGACCTCCACCGGCACCTCCACCATCTCTTCCGGCGTGAACGCGAAGGTGACCTGCCTGCTGCAGAACACCTTCAGCGCCCTCGGCGCTGCTTGCTGAATTGTTGGCGGCTGGCGCCGCGGGGTTTTCGGCCCTGAGGCGGCCGAAAACCGTGGTGGCTGAGTCCCGGCGTGGCGTTGGTCGCGCCGGGTGGGTCAGTTCAGTCGCGGGAGTTGGTCACTTCTATGTGAGGCCAACGTAGTTCGGCTTGCGCTTGCCTACGAAAGCGTCGACGCCTTCACGGCCGGTGTCGCTGTTCGCGGCGGCCGAGATGCTGTCGCGTTCGGCATCGAGCTGCTGGTCCAATGTTGCCGTCGGTGACTGGGCCAGCAGCTTTTTCATGGCCGTGTAGGTGGCGCGGGGGCCGGTGACGAAGGTCTGCGCCACGCGGAACGCTTCGGCGCGGATGTCCTCGTCCGCGACCGTGCGGCTCAGGATGCCGAGGCGCACGGCCTCTTCGGCGTCTAGTACCGCATCGGTGAGCAGGATTTCGGTCGCCCGGCTCAGGCCGACGATGCGGGGCAGCGACCAGGACATGCCACCGTCGGGGGACAGGCCGATGCCGGGGTAGGCGGGGCGCAGTTTCGTCGAGGGACCACCGATCGCGATGTCGGCGGCGCAGACCAGGCTCATGCCCGCACCCGCCGCCCAGCCCTGCACGGCGACGATCACGGGGACAGGGGCGGCCGCGAGCGCACGGACGAAATCGTGGAGTTCGTCGGCCAGCTTGTGCAGGTACGCACCGCGGTCATCGGCGGCGGCGAAGTTGCGGACATTGCCGCCCGCGCAGAAGTTCGCGCCCGCGCCGGTGAGCAGGATCGCGCCGACTGACGGGTCGAGGGCGCGCAGGGCGTCGGTGCCCGCGTTGATCAGGTCGAAATCCATCGAGGTGCCTGCGGCGGAGGTGGCGATGGTCAGCTGCAGCACGCCGTCGATGACCTCGGCGGCGGGGACAGGTTCGGTGGTACTCATGGGCGTCACCTTAACGGGGCTCCCGGCGCGCGGCGTTCGCAGTCCTTACTCGGAGGTACGCCCAACGGGCACAGTCGCGACAGCGTTCGTCAGCTGCGCACGGCCGGAGCGAAGGCGGAGGTACGCCTAGCCCCGGTCCCGGCGCCACAATTGTTCGGGCAGCAGGGTGAACGGGTCGGTTCGGCGGATGCCGGTGTCGGTGAAGCCGTGCCTGCGATAGAAGGCGTGGGCGCGCGGATAGTCGGCGAAGACCCAGAGGGTGCACGGTGAACCGGGGGCGGCGGCGTCGATCAGGGCGTCGGCGATGCCGGTGCCGTGCCAGGCGCTGCGGACGTAGAGCGCTTCGAGTTCGGCGGACCCGTCCGCCTGCCGACCAGGTAAGTGCGAATTCGTCCCGGAGGCGAAGCCGATCAGGCGGTCACCGACCAGCGCGACGGGCAACTCGTGGGTGCCCTCGGCGCGACGACGTTCCCAGGTGAGCGCGGAGCGTTCGAGGTCGAAGCCGTCGAGGATGTGACCGGGCACCAGCGTTTCGTAGGCCTCGCGCCAGCTGGCGATGTGGCAGGCGGCGAGTTCGGTGACCCGGTTCGCCGTCAGCGGCACGATCTGCCAGTCAGGCACGGCGGGCCCGCTCGGCGATGCTCGGCCGCTGGACGACAAAGCCCCGGATCACCCACAAGGGGTGCCGGGGCGCTGTCGGCAGAATGTACGGGCTGAAAATCAGCCGCGGACGACCTTGCCCGCCTTCAGGCAGGAGGTGCACACGTTCATCCGGCGGGTGTTGCCAGGGGCAACCTGCGCACGCACGGTCTGGATGTTCGGGTTCCAGCGACGGTTGGTGCGCCGGTGCGAGTGCGAGACCGACTTCCCGAAACCGGGGCCCTTGGCGCAGACGTCGCAAACGGCAGCCATGTCGCGAGCTCCTTCATGTCATAAGCGGACAGCGGCGCACGTATGCCCGCTGAACCGGAAACTGATGTCGTCAAATGCCTTGCCGACTGACGTCGGCCAGCGCAGACCCACGTGGGCCGCACGAGGCAACCCTGCAAGACTAGCGGGCCGGGCCTCGAAGTTCCAAACCGGGTGCCCCGGTCGACTCGCCGAGCACAACCCGGCTGAGAACCCGTCCGAGGTCAGCGTACGCGTACCTCCGCCTTCGCTCCGGCCGTGCGCGGCTGAGGACGCTGTCGCGGCTGTGCTCGATGGGGCCCCGTCGGTAGCTGCCGCTAACCTGGCGTGCGTGCTCGGCGCGCGGGTACGCAGAACGGGGAGCGAGGTGGCGGTGTCGCACGTGCGGGAGTCTCTCGACGGGCCCGATCTGCTGGTCTGGGCCCGCAGGTGCCGCACCGATCTAGAACTACGTCGCGCCGAGATCGACGCGCTCAATGTCTTCCCGATCGCCGACGCCGACACCGGAACCAACCTCCTCGCCACCATGCGGGCCGCGGTCGCGACGGCGGACCGGGCGGTGCGCGGCGTGGAGTCCGCCACTTCCGGCCCCAGCGGGCTCGCGGGCCTCGGCGATCACCACGCGGAAGCCATCGGCGTCGACGGGCCTTCGGCTCACCTCATCGCCCAGGCCCTGGCCCGTGGTGCCACGACGGGTGCGCGCGGAAACTCGGGCATCATCCTGTCGCAGGTCTTGCGCGGCGTCGCGGAGGCTGTTGTCGCAGGTCCGTTGACCGGCGCGCGACTGCAGGTGGCGTTGCGGCGGTCGGCGGTGCTCGTGCGAACAGGACTGAGCGCCCCGGTCGAGGGCACGATCCTGACAGTTCTCGACCGCGCAGCCGCCGCTGCCGCCGAGTCAGCGGAACCCTCGCTGGCTGCGGTCTCCCGGTCCGCCGCCGAGGGTGCCGCGCGTGCGCTGACCGAGACCCCGACCCAACTGAGCGTGCTGCGCGCCGCCGGAGTCGTCGATGCGGGGGCGCGCGGACTGCTGGTGCTGCTCGATTGCCTCGTGGCGGAAGTCTGCGGTGAGACGCCGGAACGAGTCAGGTACACGCGGGGCGAACGCGCCGACCACGGACCACATCGGCGACCCGGCAGCACCAACGACGACGACAAGCCCGAAAGCAGCGGGCGCGCGGCCGAAGAACCGTGCCGGACTCCTGACTTCCTCGACGACCGCGATCATCGCGAGCAGGCGGCCGATCCGCATTTCGAGGTCATGTACGTGATCTCCGGCACCGACGAGGCGGCCGCGGGTGGGTTGCGGGATCGGCTCGCGGTGCTGGGTGACTCGGTGGTGGTGGTCGGTGACGGTGACACCACCTGGTCCGCCCATGTGCACTGTCGTGATGCGGGCGCGGCCATCGAGGCGGGGCTCGCGGTGGGCACTGTGACGGGCATCCGGATCGAGAGTTTCGCGGTGACCGCGCCCCACAGCGGCAACCACGGGCACGACGCCACCCACCACGCGTACTCCTTGGATGGCGCGCGCGGCGATTCCGGAGCGCGCGAGCCACACGCGAGCCACGATCGGCCACCGGGTCTCGTCGACCGCGAGGTCCACACCGGTGACGACCTCGCTGACCGCGGCGTCCTCGCGGTGGTGGGCGGTGCCGCTGCCGCGCGTCTGTTCGAGGACGCCGGCGCGGTGGTGTTGCGTGGGGATCGGCAACTCGATACGAGCGCCCTGCTGCGGGCGATCCGCGGGATGCCGAATCGGGAGGTGCTGGTCTTGCCCAACGGGGCATTGCCCGCGCAGGAACTCGTCGCGGTCGGTGTGGCCGCGCGTGACGGGTCGCGTGATGTGTTGTTGCTGCCGAGTGCGTCGATGGTGCAGGGCCTCGCGGCGCTGGCGGTGCACGATCGGGGGCGGATCGCGGTGGATGACGCGTTCGCGATGTCGGAGGCGGCGGCGACCACTCGGTGGGGTGCCCTGCGGGCGGCGCGGGTGCGAGCCTTGACCATGGTCGGAATGTGTTCTCCCGGTGACGGACTCGGACTCGTCGGCCACGATGTGGTAATGATCGACCCCGATGTGGTCGGCGCGGGACGCATCCTGCTGGACCGAATGCTCGGTCTCGGTGGGGAATTGGTGACACTACTGATGGGCGCCGATGCGGGGCCCGAACTGGCGCAGGTGCTCGCCGACCATGTGACGGCCGGTTTCCCCGGCGTCGAGGTGGTCGTGTATTCCGGTGGACAGCAAGCGGATCTGGTGCAGATAGGGGTCGAGTAGATGGCGACGTTGAGTGACCGGCTCGACCACGTGCTGGGCGTCAAGGCGGCCGACCGGCTGACCGAGTCGTTCGACATGTCCACGGTCGAGGATCTGTTGCGCCACTATCCGGTGCGCTACGCGACCCAGGGTCAGCCCCTCACCGAGGAGGAACCCGAGGAGGGCGCGCACATCACCGTCATCGGCCGCATCACGAAAACCGAACTGCGCCCGATGAAGAACCGTCGCGGCTCGCTGCTGAAAGTGCAGCTCGACACCGGCGCCAAGCGTCCGCTCGAGGCCACCTTCTTCAACGGTGACAAGGTGCGCTATCTGGTGAAAGAAGGTGTGCGAGCGATGATGTCGGGCACCGTGCACTGGTGGCGGCCCGATCGCTGGAACCTCTCGCACCCCGACTACCTCATCTTGCCCGACAAGCCGGAAGCGGGCGTGGAGGAACTCACGTCCGTGCGTGGCAGCGGCGCGCTGCGCGGCCTCGCACAGAGTGCGAAAGGTGCCGGGGGAGTGGATGCCTCGTTCTTCGAGCGCGAATTCGTTCCCGTGTATCCGGCGACCGCCAAGGTTCAGAGCTGGGATCTGCTGGCCTGCATCCGCCAGGTGCTCGACCAGCTCGACCACATCGAGGACCCGCTGCCCGCCGACCTGCGCGAGGAACGGAAATTCCTCCCGCTCTCGGAAGCGCTGCGCCTGATCCACCTGCCCGAGCACAAGCTGGATATCGAAAAGGCCAGGGACAGACTTCGTTTCGACGAGGCCCTCGCACTGCAACTCGTGCTGGCCGAACGCCGCCACGAGGTGGAGGGCCGCACCGCCCCGGCCTGTCCGCCATCGGCCGACGGTATCGCCGCCACCTTCGACGAACGGTTGCCCTTCGAGCTCACCGAAGGTCAGCAGCAGGTACTCGAGGAGATCTCGCAAGACCTGTCGCGCACCCGTCCGATGCACCGGCTGCTGCAGGGCGAGGTGGGCTCGGGCAAAACGATCGTGGCGCTGAACGCCATGCTGCAAGTAGTGGACTCGGGCCGTCAGTGCGCGCTGCTCGCACCGACCGAAGTCCTGGCCGCGCAGCACTATCGGTCGCTGCGCGCCATGCTGGGTGACCTCGGCAACGCGGGCGAACTCGGTGCCGCCGAGAAGTCGACCAAGGTCGTCCTGCTCACCGGATCGATGTCGACGGCGGCGAAGAAGTCGGCGCTGCTGGACGCGATGACCGGTGAGGCGGGCATCGTCATCGGCACCCACGCGCTCATCCAGGACGCGGTCGAGTTCTACGACCTCGGCCTCGTGGTGGTCGACGAACAGCACCGCTTCGGTGTCGAGCAGCGAGATGCGTTGCGCGCCAAGGCGAAAGACGGCATCAGCCCGCACCTGCTGGTGATGACCGCGACGCCGATCCCGCGCACCATCGCGATGACCACCCTCGGCGACCTCGAGACCTCCACGCTCACCCAGCTGCCCAAGGGCCGCTCGCCGATCGTCTCGAAAGTCGTGCCGCGCAAACTGCATCCGGGCTGGGTGGATCGCGCCTGGGAACGCATCGTCGAGGAGGTCGGCCAGGGCAGGCAGGCCTATGTGGTGTGCTCGCGCATCGGCGAGGATCCCGACGCGCCACCGGCGAAGGGTAAGAAGGCGGAGAAGGAAGGCCCGACCACCGCGGCCGCCGTCGAGATGTACGAGACGCTGAGCGCCGGTCCGCTCGCCGGTGTGCGCGTGGGCCTGCTGCACGGCAGGCTGCCGTCCGACGAAAAAGACCACGTGATGCGCCAATTCAACGACGGCGCGATCGACGTCCTGGTCTGCACCACCGTCGTCGAGGTCGGTGTCGACGTGCCGAACGCGACCGTGATGGTGATCGTCGACGCCGATCGATTCGGCGTGAGTCAGCTGCACCAGTTGCGCGGGCGCATCGGCCGCGGCAAGCATCCCGGCCTGTGCCTGCTGGTCACCGATGCCGCGCCCGGCGGGACGGCGATGGCGCGGCTCGAAGCGGTGGCGGCGACCACCGACGGCTTCGAACTGTCGGTGCTCGACCTGCGGCAGCGTCGCGAAGGTGATGTCCTCGGCTCGGCGCAGTCCGGTACCGCGCGGTCGCTGCGTCTGCTCTCGCTGCTCGACGACCTCGAGGTGATCACCGCCGCACAGGAACTCGCCAGGCAGGTCGTCGCCGAGGACCCGGGTCTGGTGAACCACCCGGGCCTGGCGGGCATGATGCACGCCGCTGTCGACGGCGAACGCATCGAATACCTCGCCAAGTCCTGACCGGCCACGCGACCCGTCAGCGCGGTAGGCGCGGGTACGGCAGGTCGGTGCTGGTGTGTTCGGTCACGGCCAGGGGGCGCCCGATCTGCGGGAACGCGCGCTGTGGGCACCCGGGCCGCTCGCACACCTTGCACCCGGCCCCGATCGGCACCGCCACCTGCGGATCGTCCAGCTGCAGCCCCTGCGAGTACACCAGCCGGTCGGCGTATTCGATATCGCAGCCGAGCCCGATGACGAAGTTCTTCGACGCCGTCCCGAACCCCTGCGCGGCCGCGGGCGTGGTGCGAGCGATCCACAGGTACCGTCGCCCGTCGGGCATCTCCGAGATCTGGGTGAGAATGCGGCCGGGATGCGCGAACGCCTCGTGGGTGACCCACAGCGGGCAACTGCCGCCCACTCGGGAGAAGTGGAACGCGGTGGCGGACTGCCGTTTCGAGATATTGCCCGCCCGGTCGGTGCGTACCAGGAAGAACGGCACACCGCGCTGACCCTGCCGCTGCAGGGTGCTGAGCCGGTGGCAGACCGTCTCGAAACCGACCTCGAAACGCAGCGCGAGCAGGTCGGCGTCGTAGCGCAGTTCCTCGGCCGAGCGCAGGAACCGCCCGTAGGGCAGGATCAGCGCACCGGCGAAGTAGTTGGCCAGCCCGACTCTGGCCAGCGTGCGGGATTCGCCGGTGAGCGCCCGGGACTCGGCGAGCACGTTGTCGATCTCGCGGCCGTAGAGCAGCAGGCCGAGAGTGGTCGCGATCTGGAAGGCGCGCTGCCCGGGACGCAGCCGCCTGGCCAGGGTGAGGGTTCGCGTGTCGGGGTCGTAGTGCCGTTTCGGGATGGCCGGGTCGGCGCCGTCGCCGCGCACCAGCACCGTGACGCCCGCGCGTTCCTCGGCGATCCTGGCCAGCTGACGATCCAGCGAGCCGATGCTCAGACCGGATTCCTCGAACAGCTGCTCGGCGGCGTGGTCGAGGGTCGAGATGTGGTTGCGATGGTCGTAGAAGAAGTCGCGCACATCCTCGTACGGCATGGGTGTGCCCGGGGCGCCGGCGGGCGTGTCGACGCGCGAGGACAGCAGGTCGAGCTGGTCGGTCGCCGCGCGCAGCCGCCGGTGCATCGCGATCACGATGCGCGCCACCTCGGGCAGCCTGGTGGCCAGTTCCTCGACCTCGGTGATCGGTGCGGTATCGCCGCCGCCCGCGGCCTCCACCAGCACCTCGTGCAGGTCCGAGACCAGCCGCGCATCGGAGTCGGCGGCGAAGAACTGCACGTCGAGGTCGAAGGTCGAGTTGAGTTTCAGCAGCACGGGAATGGTCAGTGGACGCTGATCACGTTCGAGCTGATTGAGATAGCTGGGTGAGAGGTCCAGCGATTTCGCGAGCGCTGCCTGGGTCATCCGCCGTTCTTCGCGCAGCCTTCGTAGCCTGGCCCCCGCGTACATCTTCCGCACGCCGCAGATCTTAACGCGACCTGTTCGCAATGTTTGCTGAAAGTGGCGAATGACTCGGGAGAAGTCCAGTCCTGCAAGGGATTTTACCCGTGGCTACCCGTGCGTAACATGCGAAGGAGCAGGCCGGGCCGACCACACTGCCCCGGACGGAATC
This sequence comes from Nocardia sp. NPDC058519, assembly GCF_042719755.1. Classification (NCBI taxonomy): domain Bacteria; kingdom Bacillati; phylum Actinomycetota; class Actinomycetes; order Mycobacteriales; family Nocardiaceae; genus Nocardia; species Nocardia sp. NPDC058519. The sequence continues at coordinate 202,286 of NZ_JBHXNK010000001.1, read as the reverse complement.
TCCGTCCGGGGCAGTGGTCTTCATGCTCGGATCCGCTAGGTCAGCGCAGTGCCGCGGCGGCCGTCACCAGATTCCGCAGCGACGCCTCGACCTCCACCGGTCCGCGCGTCTTCAGACCGCAGTCCGGGTTCACCCAGAGTCGTTCGGCCGGAACCGCTTTCAGCGCGGCGGACAGGGAGACGGTGATCTCCTCGACCGACGGCACCCGCGGCGAGTGGATGTCGTAGACGCCAGGCCCGACGCCGAGCGCGAAACCGGCCGCGTTCAGATCGTCGAGGACCTCCATGTGCGAGCGCGCCGCCTCGATCGAGGTGACATCGGCGTCCAGCCCCGCGATCGCCGAGATGACCTCGCCGAACTCCGAGTAGCACAGGTGGGTGTGCACCTGGGTGGTGTCGGCGACGCCCGCGGTGGCCAGGCGGAACGAATCCACTGACCACTGCAGGTACGCGGGCTGTTCGGCGGCACGCAGCGGCAGCAGCTCGCGCAGGGCGGGTTCGTCGACCTGGATGATCCGCGCGCCCTGGGCTTCCAGGTCGACGGTCTCGTCCCGGATGGCGAGCGCGACCTGGCGGGCCGAGTCACCCAGCGGCTGGTCGTCGCGGACGAACGACCACGCCAGGATGGTCACCGGGCCGGTGAGCATGCCCTTGACCGGCTTGGTGGTCAACGACTGGGCGTACCCGATCCAGGACAGCGTCATCGCCTCGGGGCGAGTGACGTCGCCGAACAGGATCGGCGGGCGCACGCAGCGAGTGCCGTAGGACTGCACCCAGCCCGCCTCGGTGACGGCGAAACCGTCGAGCAGTTCGGCGAAGTACTGCACCATGTCGTTGCGTTCGGGTTCGCCGTGCACCAGCACGTCGAGCCCGAGCTTTTCCTGCAGGGTGATCACGTCGGCGATCTCGGCCCGCATCCGCCGCACGTACTCGGCCTGGTCGATCTCGCCCTTGCGCAGCGCGGCGCGGGCCAGCCGGATGGTCGAGGTCTGCGGGTAGGAGCCGATGGTGGTGGTCGGCAGCACCGGCAGGTCGAGGTGATCGCGCTGCAGGGCGCGACGCTCGTCGGCGGGGGAGCGGGTCAGGTCGTTCTCGTCGAGCGCGGCCAATCGGCTCCGGACCTGGTCGTTGTGCAGGCGCGGGTCGGTCCGGCGGGATTCGGCGGCGGCGCGGGCCGCGGCCAGTTCGCCGGCGACGGTGTCGACACCCGCGGTGAGGGCGGTGGCAAGGATTCGTACCTCGGCGACCTTCTCGGTGCCGAAGGCCAGCCACGAGCGCAGCCGCTCGTCCAGGCCGGTCTCGGGGGTCAGCGAATACGGCACGTGCAGCAGCGAGCACGAACTCGACACCGCCACCGCGTCGGCGCTGCCGAGCAGGGTGCCCAGGGTGCCGAGGGCAGCGTCGAGGTCGGCGCGCCAGATATTGCGGCCGTCGACCACGCCCGCCACCAGCAGTTTGCGAGCAAGGGCGGGCAGCGCCGCGACCGCCGAGATATCGGAGCCCGCGGTGAAATCGAGCGCGACACCCTCGATCGCGGTCTCGGCCAGCGCCGCCAGAGCGGCGTCGGGGTGCCCGAAGTAGGTGGCGACCAGGATCGCGGGCCGGTTCTGCGCGGCAGACAGCGCGCTGTAGGTCTGGCCGACCAGGGCGATCTCCGCCTCGGTCAGGTCGGTGACCAGCACCGGTTCATCGATCTGCACCCATTGCGCGCCCGCATCCGCCAGCTGGGCCAGCAGGTCGAGGTACAGCGGCAGCAGTTCGGGCAGCCGCTCCAGCGCGGCGCCGTCGGCGGCCTTGGCCAGCTTCAGGAAGGTGATCGGACCGATCACCACCGGACGTGCGGGGACACCGAGTTCGATCGCCTCGTCGAGTTCGGTCAGCAGCTTGCCGGGATGCAGCGAAAAGGTGGTGGCCGCGTCGATTTCGGGCACCAGGTAGTGGTAGTTGGTGTCGAACCACTTGGTCATCTCCAGCGGAGCGACCGTGTCGGTGCCACGCGCGGCCGCGAAATAGCGGTCGAGCGGGTCGGCGATCCCGGCCACCCGCGGCGGCAGTGCGCCGAGCAGTTCAGCGGCATCGAGCATCTGGTCGTAGTAGGAGAAGGTGCCCACCGGCACCGAATCCAGTCCCGCCGCGGCCAGTTCGGTGAGCTGGGCGCGACGAAGCTGACGGCCGACCGCGTGCAGGTGCGCGGCATCGGCACGGCCGGCCCAGTAGGACTCGGTGGCGCGCTTGAGTTCCCGGTTCGGGCCCACTCGCGGAAGGCCGAGAACCGTTGCGGTGAACGGTGTGTGTGAAACAGTCACGGAGATTCTCCAGTGTCGTGCAGGGAGAGCCGTCGCCTTTTCGCGGGCACACGCCACCCGGCCGGACCATGTCGCGAACGGTACGACGGGTCGGCATCGGTGGTCCGCGCGCCCGATCCACGAGGCGGTGGCCGCCGGATACGGCGTATCCGGCACAGTCGGCAGGTCTTCGGACTCGCGGGCACCGGTCGTGTGATCGACCGACCTACTGGCCGTCGCTTCCCAGGCATGATGCCCAGTGCTGATGACGGCGGTCGTTCCTGCTCACCGCTGCGGGACAGTCCCGGATTCTCACCGGGTTCCCTCTCACCCGGTGCGGAACATGATCCGCACCCGGGTTTCGACGCCTACGCGGGAGGTCGGGGCTCCGACTCTTCCACCGCGCAGGCGAACCAGCTGCGCCCCCAGCATAGGCCCTCAACGGGGGCCCGGGGCACCGCCCGGTGGCGAACAGTGCCGTGACCTGCGGTTGCGCCCACATTGTCCACGCGCACCGCTGACCGCTCCTCGCGGTGAGATGTGACGGCCTGATGAACGCAACTTCGCAGGTAGGCGGGTGTGCGGTGTGAAGAATGCTGCGAAGCCACCTTGCGTGTCCGGCCCCGGCTCGCGGCCGGGTACCGTAGGCCAATGTTCTCGAAAGTCTTGGTCGCAAATCGTGGTGAGATCGCTATCCGTGCCTTCCGCGCGGCCTACGAACTCGGCATCGGAACGGTCGCGGTGTTCCCGTACGAGGATCGCAATTCCGTCCATCGCCTGAAGGCGGCCGAGTCATATCAGATCGGTGAAGAGGGTCACCCGGTTCGGGCGTATCTGTCGATCGAGGCGATCATCGACGCCGCGGTGGCCGCCGGCGCCGACGCGATCTACCCCGGCTACGGATTCCTGTCGGAGAACCCCGACCTCGCCGCGGCCTGTGCCGCCGCGGGCATCACCTTCATCGGACCCACCGCCAAGATCCTCGAGATGGCGGGCAACAAGGCCACGGCGATCGCCGCGGCCAAGGCGGCCGGGCTGCCGACGCTGAAGTCCAGCGAGCCCTCGGCCGATATCGACGAATTGCTCACCGCCTCGGCCGAACTCGAATATCCGATCTTCGTCAAGGCTGTCGCCGGTGGTGGTGGTCGTGGCATGCGCCGGGTCGCTACGCCCGAGCAGTTGCGTGAGTCGATCGAGGCGGCGTCGCGTGAGGCGGAGTCGGCGTTCGGTGATCCGACGGTGTTCCTCGAGCAGGCGGTGGTGAACCCGCGCCACATCGAGGTGCAGATCCTGGCTGATCAGCACGGCAATATGATGCATTTGTTCGAGCGGGATTGTTCGCTGCAGCGTCGTCATCAGAAGGTGATCGAGCTCGCGCCCGCCCCGAATCTGTCTCCTGAACTGCGCGAGCGGATCTGCGCCGACGCGGTGGCGTTCGCCCGCCAGATCGGCTACATCAACGCGGGCACTGTGGAGTTCCTGCTCGACGAGCGCGGCAACCACGTGTTCATCGAGATGAACCCGCGTATCCAGGTGGAGCACACGGTCACCGAGGAGATCACCGATGTCGACCTGGTGCAGTCGCAGCTACGGATCGCTGCCGGTGAGAGCCTCGCGGACCTGGGCCTGAGTCAGGAGACGGTGCAGATCCGTGGCGCCGCGCTGCAGTGCCGCATCACCACCGAGGACCCGGCCAACGGGTTCCGCCCCGACACCGGCCGCATCACCGCCTACCGCACGCCGGGCGGCGCGGGCATCCGTCTCGACGGCGGCGCGAACCTGGGCGCGGAGATCGGCGCCTACTTCGACTCGATGCTGGTCAAGCTCACCTGCCGTGGTCGCGATCTACCCGCCGCCGCCGCGCGCGCCCAGCGCGCGCTGGCCGAATTCCGTATTCGTGGCGTGACGACCAACATCCCGTTCCTGCTCTCGGTGCTCGACGATCCCGATTTCCAGGCGGGCCGGGTGACCACCTCGTTCATCGACGAGCGTCCCGAGCTGCTCACCTCGCGCGGCTCGGCCGACCGTGGCACCAAGATCCTGACCTATCTGGCCGACGTCACCGTCAACAAGCCCAACGGCGACCGCCCGACCACGGTGTACCCCTACGACAAGCTGCCCGCCGTCGACCTGACGCTGCCGCCGCCGGACGGTTCGCGCCAGCGACTGCTCACCCTCGGGCCGGAGGGTTTCGCGCGGGCCCTGCGCGAACAGAAGGCGCTCGGCGTCACCGACACCACCTTCCGTGACGCGCACCAGTCGCTGCTGGCCACCCGCGTGCGCACCAACGGTCTGCTCGGCGTGGCGGGCCACGTCGCGCGGCTGACCCCGGAGCTGCTCTCGATCGAGGCATGGGGCGGCGCGACTTACGATGTGGCACTGCGGTTCCTGCACGAGGACCCGTGGGAACGCTTGGCGGCCTTGCGTGAAGCCGTGCCGAACATCTGCCTGCAGATGCTGCTGCGCGGCCGCAACACCGTCGGCTACACGCCCTACCCCGAACAGGTCACCCGCGCTTTCGTTTCCGAAGCCGCCACGACCGGTATCGATATCTTCCGTATCTTCGACGCCCTCAACAATGTCGACCAGATGCGTCCGGCGATCGACGCGGTCCGCGAAACCGGTACTGCCATAGCCGAAGTCGCCCTGTCCTACACCGGTGACCTGCTCGACCCGAACGAGTCGCTCTACACCCTCGACTACTACCTGAAGCTGGCCGAACAGATCGTCGACGCGGGCGCGCATGTTCTCGCGATCAAGGACATGGCCGGTCTGCTGCGTGCACCCGCGGCCGCGAAACTCGTTACCGCACTGCGTAGTAACTTCGATCTGCCGGTGCACGTGCACACCCACGACACCCCCGGCGGCCAGCTGGCCACCTACTTGGCGGCCTGGCAGGCCGGTGCCGACGCGGTCGACGGCGCGTCGGCGGCCATGGCGGGCACCACGAGCCAGCCCGCGCTGTCGGCGATCGTGGCCGCCACCGCGCACACCGAGCACGACACCGGTCTGAACCTGCAGAACGTGTGCGATCTGGAGCCGTACTGGGAGGCGCTGCGCAAGGTCTACGCGCCGTTCGAGTCGGGTCTGCCCGCGCCGACCGGTCGCGTGTACACCCACGAGATCCCGGGTGGTCAGCTGTCGAACCTGCGTCAGCAGGCGATCGCGCTCGGCTTGGGCGACCGGTTCGAAGAGGTCGAGGCCAAGTACGCGGCCGCCGACCGGCTGCTGGGCCGCCTGGTCAAGGTGACCCCGTCGTCGAAGGTCGTCGGTGACCTCGCGCTCGCCCTGGTCGGCACCGGTGTCGACATCGAGGACTTCGCCGCCGATCCGGGCCGCTACGACATCCCCGATTCGGTGATCGGCTTCCTGCGTGGCGAACTCGGCACCCCCGCGGGCGGCTGGCCGGAGCCGTTCCGCAGCAAGGCACTGGCCGGGCGCAACGAACCCAAGCCCGAGACCCCGCTGAACCCGGCCGACCAGAAGGCACTCGACGGCTCGTCCGCGCAGCGCCGCGAAACGCTGAACCGGCTGCTGTTCCCCGGCCCGACCGCCGAGTTCAACTCCCATCGCGAGAAGTACGGCGACACCACCGGCCTGTCGGAGAACCAGTTCTTCTACGGCCTTCGCCGCGGCGAGGAACACCGCGTGCAGCTGGAGAAGGGTGTCACCCTGCTCATCGGCCTCGAGGCGATCTCCGAGCCCGACGAGAAGGGCATGCGCACGGTGATGTGCATCATGAACGGGCAGTTGCGCCCGGTCGCGGTGCGTGACCGGTCCGTCGCCTCCGAGGTGCCGGCGGCCGAGAAGGCCGACAAGAACAACGCCGGTCACATCGCGGCACCGTTCGCCGGTGTGGTCACTCTCGCGGTGTCCGAAGGCGACGAGATCCACGCCGGTGACACCGTCGGCACCATCGAGGCGATGAAGATGGAAGCGGCCATCACCGCGCCGCGCGGTGGCGTGGTCGGCCGGATCGCGACCACCAAGGTGGCCCAGGTCGAGGGCGGCGACCTGCTGGTGGAACTGGTCGCGCGCGAGTCGGAATGACACGCATCGTCGCGGGTGTGGCGGGCGGGCGGCGCTTGAAGGTGCCGCCCGCCGGCACCCGGCCTACCTCCGATCGGGTGCGTGAAGCCCTGTTCAGCGCGATCGACGCGCGCCTCGATCTGGACGGGACGCTGGTCCTCGACCTGTACGCGGGCTCGGGTGCGCTGGGCTTGGAAGCGCTCTCGCGCGGAGCCGAGCGCGCGTTGCTGGTCGAATCCGACCGCAAGGCGGCCGAGGTGGTGCGCGCCAATATCGCCGAGCTGGGTCTGCCCGGCGCGGAACTGCGGCTCGGCAGTGTGTCCTCGCTGCTGAAGCACGCCGCGCCGCGGGCCTACGACGTGGTGTTCTCGGATCCGCCCTACGAGGTGAGCACCGAGGACGTGATCGCCGACCTCACCGCCCTGGCGAGCAACGGCTGGCTCGCCCCGGAGGCGCTGGTGGTGGTGGAGCGGTCGAGTCGTTCACCCGAAATCACCTGGCCCGCTGGCTTTGTGGCGCTGAAGGCGCGCAAGTACGGGGAGACCAGAGTCGAGTTCGCCGAGTTCGGTGCTAGCGTCTGAGCTATGGCTGCAGCACTGTGCCCCGGCTCCTTCGACCCGGTCACCAACGGTCACCTCGACGTGTTCGCTCGCGCGGCCGCGCAGTTCGACGAGGTGATCATCACCGTCAATGTGAACCCCAAGAAGCAGGGGATGTTCACCGTCGAGGAGCGCATGGAGCTCCTGCGCGAGTCGGTCTCGCACCTGCCGAACGTGCGCGTCGCGTCCTGGCAGGGTCTGACGGTCGATTTCGCCAAGCAGGAAGGCATCAGCGCGATCGTCAAGGGTCTGCGTGACGCGGGCGACTTCGGCTACGAGCTCCAAATGGCCCAGATGAACCACAAACTGGCCGGCGTCGACACCTTCTTCATCGCGACCAACCCGTCGCTGAGCTTCCTGTCCAGTTCCTTGGTCAAAGAAGTCGCGGCCTACGGCGGCGACGTGAGCGACATGCTCCCGCCTGCGGTCCACAAGCGTCTGCTGGACCGCCTCGCCGAACGAAAGGGCTAGCTGGTCGCGGGGAGGCGGAACAAGCCTCTCAGTGCGAGGAAGCGCATGCCGCCGACTGCGGCGGTGATGGCGAGGACCGTCAGCGCCTGCGTGATGTCACCCAAACCGGGCGCCCAGAAATCCAGTCCGGCCAAGCACGCGGTCGTGATCGCGAGTCCGATCAACGCGATCCCGCCACCTTCCCACTGCGCGGTGAACCAGGTGACCCGGTCGGTGGCATGGAAGGTGAGCTGACGGTGGAATTCGTTGGCGATGACGGTGCTGACCACCGATCCGGCCACATTGGCGACCAGCGGGCCGATGCCGTGCATCGCGAAGAACAGCAGCACATAGGCGATATTGCTCGACCCGCCGACGAGGGCGAATCGGAAGAGCTGGGGCAGGGCGCGGTCGCCGCGCAGGTAGGTGAGCGCGCCCTCGAGCTGCGGGCGCAGCGCGGGTGCGACTTCACTCGGCGTCACCACGGGGAACGGACCGGTCCAAGGAGTGAACATGCCCGCCACGTGCGACACCGGACTCCTAGGAGTTTCCAGGAGGGTCATGTTCGACTCCGATCCCAAATGAACAGACGTCGAGGAGTACAACAGCGAAAAGGTTGCGGTGCTTCCCGGCGGACGGCGTTGTCGTGCCTACCGATGGTAGCCGAAGTGGAGGGCCGCACTCCACTTGATATCTGTGCGATCTAGGACACTGTCGCGACACACCGCGACGACATTCGGCACAGCTGCCGACGACAGGCACACTGGGCGTCGGCGGTAGTGGTTTCGCCGTGAGTCCGCAGGAGGGTAGTGAGCATGTATCGCGTATTCGAAGCACTCGACGAACTGGTCGCCATCGTCGAAGAGGCGCGCGGCATCCCGCCGACCCGCAGCTGCATCGTGCCGCGCGGCGATGTCCTCGAACTTCTCGACGACGTCCGCGACGCACTGCCCGGTGAACTCGACGATGCCCAGGACGTGCTCGATCACCGCGACAAGATCGTCGGCGATGCCCGCAGCGGCGCCGAAACGACGGTCACCACGGCCAACGAGCAGGCGCGCACCACCATCGACAAGGCCCGCGCCGAGGCCGATCGCATCCTCGCCGACGCCAAGGACCACGCCGACCGGATGGTCGCCGAGGCCACCGCCCATGCCGACCGCCTGGTGACTTCGGCCCAGGCCGAGGCCGATCAGGTCGTGGCCGAGGGCAACGCCGAATACGACGAGCTCACCGGCCGCGCCCAGATCGACGCCGACCGGGCCATCGACGCGGGCAAGGCCTCGTACGAGCGCTCGGTCGCCGACGGCAAGGCCGAACAGGCCAGGCTGGTCGCGCAGACCGAGGTGGTGCGGGTCGCGCACGCCGAATCCGCCCGCCTGATCGACGAGGCGCACGCCGAGTCCGACCGGGTGCGCACCGAATGCGACGACTATGTCGACGAGCAGATGGCCGATTTCGGCGGCAAGCTCGCCGCCGTGGAGGAGACGCTCAACACCACCCGGCGCTCGATCACCCGTGGCCGCCAGCAGATGCGCGGCGGACCGGCCGCCGAATACCCCGAATACGCTGCCGACCACCGCCGCTGAGGCGAGTGCGCGTTTTGAGTTCGGGCGGGGTCCTGCCGTACTGTTGAGTGGTTGCCCATTATCCCCTCAACGGTAAGTGAGTCCGCGATGTCGGCCGGTTCCGGTTCGCCTGCGCGTCCACGCAAGACCAGTGGTCCTGTGTCCGACGCGGGTTTTGTGCTGGATGTCCGCAATCTCGGCCGCAGGCCGGGAACCATGCGGGAGCTGCGTCGCACGGTCACCGACCACGAGCGGCTGGGTCTGGACCTGATCGCCATCCCGGCCGACGCCGCGGTGGAACTCGACCTGCAACTGCAGGCGGTCTCGGAGGGTGTGCTGGTTACCGGCACGGCGTCCGGTCCGACGGCCGGGGAGTGCTCGCGCTGCCTCGAACCGTTCGACGACCAGGTGCAGATTCGTCTGACGGAGTTGTTCGCGTATCCGGACAGCACCACCGAGCAGACGACCGAGGACGCCGAGGTCTACCGCATGGAAGACGACCTCGTCGACCTCGAGCCGGTGATCCTCGACGCCATCGGGCTGGAGCTTCCGCTGCAGCCGCTGTGCTCGCCGGACTGCGCGGGCCTGTGCCCCGAGTGCGGTGTGCGGATGGCGATTGCGGGTCCTGATCATGGGCATGAGATACTGGACCCTCGCTGGGCGAAGTTGGCGAAGTTCGCCACTGATGAGCCCGGTAACGGCGACCCCGCCTGAGGGTTCCACCACCAAGACCAAACCGCTGCCGCGGCATCTGATGCCGGTGTAGTCAGCGAAAACCAAGAGGAGAAGTAGCCGTGGCTGTTCCCAAGCGTCGGATGTCGCGTTCCAACACCCGGTCGCGGCGCAGCCAGTGGAAGGCCACCGCGCCGACCCTGGTCACCTGCCCGAACCGCGCGTGTGGTGAGAAGACCCTCCCGCACATCGCGTGCCCGTCCTGCGGTACCTACAAGGGCCGCCAGGTCACCTCTGCAGTCTGATCGTTGTAGATCATTCCTAGCAACGTGACAGCCAGTAAAGACAATGTAGGCGCGGCGGATCACGCCAGCCTGCTCACCGCCCTCGGTGTCGACGTACGACCGGAGCTTCTGCGCCTAGCGCTGACGCACCGGTCGTACGCGTACGAGAACGGCGGTTTGCCGACCAACGAGCGCCTGGAATTCCTCGGCGACTCGGTACTCGGCCTCAGCATCACCGAGCGCCTGTATACCGAGCATCCGGAGAAGTCCGAGGGTGAACTCGCGAAACTGCGCGCCAGCGTGGTGAACATGCACGCGCTCGCCGAGGTGGCGCGTGGTCTCGGCGACGGCGGACTCGGTCAGTATCTGCTGCTCGGTAAGGGCGAAGAGCTCACCGGCGGCCGCGACAAGCCGAGCATCCTGGCCGACGGCATGGAGTCGCTGCTCGGTGCGGTGCACCTCGAGCACGGCATCGAAACCGCGCGCGGCGTGGTGCTCCGGCTGTTCGCCGAACTGCTCGAGCGTGGGCCCCGCATGGGCGCAGGCCTCGACTGGAAGACCAGCCTCCAGGAACTCACCGCCGAACGCGGTCTCGGCGTGCCCGCCTACGAGATCACTTCCACCGGGCCGGACCACAACAAGGAGTTCACCGCCACCACGGTGATCGCCGGGCGTCCGTACGGTTCGGGTATGGGCCGTTCCAAGAAGGAAGCCGAGCAGAAGGCAGCCGGTACGGCTTACAAGGCCTTGACCGACGAATCCGCGGCAAAAGCCTGATCTGTGCCCGAGCTGCCGGAGGTCGAAGTTGTTCGGCGCGGTCTTGTCGACCACGCGGTCGGCCGGGCGATCGAAACTGTCACCGTCACCCACCCGCGTGCCGTGCGCAGGCATGCCGCGGGTGGCGCTGATCTGGCCGCGAGACTCAAAGGGTTGCGGATCGACTCCGCACAGCGGCGCGGGAAGTATCTCTGGCTCACTTTCGACGAGCCCGATACCGCACTGATCGTGCACCTGGGTATGAGCGGTCAGATGCTCGTGCAACCCGCCGGCGCGCCCGTCGAGAAACACGCGCACATCCGGGCCGTGCTCGGTGACGGTGCCGAATTGCGATTCGTCGATCAACGCACCTTCGGTGGCTGGGCACTGGGCGAACTCGTCGAGGTGGACGGAACCGTGGTGCCCGATTCCGTGGCCCATATCGCGCGTGATCCGCTCGACCCGCTGTTCGACCGCGAGGCCGTGGTCGCGGCCATCCGCGCCAAGAACACCGAGATCAAGCGCGTACTGCTCGATCAGACGGTGATCTCCGGCATCGGCAATATCTACGCCGACGAGGCGCTGTGGCGGGCCGGTCTGCACGGCACCCGCGTCGCCGCCGAACTCACCCGCCCGGTCCTGCGCACCCTGCTCGACGGGGTTACCGCGGTCATGACCGAGGCGCTGGCCGTCGGCGGTACCTCCTTCGACGCCCTGTATGTGAATGTGAACGGCGAATCCGGCTATTTCGCCAGGTCATTGGCCGCGTACGGGCGCGAGGACGAACCGTGCGATCGGTGCGCGACGCTGCTGGTACGGGAACAATTCATGAATCGGTCGTCGTTTTCCTGTCCGAAGTGTCAACGGAAGCCGCGCCGCCGCTGATCCGGGCACGCTAACGTTTCCCCTGACAGGTCGTGACAGACCGGGTCCGTGCAGGGAGGACGTTATGCGCAAGCTGACCTATTTCGTGGCATCGACAATCGACGGCTTCATCGCCGCCGAAGACGGAACGCTGGATTTCTTCCCGGTAGGCGGTGACCACGGGCCGGCGATCATCTCGCAGTACCCGGAAACCCTGCCGACCAAGGTGCGCGAGGCGCGGGGGATCTCGGCGGGCAACATCTACTTCGACACCGTGATCATGGGCCGCAAGACCCACGACTTCGGGGTCCGCACCGGCACCGCAAGCCCGTATGAGCACCTCCGCCAATACGTGGTGTCCACGACGCTGCCCGAAGCGCCCGCGCCGGGGGTGGAACTGATCGCCGAGGATCCGACCGCGGCGGTGCGTGAACTCAAACGCGAAGACGGACTGGGTATCTGGCTCTGCGGCGGCGGGCAACTGGCGCAGACGCTGCTGCCCGAGATCGACCAGGTGTTCCTGAAACTGCACCCGGTGGTACTGGGTACCGGCAGGCCGCTGTTCGGTGGTGGGACGAAACTGCCCGCGCCGGAACGGTTTCGGGTGATCACCAGCCGGGTGTACGCCGACGGCGTCGCGTTCCTCAAGTACGGCCGGATCAAGTAGTCGCGATGACATCGGCGGCGAGTCCGGGTCCGGTGGCGGCACTGCGCGAGGTCGGGTTCTGGCTCGAACGTAGTCGTGCCGAAACGCACCGGGTGAAGGCTTACCGCCGCGCCGCCGATGTCGTCGCCGGGCTGTCGGAGAGCGAGTACGCCACTCGCGCCGCGGAACACAGTTGGCGTGAGCTTGCCGGTATCGGGCCGAAGACGGCAGCCATCATCGAACAGGCTTGTGCCGGTGAGGTTCCCGACTATCTGGCCGAGCTCCGCAAGGACGCACGGCCGATCGCGCCCGCGGGCGAGGAGCTGCGCGGTCTGCTGCGCGGCGACCTCCACACGCATTCGGACTGGTCCGACGGTGGAAGCCCGATCGCCGAGATGATGGGGGTCGCGGCGGCGCTGGGACACGAATACTGTGCGCTGACAGACCATTCGCCCCGTCTCAAGGTCGCCAACGGCCTGTCCGCCGACCGGCTGCTGCGCCAGCTCGACGTGATCGCCGAACTCAACGAGCAGATGGCACCGTTTCGCATCCTCACCGGCATCGAGGTCGACATCCTCGACGACGGCACCCTCGACCAGCGTGCCGACCTCCTCGAACGCCTGGATGTCGTTGTCGCCAGCGTGCATTCACATCTGCGCGACGACAGCGCCACGATGACCAAGCGGATGGTCTACGCCGTCGCGAATCCCGATGTCGACATCCTCGGCCACTGCACCGGACGGCTCGTCGAAGGGGCTCGCGGGACCCGCCCGGAGTCGTCGTTCGACGCCGAACTCGTCTTCGAGGCCTGTCGGAGATACGGCACCGCCGTCGAAATCAACAGCCGCCCTGAGCGTCGTGACCCACCCGGACGACTGATCGAGCTGGCCGTGGAGATGGACTGCTTGTTCAGTATCGACACCGACGCCCACGCACCCGGCCAATTGGCTTGGCAGGGCTATGGATGCGAGCGGGCGCTGGCCCACGGCGTCACCGCCGCGAGAGTGATCGACACCTGGCCGGTCGACGAGCTCCTCGCATGGTGTCGAGAATCGAGTGGGTGAAGTCTTGCCCAACAACTGACTTCGCCTCCGATCGGCCGACTCCCGCCTGGTAGATATCAACTCGCCGATAGTGGCTGAGTGTGGGGGATCTGATGAGCGTTCCGATCGAGATGGTGCTGTCCGGGGCAGGTATCGCGGTCGCGTCGGCGGCGTTCGTGCGCGAGTTCGTCCTGGTCGGGCGTCGCCGGCTCGGCTACCGCGTGCAGATGGATACGCCGGTCACCGGTGAGACCGAATCCGCTTCACTGGTGGGTGCGCTGCGGAATCTGAGCACCCCGGATATCCCCGGGATGCCGCTGGATCTGTCGAAGCTGTCGGTGGTGCTGGTTCGCGTCGAGAACAGCGGCACCCTTGCCATCGACGCCGACGACTACCGGATGCGCAGCCCCGAATCCGCGTTGATCGGGCTGCACGTCACCTTCCCCGGCCGCGAGGTGATCGGCATGGCGGTGACCGAACTCGAGGGAGTACTGCCCGACAATCTCGGTCCGGGTTCTGGCATCGGCAAGCGGGTGCGGGGTGAGGGCGCGCGCTTCGAGGGCATCATCGATCTGCCGAAGGTGCCGCTCGAACGAGGCCAGCACTACAAGATTCTGGCGGTACTGAAGCGGGAACACGGCACGGGAGCGCCCGCGGAGCCGATCCTGACCGGTGCCGTCAAGGGCGGCAAGGTTGTCGAGACCAAGAGCAAGACGGGCCCGTCGCGAAAGTTGATGGCGCTGTGCGGATTCCTGGTAGCGCTGATCACGGTCCAGGCTGTTCTCGCGCTGCAACCGGACCCGCCGCCGCGTGATTGCGCCGCGGGCGAACTCACCGTCGTCGGGTCGACCGCGATGGCGCCGATGATCCGCAAAGCCGCCGGGGACTACGAGCGGACCTGCACCGACGCGAAATTCACCTTCGCGTTCGCGGGCACCGAACCCGGCCTGCGCACGCTGACCCGCGGCGGTGAGACGCAGAACACGCTCGCGATCGGGGACGGCTCCAAGGGCAATTCCTTCGAAGCGCTGACCGAACACCCGCTGGCGCTCGGCTCGTTCTCGATGGTGGTGCACCCCGGTATCGGCCTGACGAACCTCACGACTCAGCAGATCCGGGACCTGTACCGGGGAAATGTGAAGAACTGGAACCAGATCGGCGGACCTGACCTCCCGGTGGTGCTGATCGACCGGACCGCGGGCTCGGGCACCCGGCGCGCGCTCGAGTCCCGCCTGCTCGAGGACAATCGCAAGGTGTTTCCCTACACCAGCTGCATCGGGATGGCGGCCGGTGGCGTGCAATGCGAGGTCGACGTCACCGAGGAAGTGGCAATATTCGTTGCCAAAATTCCTGGTGCAGTGGGCTATATGGAGACCTCGGCGGTCGGTTCCGAGGTCAGGGCCGTGTCGATCGACGGAGTCAGCGCTTCGGCGGACTCGATGCGCGCGGGCCGGTATCCCTTCGTCGGAGTCGAGTACGCCCTCACGCACGGACCGGTCGCCGGTGATTCGCTGGTAGCCCAGTTCATCGACTATCTGGTCCGTGGTAAGGCCAGGCTCACCATGATCGAGTACGGAAATATTCCATGCGTTGATCCGGTAGAACCCGCCTTCTGTACGCCGTAGACCGAATCTGACCGCGTAATCTCCTGTCAGGCTGCAGGAATCGATACCGAACATTTCCAGCAACACGCTGGTTTACTCTCCGGTAGCGGGGTACGTTCCATGACGGCCCCTCTGTTCAGGCGGGCACCCGAATCGGTGCGTATCGCGTCTGGCCAGGCCAACCATGCCCCATGGACGGCGGTGAAGCTCTCGTCTCCACCTCCGCCGAGGCGGCCATCTCTTGTTCGCGCAAGTGTTGCGAGGTTGCGTCCCTGGAAGGAAGGTCATGAGTACAGACACGTCGGCAATGTCGCCGACCGGTTTGTCCGCGTCCGATCTCTACTCGATCGATCACCACGGTGGTCCACTGCGGATCGCCATGGTTGTTCCACCGTATTTCGACGTTCCACCCAAGGCCTACGGCGGCGTCGAGGCCGTGGTCGCCGATCTGGTCGACTCACTGTGTGAGCGTGGCCATCACGTCACCCTGTTCGGCGCGGGCGTAGACGGCACCCAGGCGAATTTCGTCCCGCTGTGGGACCGGATCCAGCCCGAACGGCTGGGTGACCCGTTCCCGGAAATCGTGCACGCGCTGCGGGTGCGCCGCGCCATCGAGCGGCTGGCCGATACCGAAGGCATCGATCTGGTCCACGACCACACTTTCGCGGGCCCGCTGAACGCGCCCGCCTATGCCAATCTCGGGTTGCCGACGGTGGTCACCGTGCACGGCCCGGTGCAGGACGACTGCTACCGCTATTACAAGGAACTGGGCCAGGAGTGCTCGCTCGTCGCGATCAGCGACCGTCAGCGCGCGCTGGCGCCCGATCTGCCATGGGCGGGCCGGGTCCACAACGCGCTGTGTCCCGATCAGTGGCCGTACGAGACCGAGAAGCAGGACTACGCGCTGTTCCTCGGTCGTTTCAGCAACGACAAGGGCCCGCATCTGGCGCTCGACGCCGCCCACGCCGTCGGCATGCCGCTGATCTTGGCGGGCAAGTGCAGTGAGGCGCCCGAGAAGGCCTACTTCGAGGAGTTCGTGCAGCCGCGGATGACCGACCAGGATCAGATGTTCGGTCTCGCCGACGCGGCCGCCAAGCGTAAGCTGCTCTCCGGAGCTAAGTGTCTGCTGTTCCCCATTCGATGGGAGGAGCCGTTCGGCATGGTGATGATCGAGGCGATGATCTGCGGCACGCCGGTGGTCGCGTTGCGCGGCGGTGCGGTGAGCGAAGTGGTGGTCGACGGGGTCACGGGGCGGATCTGTGACGATCCGGCCGAACTGCCCGCCGCCATCGCCGAAGTGCAGACCTACGATCCGGCCCTGTGCCGGAAACACGTGGTCGACAACTTCAGCGCCGACACCCTCGGCCGCGGCTACGAACAGGTTTATCGGGAGCTGCTCGCCCGCACCACGATCGGGTACGACACCGCCTATGCGATGCCGATGCCCTTCGGGGTGGCGGCCAACGGGCGCGCATGAGCACCGACAGCGCCTCGGCGCCGAGCCCCCTCAACGCGGGGGAACCCGCGGGGCTCGGTGGCGGCGGCGGCAACATCACCCTTGTCGAAGGCGGCACGTTCTGCCTGTCCGACCGGCTCGGCGATATCGAGCCGGGCAAGCCGCAGGGCCTGTTCTTCCGTGACGCCAGGGTGATTTCGCGCTGGGAGCTGATGATCGACGGCAAACGGCCCGAGGCGCTGTCGGTGCTGAGTCCGGAGGCTTTCGCGGCACGGTTCGTGCTGCGCAGGCCTCCCCAGCAGGGTCGGGCCGACAGCACCCTGCTCGTGGTGCGTGATCGGCTCGTCGCCGAGGGCATGCACGAGGTGATCACCCTGGAGAACATGAGCCGCGAGGCGACGGCGGTGGTGGTGGAACTACACGTCGACGCCGATTTCGTCGATCTGTTCGCGGTGAAGGAAGGCCGCACGAACGGGCGCCGGGCGGAGATGACGACCGCCGACGGTGAACTGCTGCTGCACGACCGCGCCGATCTGTCCCGTGGACTCGCGCTCACCTCGACCGTCGAGCCGATGGTGCTGCCAGGCACCATGATCTGGCGGGTCGTCGTCCCGGCGGGCGGGCGCTGGCAGACCGAGATCACCGCGCAACCGGCAGGCGCGGCGCAACGCCCGCAGACCTCCGGCTCCGTGGGCGAGCGTTACCGGGCCAGCGAGCCGGTACGCAAGATCCAGGCGTGGCGGGCCACCGCCACCGACATCTCCGCCGACTCGGGCCTGCTCAACCAGATCCTGCGCCGCAGCGAAAGCGATCTGGGCGCCTTGCAGATCCACACCGATTCGGGCACCAACCGGCCCTTCGTGGCGGCGGGCGCGCCGTGGTTCATGACGCTGTTCGGCCGGGACTCGCTGCTCACGGCATGGATGTCGCTGCCGCTGGAAACCGATCTGGCACTGGGCACTTTGCAGCAGCTGGCCGAATTGCAGGGCCAGACGATCGACCCGCTCGTCGAGGAGGAGCCGGGCCGGATCATGCACGAGATGCGGCGCGGGCCCTCGGTCGGGCAGGTGCTCGGTGGGCAGATCTATTACGGAACTGTCGACGCCACACCGCTTTTCGTGATGCTGCTCGCCGAATGTCTTCGGTGGGGCGCGGATCCGGCATCGATCGCCACCCTGCTGCCCGCGGCCGACGCCGCGATCAGCTGGATCACCGATTTCGGTGACCGCGACGACGACGGTTTCGTCGAGTACGTGCGCGCCACCGACCGCGGCCTGATCAATCAGGGGTGGAAGGACAGTTTCGACGGAATCAACGACGCCGCAGGGCATATCGCCGAAGCGCCGATCGCGCTGGCCGAGGTGCAGGGGTATGTGTACGCGGCGTTCCTGGCCCGCGCGGAACTGGCCGACCAGTTCGACGACCCCGAGCTGGCCGTGCGGATGCGGGAGCGGGCCGACGAGTTGCGAACCAAGTTCGCCGAACAGTTCTGGCTACCCCATTACGGCTGGTACGCGGTGGCATTGGACGGCCGCAAGCGGCAGGTCGACGCGCTCACCAGCAATGCGGCGCACTGTCTGTGGTCGGGCATCGCGACCGACGAGCATGCCGAGATCCTGATCCGGAATCTTGCTCGGGCAGAGATGGATTCGGGATTCGGGCTGCGCACGTTGTCTTCGGATATGGGCGCCTACAACCCGATGAGTTACCACTGCGGGTCGATCTGGCCGCACGACACGGCGATCGCTGTCGCCGGGTTGATGCGGTACCAGCATGTGCCGGGCGCGGTGGAACTGGCGACGAAGCTGTCGGGCGGGCTGCTCGACGCGGCCGCCGCGTTCGACGGGCGGTTGCCCGAGCTGTTCTGTGGTTTCCCGCGGTCGAGATTCGCCGCACCCGTGCCGTATCCGACATCGTGCTCCCCGCAGGCATGGGCGAGTGCGGCGCCGTTGCTGCTGGTTCGGTCGTTCCTCGGGCTCGATCCCGATGTGCCTGCCAAGACTCTGACGTTGCGGCCGCAGGTGCCTCCAGCGTGGGGGTGTGTGCGGATGTCGGAGTTCCGGCTGGGCGAAGGGGTGACGGTGGATCTCGAGGTGTGTGGGTCAGCGGTAACTGTGACCGGTCTACCGGATGGCTGGGCTTTGGTCACAGACGAGGATTAGCGCAGAAAGACGAAAAAAGGGGCCGGATCCGTGGTGGATCCGGCCCCTTTCGCTGTGTTCAGCCCAGGAACGGGTAGCGGGCGTCGAGATCGAGGTTGAGTTCGACGACGTTCACCCGCGGCTCGCCGAGGAATCCGAGCGTGCGGCCGTCGGTGTGCGCGTCGAGCAGTTCGCGCACCTGGGTGGCGGTGATACCGCGCGCCTTCGCCACCCGCTCGACCTGGATGGTCGCGTATTCGGGGGAGATGTGCGGGTCGAGTCCACTGCCGCTCGCGGTGACCGCGTCGGCGGGGACGGCGGCCTCGGCCGGTGCGTCACCGAGGATCGGGATGATCCGGCCGACGGAATAGTCCTCGCCCTCCTTCGCGCACTCCACGGCGACGCCTCGGAACGTGCTCAGGAACGGCTGTGTGGGGCAGAGTTCGTTGACGCTGACCACCTGCACCGGCTGCGACACATCGCCGTCGGCATCACGCGGCCCGATCACCGAGAGCACCGCGCCCACACCGTCTTTCGTGCAGAACTGCCGGGCGCCGTCGACCCCCTCACGGTCGCCGACCTCCTTCGAGCGAATACACACGGTGGTGAGCAGGCTGGTGCGGTCGGCGGTGTCGACGATGTCCTCCGGGCCGAGATTGCTCGCGGCGGTGGACAGCGGGTCGTAGCCGTCGCCCGCGGCCGACGGGCGGCTCTGGAAGTACTGCGCCATGGCATTGCCGTCGGCGTCGGTGAACGACTGCCCGATCAGGCTGGAGCCCACCACTTTTCCGTCCCGCTCGATGAGCGACCCATCGGCTCGCTCGCTGAGCCCCGGCAGCTGGGCGATCGCGAATACGGCTACGGGATAAACGATTCCGGTGATCGCGGTCAGCACCAGCAGGGCGCGCAGGGCGGCCAGGTGCTGACGGATCCAGGTTGACATTCGCATTTCAGGACATCCCGGGGAGGAGTTGGACGAACAGGTCGATGATCTTGATGCCGACGAACGGGGCGATGATGCCGCCGAGGCCGTAGATCGTCAGGTTGCGGCTCAACAGTTTCGAGGCATTGCTCGCCCGGTAGTTGACGCCGCGCAGCGCCAGCGGAATGAGCGCCACGATGATGATCGCGTTGAAGATGACCGCGGACAGGATCGCCGACTGCGGACTGGCAAGGCGCATGATGTTCAGCGCGTCCAGGCCGGGGAACAGCACCACGAACAACGCGGGAATGATCGCGAAGTACTTGGCGATGTCGTTGGCGATGGAGAACGTGGTGAGCGCGCCACGGGTGATCAGCAACTGCTTGCCGATCTCGACGATCTCGATCAACTTGGTCGGGTCCGAGTCCAGATCGACCATGTTGCCCGCCTCTTTGGCGGCCGAGGTGCCGGTGTTCATGGCCACGCCCACGTCGGCCTGTGCGAGCGCGGGGGCGTCGTTGGTGCCGTCGCCGGTCATCGCTACGAGGCGGCCGCCGTCCTGTTCGGACTTGATCAGGGCGAGCTTGTCCTCCGGTGTGGCTTCGGCGAGGAAGTCGTCCACGCCCGCCTCGTCGGCGATCGCCTTGGCGGTCAGCGGATTGTCGCCGGTGATCATCACGGTGCGGATGCCCATGCGGCGCATCTCGTCGAAGCGTTCCCGCATGCCTTGCTTGACCACGTCTTTGAGGTGGATGACACCCACGAGGCGTGGGGTGCCGTCCTTGACCTCACCGACCACCAGCGGCGTGCCGCCGGAGGCGGAGATGCCGTCGACGATCACCGCCGCCTGCTCGGGGATCGAACCGCCTTGGGCGCGAACCCATTCCGTCACGGCACCGGCTGCCCCCTTGCGCAGCTGGTGCCCGTCGGCGAGGTCGACACCCGACATGCGGGTCTGTGCGGTGAACTCCACCCAGGTCGCGCCCGGCAGTTCACCCGCGCTGCGTTCGCGCTTGTTGAACACCTCCTTGGCGAACACGACGATCGAGCGGCCCTCCGGCGTTTCGTCGGCGAGGCTCGACAGCTGTGCCGCGTCGGCCAGTTCGTCGTCGAGAACGCCCGGCACCGGGATGAACTCGGCGGCCTGCCGGTTGCCGAGGGTGATGGTGCCGGTCTTGTCGAGCAGCAGGGTGTTCACATCGCCCGCGGCTTCCACCGCACGACCCGACATCGCCAGCACATTGCGCTGCACGAGGCGGTCCATGCCCGCGATGCCGATGGCCGAGAGCAACGCCCCGATGGTGGTCGGGATGAGGCAGACCAGCAGCGAGACCATCACGATGCCGGTGATGCCGTGCGCGTCCAGTGCCGAGGTATCCGGCACGCCGGGGTTGTTCGACTTGGCGAAGATGGCCAGCGGCTGCAGGGTGGTCACCGCGAACACGAAGATGATCGTGAGCGCGGCCAGCAGGATGTTGAGCGCGATCTCGTTCGGCGTCTTCTGCCTGCTCGCACCCTCGACGAGGGCGATCATCTTGTCGATGAAGCTGGCGCCGGGTTCCTGGGTGATCCGCACGACGATCCGGTCCGAGAGCACCGTGGTGCCGCCGGTGACGGCCGATCGGTCGCCGCCGGATTCCCGGATCACGGGCGCGGATTCACCGGTGATGGCCGATTCGTCCACCGAGGCGATGCCTTCGACGACGTCACCGTCGCCGGGGATGATCTGGCCCGCTTCGACGACGACGTAGTCGCCGCGACGCAGCTCGGGGGCCGCGACGCGTTCCTCGACGATGCGCCCACCCGGTGTCCAGTCGGCCAGGCGCCGGGCGATGGTGTCGGTCTTGGCTTTGCGCAGCGAGTCGGCCTGCGCCTTGCCGCGCCCCTCCGCGACGGCCTCGGCCAGATTCGCGAAAACGACTGTGAGCCAGAGCCAGAGCACGATCGCCCAAGCGAAGAAGCTCGGGTCGGTGATGGCGAGGATGGTCGACCACACGGCGCCGATCTCGACGATCAGCATCACCGGGTTCTTCCACAGCGTGCGCGGATCGAGCTTGCGCACGGCGTCGGGAAGGGAGGTGAGCAGCAGCTTCGGGTCGAGGACGCCGCGTTGTACGCCCTTGGTGCGGTGTTCGGGCCGCGGTGCGGTTTCTAGTGTGGGAGTGGTCATTTCAGTGGATTCCTTCGGCGAGCGGCCCGAGTGCGAGAGCGGGCAGGAAGGTGAGCGCGACCAGGATCACCGTCACACCGACGACCATGCCGATGAACTGCGGCCGGTGCGTCGGCAGCGTGCCGATCGACGCGGGAGTGGTGCCCTGCTGGGCCAGCGAACCGGCCAGTGCCAGCACGATGATGATCGGCAGGAACCGGCCGAACAGCATCGCGAGGCCGAGGGCGGTGTTGTACCACTCGGTGTTGCCGGTGAGACCGGCGAAGGCGGAACCGTTGTTGTTGGCCGCGGAGGTGAAGGCGTACAGCACCTCCGACATGCCGTGTGGCCCGCCGTTGAGCATGCTCGCTCGTTGTCCCGGCATGGCCATGGCCACCGCGGTGCCGACCAGCACGATCAGCGGGCTCACCAGGAAATACGTCGCGGCCAGCTTGATTTCGCGCGGGGTGATCTTCTTGCCCAGGTATTCCGGGGTGCGTCCGACCATCAGGCCCGCGACGAACACCGTGATCACGGCGAGGATCAACATGCCGTAGAGACCGGAGCCGACACCGCCGGGCGCCACCTCGCCGAGCTGCATGTTGAACATCGTCATCATGCCGCCGAGGCTGGTGTAGGAATCGTGGAACGAGTTCACCGCCCCCGTCGAGGTGAGGGTGGTCGCGCCGGCGAAGGTGGCCGAATCGGCAACGCCGAAGCGGGTTTCCACGCCTTCCATCGACGCGCCGATCGCGGTCGGGACCGTGCCGTGGTGCTGCAGCTGGAACAGGTTGGTCAGTGAGATGCTGGCCAGGGCGATCGTGCCCATCACCGCCACGATCGCGAAGCCCTGCTTGGTGGAACCGACCATCCGGCCGAAGGTGCGCGGCAGCGAGAACGCGATCACCATGAGCAGGAAGATCTCGATGAAGTTCGTCCAGGTGGTCGGGTTCTCGAACGGGTGCGCGGAGTTGGCGTTGTAGAAGCCGCCGCCGTTGGTGCCGAGTTCTTTGATGACTTCCTGGCTCGCCACCGGACCGCCGGTGATCGTCTGTTCGGCGCCGCCGATGGTCTGCGCGATCTGGTCGTGCAGGTTGAAGTTCTGGATCACGCCGCCCGCGACCAACACGATCGCGAAGACGAACGACAGTGGCAGCAGAATCCGCAGGGTGCCGCGGACCAGGTCGACCCAGAAGTTGCCCAGGTCACCGGTGTGGCGACGGGCGAACCCGCGCACCAGTGCCACCGCCACCGCCATGCCGACGGCCGCGGAGACGAAGTTCTGCACCGCCAGACCGGCCATCTGCACCAGGTGACCCTGGGTGGACTCACCGGAATAGTTCTGCCAGTTGGTATTGGTGACGAAGCTGACCGCGGTGTTCCACGCGAGCGCGGGGGTCATCTCGGTGCCGGGATCGTTGAGGTGCAGTGGCAGTGCGCCCTGAACCAGCTGGAAGAAGAAAAGGAACAGCACGCTGACCGCCGAGAACGCCAGCACACTGCGGGCGTAGACGGGCCAGGTCTGCTCGACCTCGGGTTTCGCGCCGATGGCGCGGAAGATCAGCCGCTCGACGCGGGAGTACTTGTCGCTGTTGTATACCCGGTACATGTAATCGCCGAGCGGCACATGCACCAGGGCCAGCGCGATAACCAGGGCCGCCACGAAGACGATCCCCGCAGTAGTCGTGTTCACCTAGAACCTCTCGGGGAAGAGCAGCGCCGCGATCATGAAGACGGCGACGAGGACAGCCAGCGCGAGACCGACAAGGTTCGCGATCACAGCTTCTCCACCCCCCGCTGGACCAGGCCCAGCAGCGCGAAGATCGCCACGGTGAGCACCGTGAACACCACGACAGACATTTCCAACCTCCTTGTGCTCCGAGGTGGAGCACCTAGGTGAGTGAAACGCCGGATCGCGACTCGGCGTGGCTTCCTTACGACTCCTTAGCGCCCGGCGGCCATGCCTTTGCGGAATGTTGACGCGGTGGGTGGGCGATGGGTGTGAGGATGCCGTCAAAGCACGCCCGATAGCCGTCAACACACCGTAAAGATCGAGATCAGGCGTTTGTTCGGACGGTAGAAAGTGGGCACCGGTACGCGAACGGCGCCGCCGGTTCCCTTGTGCACGGAAAGTGAGATCGCGGTGTCGGTAGTGACCCTTGCGGTGATCTTCGGTTTTGTCGGATCGCTGCTGCTGATCCGGGTGCTCGGTCGGCTGAACACCTCGCATACGCCGATGGTGTCGGTCGGCGTGTTGCCGGTGCGCCCTACAGTCGAGGCTCGGCGACACGCGATGATGGACAGGTGAAACGCGGACAACTGCGCATCTATCTCGGTGCGGCGCCGGGCGTGGGCAAGACCTACGCCATGCTCGGCGAGGCGCACCGGCGGCTCGAGCGCGGCCGTGATGTGGTGGCCGCGCTGGTGGAGACGCACGGTCGCGCGAAGACCGCGCAACTGCTCGACGGCATCGAACGGATCCCGACGAAGCTGGTCGGCTATCGCGGGACCGAGCTGCCCGAACTCGACGTCGACGCGGTGCTCGCGCGCAAGCCCGCCGTGGTGCTCGTCGACGAGCTCGCGCACACCAACGCGCCGGGCAGCGTGCACGAAAAGCGCTGGCAGGACATCGAACAGCTCCTCGACGCTGGTATCGACGTCATCTCGACGGTGAACGTGCAGCACCTCGAGAGCCTCAACGATGTGGTCGCCCAGATCACCGGGATCGAGCAGCGCGAGACAGTGCCCGATGCGGTGGTGCGTGCGGCCGATCAGGTGGAGCTGGTCGATCTCACGCCGGAAGCATTGCGGCGCAGGCTCTCGCACGGAAATGTGTATGCGGCGGACAAGGTGGATGCCGCACTGCGTAACTACTTCCGGCCCGGAAATCTCACCGCGCTCCGGGAACTGGCACTGCTCTGGCTGGCCGATCAGGTCGACGCCGCGCTCGCCAAGTACCGGGCCGATCACAAGATCACCGAGCTGTGGGAGGCGCGCGAACGAGTCGTCGTCGCGGTCACCGGCGGGGCGGAATCGGAGACGGTCGTGCGCCGGGCGGGGCGGATCGCGTCCAAGTCCAGCGCCGATCTCGTGGTGGTGCACGTGGTTCGTGGTGACGGGCTCGCCGGTGTGTCGACCGAGCGGATGGTTCGGCTGCGTGAACTCGCGGCCGGGCTCGGTGCCTCGCTACATACCGTGACCGGCGACGATGTGCCCGGCGCGCTGCTGGAATTCGCGCGGGAGGTCAACGCTACGCAGTTGGTGCTCGGGACCTCGCGACGGTCGCGGTGGGCGCGGATGCTCGACGAGGGCATCGGGTCGACGGTGGTGCAGCGTTCGGGCAAGATCGACGTCCACATGGTGACCCATGAGCAGGCCAACCAGGGTGTGCGCCGCAACCCGCTGCGCGTCCGTCAGCCGCTGTTCGCCTGGATCGCCGCACTGCTGGTGCCGGTGCTGGTGAGCGTGGTCTGCTGGGCGACGCTCGACGGATTCCTCGAACTCGGCGGGCTCAGCGCGATGTTCTTCGTCGGTGTCGTCGCGGTCGCGCTGCTCGGCGGTGTCGTGCCCGCCTCGGTGTCGGCGCTGCTGTCGGGGCTGTTGCTGAACTGGTTCTTCACCTCACCGCGCTACAGCCTCACGATCGCCGAACCGGACAACTTCGTCACCGTGGTGGTGCTGCTGATCGTGGCGGTCGCGGTCGCCGCGCTGGTCGATGTCGCGGCCAAGCGAACCAGGCAGGCGCGCAAGGCGTCTCGTGAAGCCGAACTGCTCACCCTGTTCGCCGGTGCGGTGCTGCACGGCGCCGACCTGCCGAATCTGCTGGAACAGGTGCGTGAGGCCTATGGGCAGCGGGCGGTGAGCATGCTGTGCGGTGACGTGGTGGTCGCCGAGGTCGGTACGAATCCACCGCGACGTTCCGACGATGCCGAGACGGTCATCGAAGCGGGTGACGCGACGAGCCTGCTGTTGCTGGCCGGGCACCCACTCGACCCGGGGGAACGGCCGGTGCTCAACGCGGTGGCCAATCAAGCCGCCGGACTGGTCCGGCAGGAACGGCTCGCCGAGGAAGCCAGTGCCGCGGCGGCGTTGCTCGAGGCCGATCGATTGCGCCGGGCACTGCTCTCGGCAGTCAGCCACGACCTGCGCACGCCGTTGGCCGGTGCCAAGGCCGCCGTGTCGAGTCTGCGCAGCGACGATGTGGAGTTCTCCGCCGAGGACACCGGCGAACTGCTCGAAGCGATCGAGGAATCCGTCGACCAGCTGACCGCGCTGGTCGGCAACCTGCTCGATTCGTCGCGCCTGGCCGTCGGTGTGGTGAGCCCGCAATTGCGGCAGGTCTACATGGACGAGGCGGTGCACCGCGCGCTGGTGAGCGTCGGGATGGGGGCGCGGGGATTGCGGCGCGCGGCGATGGACCGGGTGAAAGTCGAGGTCGGCGAGGTGTCGGTACTCGCCGACAGCGGTCTTCTCGAACGCGTGCTGGCGAACCTGCTCGACAACGCCCTGCACCACTCCGGCCGTGACACACCTGTTCGTGTCACCGCCGAACACGTTGGCGACCGGGTGTCGATCGCGGTCGTCGACACCGGACGCGGCGTTCCCGCGGGCACCGAGGAGGACCTGTTCGAGCCGTTCCAGCGACTCGGCGACCGGGACAACACCACCGGCGTCGGCCTCGGCCTTTCGGTCGTGCGCGGTTTCGTCGAGGCGATGGGCGGTACCGTCCACGCCGAACCCACACCGGGCGGCGGTCTGACCATGCTGGTAGACCTGCCCGCCCCCTTCACAGGAAACAACGATGCCGACAAGTGAGCACATGGGTAACTCCGGCGGGACCGGAGAACCCACTGCTACGCCGAAACCGCCGCCCGCCCGGATGCCGGTCGCCCCACCTGAGTCCGGCCAAGATACGCGCAGTGGCGGAGCCGTGAAAGTTCTGGTGGTCGATGACGAGCCGCAGATCGTGCGGGCGTTGCGGATCAATCTGTCGGTGCGCGGCTACGAGGTGATCACCGCGGGCAATGGTGCCGCCGCGCTGCGTGCCGCCGCCGAGAAGCATCCCGATGTGGTGATTCTCGATCTCGGGCTGCCCGATATGGACGGCATCGAGGTGCTCGCGGGGCTGCGTGGCTGGAGTAGCGCGCCGGTGCTCGTGCTCTCGGCGCGCACCGACTCCGCCGACAAGGTCGAGGCGCTCGACGCGGGGGCCGACGACTACGTCACCAAGCCGTTCGGGATGGACGAGTTGCTGGCCCGGTTGCGTGCGGCGGTTCGGCGTGGGGCCGCCGACGCCGGGAGCGACGACCCGGTGGTGGTGACCGATTCCTTCACCGTCGACCTGGCCGCGAAGAAGGTCACCAAGCAGGGCGTGGCCGTGCACCTCACGCCCACCGAGTGGGGAATGCTCGAGATGCTGGTGCGCAATCGCGGAAAACTGGTGGGGCGCAAGGAACTCCTGCGCGAGGTATGGGGTCCGGCCTATGCCACCGAGACCCATTACCTGCGGGTCTACCTCGCACAGTTGCGGCGCAAACTCGAGGACGATCCGGCCAACCCGCGCCACCTGCTCACCGAGGCGGGGATGGGCTATCGCTTCCAGGAGTGAGCGTGCGCCGGGTCACGTGACCGGAATGCCGGTGGCGGCGGTGGCGTTCCCAGGCGTGGATCGTCCTCGAGCGAATGGCAGGATCAAGGCATGGCTGAGCAGACCGCACCCGTGAACAACGCGCCCACCGAACTGTGGGTCGAGCGCACCGGAACCCGTGCCTACACCGGGCGCAGTAACCGTGGCGCGGAGGTTCTGATCGCGTCCCAGGGTGTTCCCGGCGCCTTCACTCCCGGTGAGCTGCTCAAGATCGCACTCGCCGGGTGCACCGGGCTCAGTTCGGACCTGCCGTTGTCGCGTCGACTCGGCGACGAGTTCGACGCCACCATCCGCGTCTCCGGCGACGCCGACCGCGAGAACGAGCTCTACCCGCAGCTCGACGAGGTCCTCGAACTCGATCTGTCCGAACTCGACGAGGCCGCGCGCGAACGACTACTGGTCACCGTGCAGCGCGCCGTCGACAAGGTGTGCACCGTGGGCCGCACGCTCAAAGCGGGCACGAAGGTGACACTGACGTTCAACATCGACGCATGAGCGAGGAGCCGGTTCGGCTGAGTGCGTGGGTGCACGGGTACGTGCAGGGCGTGGGGTTCCGGTGGTGGACGCGGTCGCGCGCACTGGAACTCGGGCTGGTCGGCTACGCGCGCAATCACCGCGACGGACGCGTCCACGTTGTCGCCGAAGGGCCACGAACGGCGGGCGAGAAATTGCTGGAACTGCTACGGTCCGGCGAGGCGCCCGATAGTTCGCAACCCGTCGGGCACGTGAGACATGCTCTGTCCGGGCCGGCACCCGGGCGGGTAGACCTGGTTGTGGAAAGCTGGGAGCCCGCGCGGGGCGACATGACGGGATTCGAGGAGCGCTAGTGGTGACTTCGGGGGCTAGGGGGCGGCAGCGGTGAGCACACAGAACCCTGGACCGCCCGATCGACCGGAACAACCCTCGAACGGCGAGCCGGACAGGTCCCCGTGGACGCCACCCGATCCCGGCGCCGGATGGTCCGCACCGGATGCGAGTTCGACACCATCCGATCCGAACGCAGGGCCGACGCCGCCGGTGTTCGGCGCGGGCGGGCATCCTGTCGATCAGCCGCGTCCCGGTCGGATGGCCAGGCAGGAACCCGGCGTCACCCAGCCGCGTCCGCCGACGGTCGGCGAGGCGCGCGCCAGAGACAAGGCCCGCAGGCAAGCCGAGGAAGCTGAGCGGGCGGCGGCCGCGGCGGCAGAGGAGAAGCGGCGCAACCGCAAACGCGTGATGATCGGTGGTGTCGCCATCGTCGGCGTCGCCGCGCTGGTCGGCGGTGGCTACCTCGCTTACCGCGCGGTCACCGCACCCGACCAGGTGACGGCCTCGTGCGTGCAGATCGACGAGAACGGGCAGGAAGTCGTTGTCCCCGATGAGAACTGCGGCGACGGCAAGACCAATTTCCGCAGTGACGGCTCCGGTGGCGGCCACGGCGGCGGACTGCTGATTCTGGGCTGGCCGCAGTACCGCTACCACTACGGCGGCACACCGACGATCGGCAAGCCACCCACGGGCGGCACGTCGGTGAAACCGCGCAATGCCGAGATCAAGACCAAGAGTGGCACCACGGTGCAGCGCGGCGGACTCGGCAGCAAGTCGACCGGGGGGAGTGGGACGTAGATGCGGCGCAACAAGAGCACACCGCGCCAGGACTGGCAGCAGATCATCGAAAAGCAGGGTCTGGTCTACGGCGCACCGGGCCGCGACGCCAGCGGTCAGCCGCGGCCGTACTGGGACGAGTCGGTGCACTACGAGTTCTCGATGGACGAGATCCTCGCGCTGGAAGCCGATGTGGAACTGCTGCAGTCGATGTGCCTGCACGCGGCCGAACACGTGGTACTCACCGAGCGCTTCGCCGATTTCGGTCTGCCGGAATGGACGTGGGGCCCGATCGCCGAATCGTGGCGTCGCAGTGACCCTTACGTGTACGGCCGCTTCGACCTGCGCTACGACGCGCGGCGCCCGGCCAAGCTGCTGGAATACAACGCCGACACCCCCACCTCGCTGCTCGAGGCCGCGATCATCCAGTGGCACTGGTTGCAGCAGGTGTATCCCGGTGGCGACCAATGGAATTCGCTGCACGAGAAACTGGTGGAGCGCTGGACCGAACTGCGCGGCGTGCTGCCCGGTACCGAACTGCACTTCACCTGGTCGGGCGCCGACGCGACCGGTGAGGACAACGTCACCACCGCCTACATGCAGGAGACCGCGGCCGAAGCCGGTTTCGACACGGTCGCGCTGCCGATCGAGGAAGTCGGTTTCGATACCGAGCTGAACCGGTTCGTCGATCTGGCCGAGGCGCCGATCGAGGCGATGTTCAAGCTGTATCCGTGGGAGTGGATCATCGACGACGATTTCGGCAAGCGCGTCGTCGGCAGCCTGCCCGCGACCGCGTGGATCGAACCGCTGTGGACCACGCTGCTGAGCAACAAGGCGATCCTGGCGATCCTGTGGGAGATGTATCCCGGCCACCCCAACCTGTTGCCCGCCTACCTCGACAACCCGCACGAGCTCACCGAATACATTCGCAAACCCAAGCTCGGCCGCGAGGGCGCGAATATGACCATCGTCGGCCCCGGCATGGAGACCGCGACCGGCGGCGTCTACGGCGCCGAGGGTTTCGTCTACCAATTGCTCGACCCGCTACCGGAATTCGATGGGATGCGCCCGGTGCTCGGCGCCTGGGTCGTGGGTGACACCGCGGCCGGGCTCGGCATTCGCGAGACCGCCGGCCTGATCACCGATGACGGCGCCGCGTTCGTGCCACACCGCATCGTCGACTGACACCTGACCTCACAACATTGTTCGAAAGGACCACGATGACCGCCCTCGCCCTGGAATCGGGTTATTGGAGTGCGCTCGGTGAAGGCGTCGGCGCCATCATCCTGTACTGCCTGATCGGCCTTGTCCTGATGCTGATCGGCTTCTTCGCCATCGACCTGACCACGCCCGGCAAGCTGCGCGACCTGGTGGTGGCGGGCAAGCCGAACGCGATCATCGTCTCGGCGGCCGGGATGATCAGCATGGCGTTCATCGTCGTGTTCGCGGTGCTGGCCACCGGCGGCAGCGGCAAGCTGTCGGAAGGGCTCATCGCGGCGATCGTGTACGGCCTGGTCGGCATCATCGCGCAGGTGATCTCGGTGCGGGTGATCGAAAAGGTCACCGGCGTCGACATCGGCCGCACGCTGCACGCCGAGACCTACACCCCCGAGGTCCTCGTCGTCGCCGCCGCGCACTTCGCGCTCGGTCTCGTGGTGGCGTTCGCCATCCTCTGAGTGAGGGTGAGCGGTTGACATCGCACTGTGGAGGGTGGACGCTGGAAACCAGCACTCCATCGTGGATGTGACCGAGAGGACGTCGGCATGGATATCACCCCGGGTACGCGCGCGTCCGACGCCGAACGCAACGCGATCGTCGCCCAGTTGGGTACGCATCTGGCCGACGGCAGGCTCGACCTGGGCGAATACGACCTGCGCGTGGCCAAGGTCTACGCGACCACCACGCGCGACGACCTCGCCCTCGTCCTGTCCGACCTGCCGCCGCTGACCACACAGCAGCAGGCCGCGGCGCCCACCGAACGCAAGTCCGGTACCCGCTTCCCGATCTGGCAGCGCATCGAGGCGGGTAGCTGGCTCGGCGTCAGCGTGATCGTGCTGGTCATCTGGGGCCTGATCTCGCTGACCGCGGGCGAGCTCACCTACTTCTGGCCGATGTGGGTGATCGGCCCGTGGGGCGCAGTCCTGGTCTTCCGGGTGATCACCGGCTGGGAAGCGAGCCCTGGCACCGAGACCCACCTGCGCCAACTGCAGAAGCAAGCCAAGCACATGAACCCCCACGGCCCGCACTGACTGTTCCGCTTCCCCGCGATTCTGGCCAGACCTAGGCGCGGCCTGCTATCGGTCGGCGGCCGCGCGTGACGAGGGAGTGAGCTCAGCCCGTCCCCGGTGAGTTACCCATGTGCTCGCTTGTTGCTGGCGTGCGTTCCGATACGCTGGCCCACGTCGAGGCTTGGCCCAATTTCGGAGAGGTGGCAAAGCTTGCATTTGAAGAGCTTGACGTTGAAGGGGTTCAAGTCCTTCGCGTCTGCGACCACTTTGCGTTTCGAACCGGGGATTACCTGCGTCGTCGGGCCGAACGGGTCTGGTAAATCAAATGTCGTGGACGCGCTCTCCTGGGTGATGGGTGAGCAGGGTGCCAAAGCGTTGCGGGGCGGGAAGATGCAGGACGTCATCTTCGCCGGGACCGTCGGGCGGGCACCTCTCGGGCGTGCCGAGGTGACGCTGACCATCGACAACTCCGACGGTGCGCTGCCCATCGACTACGCCGAGGTGTCGATCACCCGGCGGATGTTCCGCGACGGCGCGGGCGAGTACGAGATCAACGGCAGCACGTGCCGGCTGATGGATGTGCAGGAACTGCTGTCCGACTCCGGTATCGGGCGCGAAATGCATGTCATCGTGGGTCAGGGCAGGCTGTCGGCGATCCTGGAATCGCGGCCGGAGGACCGGCGCGCGTTCGTCGAAGAGGCCGCGGGTGTGCTCAAGCACCGCAGGCGCAAGGAGAAGGCGGTCCGCAAGCTCGACGCGATGCAGGCCAACCTCGCCCGGCTCACCGACCTCACCACCGAACTGCGCCGCCAGCTCAAACCGCTCAGCCGCCAGGCCGAGGTCGCCCGCCGCGCGCAGACCGTGCAGGCCGACCTGCGCGACGCCCGGCTGCGCCTGGCCGCCGACGACCTGGTCACCCGCCGTGGCGAACTGGAGTCCCAGCTCAGCAAAGAGGCCTACGCCCGCGAACAGCAGATCAACGTGCAGACCGAACTCGACGCCGCCAACGCCGCGCTCGCGCAGCAGGAGTTCCAGCTGTCGCGGCTGAGTCCCAGTGCCGAGGCCGCGGCGCAGACCTGGTTCCAGCTCTCGGCACTGGCCGAACGGGTGAACGCCACTATCCGTATCGCCAGTGACCGAGCCAGGCACCTGCACACCGAGGCTCCGGTCGGCACGGGACGCGACCCGGATCAGCTCGAGGTCGAGGCCGACCGGATCGAAGCCGAAGAGGCCGAACTGCGGTACGCGGTCGAGATGGCGACCGAGACCCTCGAAGCCGCGCGTGAAGCCCTCGCCGAGCGCGAACACGCCGCCAAGGCCGCCGAGCAGGCGCACCTGGCGGCCGTGCGCGCGATCGCCGACCGGCGCGAAGGCTTGGCCCGGCTGTCCGGCCAGGTCGACACGTTGCGCACCCGAGCCCAGTCCGTGGACGCCGAGATCGCGCGCCTGTCCGTGGCCATCGCCGACGCCCGCCATCGCGGTGAGACCGCGCAGGTCGAATACGACTCGGTGCAGGACGAACTCGGCGAGCTCGACGCGGGCGAAAAGGGACTCGACGCCCAGCACGAACACGCCGTCGCCGCGCAGGGACTGGCCGACGAGCGGGTCCGGGAACTGCGTGAACTCGACCGTGAGGCGAGCAAGCTCGTCGCCCGGCTCGGTGCCCGCATCGAAGCGCTCGGCATGAACCTGGCCCGCAAGGACGGCGCGGCCTGGCTGCTCGAACACGGCGTGAGCGGGCTCGGCGGACGGCTGTCGGGTCTGTTGCGCGTGCAGCCCGGATTCGAGGCCGCTGTCGCCGCGCTGCTCGGTCCGCTCGCCGATGCCATCACCGCCGAAACCGCGACGACCGCCGACTCGGCGGTGCGGGAATTGCGCGGCGGTGACGGTGGTCGGGTGGCGTTCGTCTTCGCGACCGGCGCGACGATTCCGGCCGAGCGTTCCGCGTTGCCCGCCGGTGCGCAGTGGCTCGCCGACGTGCTCGATGGCGACGACCAGGTGAGACCCGCGCTGGCCGCGCTCACCGCCGACGTGGTGGTCGTGGACGATCTGGCGACCGCCACCGAGCTCGTCGCGCTGCGCCCGGAACTACGGGTGGTCACCCGTGACGGTGATCTGGCCGGTGCGGGCTGGATCGTCGGCGGTTCGGAACGGATGCCGAGCCAGCTCGAGGTCCAGGCCGATATCGACACCGCCACAGCGGAACTGGCAGCCGCGCAACGGCGGGCCGAGGAGCTGGAGGCGGCGCTGGCCGGGGCGCTGGCCGAACAGGCCGACCGCAAGGACGCCGCCGACCACGCGCTGATGGCGCTGCACGAATCCGACCAGGCGCTGCTGGCGATCTACGACCGGCTGGCCCGCGTCGGGCAGAGTGCGCGCGCCGCGCAGACCGAGGGGGAGCGGCTGGCCACCCAGCGCGCGGAAGCCGAAGCGGCGCGGGAGAAGTCGCTGGCCTCGCTGGCCGAACTCGAGGACCGGTTGCGGCACGCCGAGATCGAGCACGACGGCAGCGACGACAGTTTCGGCGCCGCGAGCACCGAGACCGCGGGGTACGCCCGCGAAGAAGCCGCCGCCGCGCTCGCCGAAGCCCGGACCATGGAGGTCGAAGCACGCCTGTCCGTGCGCACCTCGGAGGAACGCGCGGAATCCGTTCGCGGCAAAGCGGATTCGCTGCGCAGGGCCGCCCGTGGTGAACGGGAGGCCAGGGCCCGCGCCGAACGTGCGCAGGCCGCTCGGCGCCAAGCGGCGGCCGTGGCCGCGGCGGTCGCCGAATCGGGTACCAAGATCAAGCACGAACTCGAGCAGGTGGTAGCCACCGCCGCGGCACGACGTGACGAATTGGTCCGTCGCCGTGGCGAATGCGCCGCGGCGCTGGAACAGGTGAAGGAACGCGCCCGCGCGCTGAACACCCAGCTGGCCCAGCTCACCGATGCCGTGCACCGCGACGAAGTCGCCAAAGCCCAAGCGGCACTGCGCATCGAACAGCTCGAGACGACCATCTCCGAACAGTTCGGCATCGCACTCGCCGATCTCGTCGCCGAATACGGGCCCGACGTGGTGCTGCCGCCCTCGGCGCTGGAGATACACGAGTACGAGCAGGCCAAGGAACGCGGCGAACAGGTCAGCGCACCGCAACCGATGCCCTACGACCGGCCCACCCAGGAGCGGCGCGCCAAACGCGCCGAGAAGGACCTCACCACTCTCGGCAAGGTGAACCCCCTTGCGCTGGAGGAGTTCGCGGCACTCGAGGAGCGCTACACCTTCCTCGCCACCCAGCTCGAAGACGTCAAGAACGCGCGCAAGGACCTGCTCGACGTGGTCGCCGAGGTCGACGCCCGCATCCTTCAGGTGTTCACCGAGGCCTACGCCGATGTGGAACGCGAATTCGTCGGCGTGTTCGGGAAACTGTTCCCCGGTGGCGAGGGCAGGCTGGTGCTCACCGACCCGTCGGACATGCTCACCACCGGCATCGAGGTCGAGGCCCGCCCGCCCGGCAAGAAGGTCAAACGCCTCTCGCTGCTCTCCGGCGGCGAAAAATCGCTCACCGCGGTGGCTTTGCTCGTCGCGATCTTCCGCGCCCGCCCTTCACCGTTCTACGTGATGGACGAGGTCGAAGCCGCGCTGGACGACACCAACCTGCGCCGCCTCATCGGCCTGTTCGAGCAGCTGCGCGAGAAGAGCCAGCTGATCGTCATCACCCACCAGAAGCCGACCATGGAGATCGCCGACGCCCTCTACGGGGTGAGCATGCGTGGCGACGGCATCACCCAGGTGATCTCCCAGCGGCTGAACCGAGCCGAGGTCACCGACCCCGACCCGGTGTCGGCCTCGGTCTGAGATCGTCGGTTCGGCGGAGTCGCCCAGGTCAGTTCGCGGGGGCCTGCGCCCCGATCCGTTCGAGGATCCGCTGGGTGCCACCGCGTGCCAACCAGTCGCGCAGCGAGGTCAGCCCCGGGTGCAGTGAGCGCAACGCGGGCAGATCGGCGTGCCAGCCGCCGGTTTCGCGGATCAGGCGCCAGGTGTTGCCGAGCTGGGGTCCGATCGCGTCGGCCTCGTCCTCGGTGACCTCGCGGTAGTGGATGGGGTGGCCGATCGCGGCGCTGATCGTGGCGGCCGCCTCGACGGGGGTGATGGCCTCGCCCGCGAGCTCGAGGATGCGGGCGTGCCAGGTGTCCGGGTCGGCGAAGGCCAGGGCGGCGAATGCGGCGATATCGTCGACGGCGATCATCTGGAGCGGGCGATCGGCGGGGAACAGGTGCCGGTGCTCGCCGCCTTCGCGGATGCCGTCTACAGGGGAGCCGTGGAGGAGGTAGTTCTCCATGAACCGCACGGGGCGCAACACGGTGTAGCGCAAGCCGGCTGCGGGCAGGGCCTCTTCGATCTGCCGTTTGCCCTGCTGGCCCCACGATTCCGCGGCGCCCATCGTGGCGACGCCGGTGAACACGATCTGCTCGACACCGGTGGCGCGGGCCGCGTCGATCATGGCGATGCCGCGGCGGGCCTCGGTGTCTTCGCCCCAGCCCTTCGCGCTGTAATCGGCTGGCGGAACGAGGAATACGGCTCGGGTACCGGTGGTCGCGGCACGCAGCGATGCGGGGTCGTCGAAGTCGCCGACCGCCAATTCGGCGCCCAGGGCGGCCAGTGCGCGGGCAGCGGGGGAGTCGGTGTCGCGCACCAGAGCGCGGACCGGGTGTCCTTCGGTGAGCAACCGGCGGGCGGTCGCGCCGCCCTGCTTGCCGGTGGCGCCGGTGATCAGGACGGGAAGTGCTGACGTCATCGCGGAGGAGCTCCGTTTCGTGATCGATCGTGTGCCTACAATCGGGTCGGTCAACCCGTATGCCGGACGTTACGGGCGGTAGCACCCGGTTGGCGAGGTCACGTACAGGGAAGGCGTAACGAAATGGCGGTCGGCAACAGTGCGGAACCCGCGATCCGATCCGACGCGCGCCGCAATCGCGCACAGATCCTGGCCGCCGCCCAGCGTGCGCTCGCGGAACGCGGGACCACGGTCTCGCTGGCCGAGGTGGCCCGCCGCGCCGGTGTCGGCGCAGGCACCGTCCACCGGCACTTTCCGACGAAAACCGATCTGCTGGAAGCGGTGATGCAGCAGCGTGTCGACGGATTGGCCGCGCTGGCCGCCGAACATCTCACCGATCCGGACCCGGGCTCGGCCTTCTTCGCCCTCTGCACCCACGTCATCGTCACGACGCCCGGCAACAAAGATCTCTGCGACCTGGTGCAATCCGACGACGGCTGGCCGCGCGCCCTGCTCCGCGGCGCGGGCAACCGATTCCATCGCGCACTGGGCGCCCTGCTCGCCTCGGCCCAACGTCAGGGCGCGGTCCGCCCCGACGTGGTCGTCACCGACGTGCTCGACATCTTCACCGGATGCGTTGCGATCCAACGACATCGACGCGCGGAAGACCCCCTCGCCCCGGCCGTCGCCCTCATCCTCGACGCCCTGCGAACCCGACCGTTATCTGTAACGGAACCCGCGAGAATCGACCGTAACGAAACGCTGGAAAGTAACGAAATCCCCGCACCCTGCCCCGTCTGCAGCGCACCCGTCCGCCGACCGGCCACCGGGAGACCGGCGCGCTACTGCTCGCCGGCTTGCCGCCAAAAGGCACACCGCCAACGCAGCTCCCCGCGACTTTTCGCCGGGTCGTGACGGCTGGCAGGGTTTCGCGTCGGGCCGGGGGACTTCGAGTAGTCGGGTGTTGGGCCCTTCGGGCGGAAACTACCGGAACTCTCGCATCTGACGCAGTGTGAACCGGTGGACCGGCTATTTGACCTCGGAGCGGCGCAGCAGCACCATGCCGATGACGAGCGGGATGATGATCCAGATCATCGTGGTCGATCCGAGCTGGGCCCACTCCTGTGCCGAGGACGTCTGACCCGCGAACAGCGCGATCTGCGTGTGGTTCCAGTCGATCCAGGGCTGGAGGTCGGTGAACCATTCCCTCACCCGGGCCAGCAGCACCAGGATGCCGGAGAGAACAAAGGACAGCGCGAAGTAGCCGACGATGGCGCCTGCGGAGTTGCGCAGCACCACGCCCAGGGTGAAACCGATGGCCATCCCCACCAAGTTGCCCAGGACGATCTGAGCCGCGTGAGCCGGTCCGATGTTCCACACCGTGTCGACCCCGGCGAGGACGGAGCCGACCGAGTTGCCGACGGCGCCGATCGTGAACGCCACCAGCATCGAGACGATCCCGACGATGATGGTCGCGATCGCCTTGGCGCCGATGACCCGCCCCCGGCTCGGTACGAGCGTGAACGTCGTCAGTCCGGTGCGCTGACTCCACTCGCTGGTGACCGCGAGGATCGCGATCATGGGGAGGATCAGCGTCATCGGGAAGCCGAGCGCGGTGGCGAAGGTCTGGTAGCTGAGCGCGCTGGCGGGGGCGAAGATGATGGCGGCCGCGGTCGCCACGACCGAGAGGACGCCGATGCTCGTGAGCAGCCAGAAGCCCGAGCGCGTGTCGAACATCTTGCGCAGCTCGACGCCGATGATCCGGCTGGTCGGGATCGGATGTACGGCGCGGTCGGCGGTCGTTGCGGTCTGGGTGGTCATGCTGCTGCCCCTTCTTCGGGAAAGTTGCTGTCGCGCTGGGATTCCGCGGTGAGCTCGAGGAACATCTCCTCCAGACCAGCGCCGTCCGCGGGGCGCAGTTCGGTCAGGGCGATGCCGGCCGCGAGGGCGACCCGGCCGACGTGGTGTGGGTCGGCGTGGGTGTGGAGCGAGCCTGCGCCCGAGGGTGCGGCGCCGATGCCGGCGTCCGCGAGGGCGCCGGCCAGCCGGGTGTTGTCCGCGGACGAGACGACGGTCCCGGCCGTCGACAGCAGATCCTGCTTGGACCCCTGCGCGACGATCCGGCCGTTCCCGATCACGACCAGGTCGTCGGCGATGACCTCGATCTCGTGCAGGAGGTGTGAGGACAACAGCACCGTGCCGCCCTGGTCGGCGAACTCGCGCAACAGATCGCGCATCCAGCGGATGCCGGCGGGGTCGAGGCCGTTGGCGGGCTCGTCGAGGACCAGGACGGCGGGGTCGCCGATGAGAGCGGTCGCGATGCCGAGCCGCTGCCGCATGCCGAGGGAGTAGTTGCGGATCCTGCCGTCGCCCTCCTTCTCCGTCAGCGACACCCGGCGCAACATCTCGGGCACCCGGCTGGTCGGCAGCCCCATGGTGCGGGCCGCGACGGTGAGCACCTCGCGGCCGGTACGGCCGGCGTGCTGGGCCGAGGCATCGAGGAGTACGCCGATCTCGATGCCCGGGTTCGGCAGGTCGGCGTACCGGCCGCCGAGGACCTCCACGTGGCCGGAGGTGGCCGGGCTCAGGCCGACCATGATCCGCATCGTGGTCGACTTGCCTGCCCCGTTGGGGCCGAGGAAGCCGGTCACGCGGCCCGGTCGGGCGGTGAACGAGACGTCGTCGACGGCGGTCACGCCGCGATAGCTCTTGGTCAGGTGGTCGACAGTGATCATGACGGAAGTCTCGCTGCGACAGGCCTTCCGCCACATCGGCGTCGAGGCCGGACCCGCCTCGACTGATGGGAGGGGAAACGTGTCGTTCTTTCGGCGGATCTCCGACGCCTCGGCAGTCTCTAGGCTCGGTGTGTGATCCCTACCGCCCTGCGCTCGCTGTGGGACGAGCCCCGCGCCGCCGACCCGCCCGAACACCCGTGGCGCGACCGGGTGCTGGTCGGTGTGGTGATAGTGGCGGCGCTGCTCGAAGGAACCCTGCGCGAGGACGTCACCTGGCGGCTGGTCGTGACGATCGTGACGGTCGGACTCGCGCCGGTGCTGCTGTGGCGGCGTACCCACCCGTTGGTCTGCGTCGTGGTGGGCTTCGGCACCGGCATGGCGTTGGGACTGGCGAGCCGGCTGGCCGGGATCCAGGGTGTGGGCCTGCACACGATGAGCTTCATCCTGGTGCTCGTCTACGCGCTGGTCCGCTGGGGTTCAGGGCGTCAGATCGTGATCGGGCTGGCGGTGGTGGCCGTCGCTACGGT
Organism: Nocardia sp. NPDC058519; assembly: GCF_042719755.1. Lineage (NCBI taxonomy): Bacteria > Bacillati > Actinomycetota > Actinomycetes > Mycobacteriales > Nocardiaceae > Nocardia > Nocardia sp. NPDC058519. The sequence goes on along the minus strand of NZ_JBHXNK010000001.1, from coordinate 163,342 downwards.
ATTCAGCATTGCGACCGACTACACCGGGCCGTCCGAGCTCTTCGGCGGGCTCGCCGTCCTGGCGGCGGTGGTGGCGGGAGGAGCGGCGTTGCGCTACCGCGCCGAGAGTTGGCGCCGGGCGCTCGACCAGGTCCGCAGCCAGGAGCGCGTCGGCCTCGCGCGCGAGCTGCACGACTCGGTCGCCCACCACGTCTCGGCGATCACCGTGCAGGCGCAGGCCGGCCGGGCGATGGCCGGGCAGCGACCTGAAGCGGCGCTCGAGGCGCTTTCGGTCATCGAAGGGGAAGCGTCGCGGGCACTGGCGGAGATGCGGGCGATGGTCCGGGTGCTGCGCGACGGAGCACCGGCGGAGTACGCTCCCCAACCCGGCGTCGCCGACCTGGTGTCCCTCGCCCGCCGCGACCCGGACCCCGTCGTCGACGTCGAATTGGCAGGTGATCTGGCCGGACTTCGGCCCCCGGTCGACGCAGCCGTGTACCGGATAGCGCAGGAGGCGCTGACCAACGCGCTGCGGCACGCCCGAAACGCCTCACGTGTCGAGATCCGGGTCGCCGAGGGCGCGGGAAGGCTGCGGATCCGCGTGACCGACGACGGCCGGATCGACCCGGCGCGGCCTGCGACCCACGGCTTCGGGCTGCTGGGGATGACCGAGCGCGCACGGCTGCTCGGCGGCACGCTGCGCGCCGGGCCGACGCCCGAGGGCGGGTGGACGGTCGACGCCGAGCTGCCGACGGAGATACCCCGATGACGGTGCGCGTGCTGGTGGCCGACGACCAAGACCTGGTGCGCACCGGCCTGTCGATGATCCTTGACGCCCAGCCCGACATCGAGGTCGTCGGCCGAGCCGCCGACGGCAAGGCCGCCGTCGAGCTGGCGCGTCAGCTCCGCCCCGACGTGTGCCTGGTCGACATTCGGATGCCAGGGCTGGACGGCATCGAGGTGACCGAACTCCTCGCAGGGCGCGACGTCCCTGACCCGATCGCGGTGGTGGTGATCACGACATTCGACCTGGACGAGTACGTCCACGGCGCGCTTCGGGCCGGCGCCCGAGGATTCCTCCTCAAGGATGCCGGGCCCGAGCTGCTGGTGCAGGCCGTCCATGCCGCCGCCGTCGGCGATGCCCTGATCGCGCCGAACATCACCCGAAGGCTGCTGGCGACCCTCGCCGCGGGGGCCTCACCGAAACGCCGTACCCAACCGATCGAGCCACTCACCCCGCGCGAGGAGCAGGTGCTGAAACTGGTCGCTATCGGCCGCACGAACGCCGAGATCGCCGCCGAGCTGTTCATCAGCGTGACGACCGCCAAGACCCACGTCGCGAGCCTGCTGACCAAGATCGGCGCCCGGAACAGGGTCGAGATCGCTATGTGGGCCTACGACACCGGCCGGGTGGGGCACTGAACCCGATGTTCTTGCGTGATCAGGGGTTACTCCTACAGCAGGTCGCTGACGTCGTCGGGGACGTCTACCGCGTATTTGCGCAGGATGTCCACCGAGATGACCTCCAGCGCGTTCTCGTGGGTCGCGGCCAGCACCACGGGAGCGGCTACGCCGTCCTCGTGGGCGTGCAACCAGCGGACCGCCACCACGCACCAGCGATCGCCCGGTTGCAGGCCGGGGAAATTGTTCTCTGGACGGGGGGTGCTGAGGTCGTTGCCGATGGAGGCCTGATGCTCCAGGAATTCCGCCGTCACGACGGTGCACACGGTGTGGCTGCCGAGATCCTCCGGACCGGTGCTGCAGCAGCCGTCCCGGTAGAAGCCCGTGAGAGGATCGGTGCCGCACTCTTCCAGCGGCCCCCCAAGCACGTTTCGATCGGTCACTCCGCCGATCCTATGGGGCAAGCGCCAGAAGTTCCGCAGGACAACGAATCTGTAGTGTTTCCGCCACACCGCGACGCGCCCGGATACGGCTCGCCGACCTGCCCCGCAGACGCCGCCGACGTGCGGTAACTGCCCGCACGAATAGACTCGCCGGGTGAGTTCGCAAGCGTGGATCCTGATCGCCGCGATCGCCGCCGTCCTGTTGGTGGCGCTCGTCGCGGGTTTCGTCCTGTACAAGCGACGCCAGATTTCGCTGGCCCCGCCCGAGCCGGACAAGGAGTTGACGGACCGCTCCGGTGGTTACACCGCGTCCGGTGGGTTCAACTTCAGCCAGGGCGGCTCGACGGCCACCTTGCCCAAGCCCGAGCCCGTCCCGGAGCGCACCGACACCGACGGCCAACCGCACGTCGGCGACGACGCGGCGGTCCCGCGTGACGCCCCGCGCCGCGGCATCACCGATGTTCCGCTGCCAGAGGGTGATGTCGTCGTCGACGAGACGGTGGTCGTACCCGACGACGCGTCCACCCTCGACACGGTCGCACCGGCCGAGCCCGACACCGAGATCGCGCCCACCACCACCGCGCCCGCTGACACAGCGCCCGCCGAGGCCGAGCCCACCGCGGCGCCGATCCCGGCCGACGCCACCACCACCGCGATCGAAGAGATCGACCCCACCACCGGCCGCCTCGTCCGCCTGCGCGGCCGCCTGGCGCGTTCCCAGAACGCGGTCGGCAAGAGTCTGCTCGGCCTGCTCGGCGGCGGCGACCTCGACGAGGATTCGTGGGAGGAGATCGAAGACACCCTGGTGCTGGCCGATATCGGTACCGCGAGCACCGCGAAGATCGTCGAACGCCTGCGCGAGGAGATGGCCTCGCGCAGCGTGCGCACTCCCGAGCAGGCCCGCGGCGCGCTGCGCGACGTGCTCATCGAGGCGCTGCGCCCCGAGCTCGACCGTTCCATCCACGCCCTCCCACACGGCGACAAGCCCGCGATCCTGCTCGTCGTCGGCGTCAACGGCACCGGAAAGACCACCACCACCGGCAAACTCGCCCGCGTGCTCGTCGCCGACGGCCGCCGCGTGCTGCTCGGCGCCGCCGACACCTTCCGCGCCGCCGCCGCCGATCAGCTGCAGACCTGGGGCGAACGGGTGGGCGCCGAGACCGTGCGCGGTAAAGAGGCCGCCGACCCGGCCGCCGTCGCCTTCGACGCGGTCACCGCGGGCATCGACGGCGGTGTCGACGCGGTCCTCATCGACACCGCGGGCCGTCTGCACACCAAGACCGGCCTGATGGACGAGCTGGGCAAGGTCAAGCGGGTCGTGGAGAAGAAGGGTGAGGTCGACGAGGTGCTGCTGGTCCTCGACGCGACCGTCGGCCAGAACGGCCTGATGCAGGCGCGGGTGTTCGCCGACGTCGTCGACATCACCGGCGTGGTGCTCACCAAGCTCGACGGCACCGCCAAGGGCGGCATCGTGTTCCAGGTGCAGCACGAACTCGGCGTGCCGGTGAAACTCGTCGGCCTCGGCGAGGGCGCCGACGATCTGGCCCCGTTCGAGCCGGGTGCGTTCGTCGACGCCCTGCTCGGGGGCGCCGCGTAGCGATTCCCATCGATGCCCGCCCGATCCAGCGATCGGGCGGGCATCGCTGTTTTCCGGGGCTGACATCACAGTTTCCCTGAAACGGCGCCGCGGCGAATCGCCGCGCGAACTCGCGGCGAATCCCACCTCCGTACCAACCTCACCGTGAGCTGACAGGCTCATGCCAACCACACGAAACGTGGATGCAACACAACAGCGCTATCCGTTCACTCAGGCGAAACACCACAGCTCAACGGATGAAACACCGAGTGGCGACCCTTCTGTACAGGTCCTTTTGCCGTCATCGGCGAGGCCCGAGATGAGGAGGAAGACAAGGTGGCATTTCCACTGATCGGTACACCGGATACCGGTGATACCGCTTGGATGCTGGCGTCGGCAGCGCTCGTGCTGTTGATGACGCCGGGTTTGGCGTTTTTCTACGGCGGCATGGTCCGTGGCAAGAACGTGCTGAACATGATCATGATGAGCGTCTCCGCGATGGGCCTGGTCACCATTCTGTGGTGTCTGTACGGCTTCTCGATGACGTTCGGCGAGGACAAGGGCAACCTGATCGGTGATCCTCTCCAGTACTTCGGTCTGAAGAGCATCTTCGGTGGCACCGCCGCGGATTCGGCGGGCATCCCGCTGTTCACGGCGACCCCGGAGGACCCGACGGCCCCGATCACCGCGGGTATCCCGCTGACGGTCTTCGTCGCCTTCCAGCTCATGTTCGCGATCATCACGGTCGCACTCATCTCGGGCGCGGTCGCCGACCGCCTGAAGTTCGGCTCGTGGCTCGTATTTGCCGGAATCTGGGCCACGGTCGTCTACTTCCCCGTCGCGCACTGGGTCTTCGCCTTCGACGGTTACACCGCTGAGGCCGGTGGCTGGATCGCCAACAACCTCAAGGCGATCGACTTCGCCGGTGGTACCGCGGTCCACATCAACGCCGGCGCCGCCGGTCTGGTCCTTTGCCTCATCCTCGGCAAGCGCAAGGGCTGGCCGAAGACGCCGTTCCGTCCGCACAACCTGCCGTTCGTGATGCTCGGCGCCGGTCTGCTGTGGTTCGGCTGGTACGGCTTCAACGCCGGTTCGGCGCTGGGCGCCAACGGCATCGCCGGTGCCACCTTCCTCACCACCACGATCGCCACCGCCGCCGCGATGATGGCCTGGCTGCTCGTGGAGAAGATCCGCGACGGTCACCCGACCTCGCTCGGCGCTGCCTCGGGCATCGTCGCCGGTCTGGTCGCCATCACCCCGGCTTGTTCCTCGGTGAACGTGGTCGGCGCCCTGGCCATCGGTGTGGTCGCCGGTGCGCTGTGCGCCCTGGCCGTCGGCCTGAAGTTCCGCTTCGGCTTCGACGATTCGCTCGACGTGGTGGGCGTGCACCTGGTCGGTGGTCTGGTCGGCACCGTGATGGTCGGTCTGGTCGCTGCGAGCGAAGCTCCGGCGGGCGTCACCGGCTTGTTCTACGGTGGTGGGATCGAGCAGTTGAAGCTGCAGGCTGTCGGTGCCTTCGTCGTCCTGGCCTACTCGCTGGTCGCCACGGCCGTCATCGCGTACGCGATCAAGTTCACGATCGGCCTGCGCGCCAGCGAAGAGTCCGAGTCGGCGGGCCTGGACGAGGCCGAGCACGCGGAAACCGCATACGATTTCGCTGCTGTGGGTGGCACGGCACGCTCGCTCGTCAAGGAGGCATGACGAACATGAAACTGGTTACGGCAATCGTCAAACCGTTCACGCTCGAAGATGTGAAGACCGGGCTGGAACAGGCAGGCGTGCTCGGCATGACCGTCAGCGAGGTCCAGGGATACGGCCGGCAGAAGGGCCACACCGAGGTCTACCGCGGTGCCGAGTACTCGGTGGATTTCGTTCCCAAGGTCCGGGTCGAGGTCGTCGTCGACGATGCGTCGGTCGAGAAGGTCGTCGAGGTGATCGTCGAAGCCTCGCGGACCGGCAAGATCGGTGACGGCAAGGTGTGGGTGACCCCGGTGGACACCATCATCCGTGTCCGTACCGGCGAACGCGGAAGCGACGCACTGTAATTCGGTAGGGAACGCACGACAATCGATCGAGTGGCGGCCCCGCTCCCACCGGTGAGAATCTCAACCGGTCGGGGCGGGGCCGCCCGCATGAAATGGTGGTGTGGGCTGTGGCACAGCGGAACGGCGGTACTCAGAACAACGGAGCGGCGGATCTGGTCAAGGCCAGGGCGCAACTGCTCGACGGAGCGGGCACCCGCAATCCACGGCTCGATCCGGAATCGCTGCGCGAAGCCTTGGTCGACCTGTTCGAACTGTGGCTCACCGGCAAGGGCAACGAACTCGGCATCACCGCCGACAGCGGCCTCGCGGTCGTGGCGGTCGGCGGACTCGGCCGCCGCGAGATGCTGCCGTACTCCGATCTCGACCTCGTGCTGCTGCACGACGACGTCGACCCCAAAGTGGTCTCCGAGGTCGCCGATCAACTCTGGTATCCCCTCTGGGACGCCCACATCAAGCTCGACCACAGCGTGCGCACCGTGCCGCAGGCGCTGCGGGTGGCCGCCGACGACATGATCGCCGCGCTCGGCCTGCTCGAAGCCCGCCACATCGTCGGCGACGAAGATCTCAGCAATCTGCTCATCGGCGGCGTGCGCCGGGAATGGCGCACCGGAATCCGGTCCCGCTTCGACGATCTCATCGCCCAGACCGGCGCACGCTGGCAGCGCAGCGGCGAGATCGCTCACCGCGCCGAACCCGATCTCAAGAACGGTCGCGGCGGGCTGCGCGATATCCAGCTGCTCGACGCGCTCTCGATCGCCCAGCTGACCGACGCCATGCCGGGATTGGGCCCCGAGGTCCCCGGCGGCGGCCTGAAACAGGCCCACCGCAGACTCCTCGACGTGCGCACCGAACTGCACCGGGTCGCGGGCCGGGCCCGTGATCAACTGCGCGCCCAGGACGCCGACGAGATCGGCGCCGCGCTGCGCATCGGTGACCGCTTCGATCTCGCCCGGACATTGACCGATTCGGCGCGTACGGTGAGCTATTCGTGCGACGTCGGTCTGCGCACGGCCGCCAACGCGCTACCGCGGCGCGGCCTGGCCAGACTGCGCCGGATGCCGGTGCGCCGACCACTCGATGAGGGGGTGGTCGAGCACTCCGGCGAGGTCGTGCTGGCCAGAGACGCACGCCCGCAACGCGATCCGGGGCTGATCCTGCGGGTGGCGGCGGCGTCGGCGCAGACCGGGTTGCCGATGTCGGCGACCACGCTCAACCGCCTGTCCGAGGACGCGCCCGAACTGCGCGAACCGTGGCCCAAGGACGCGCTCAACGATCTGCTCGTGCTGCTCGGCGCGGGCCGCGGCAGCATCGACGCGGTCGAGGCGCTCGATCGAACGGGCTTGTGGGGCAGGCTCTTTCCCGAATGGGGCGCGGTCCGCGATCTGCCGCCGCGCGACGCACTGCACACCTGGACCGTCGATCGGCACCTGATGGAGACGGTCGCCTTCGCCAGTGGCCTGAGTACCAGGGTCGCCCGGCCCGACCTGCTCGCCCTCGGCGCGCTGCTGCACGACATCGGCAAGGGCCGAACGGGCGACCACAGCGTCGTCGGCGCCGAACTGGCCACCCACATCGGCCGCAGGCTCGGCCTGTGGCCCTCGGATGTGCGCACCCTCAGCGCGATCGTGCGCCACCACCTGCTGCTGCCCGACACCGCTACCCGGCGTGACCTCGACGACCCGGCGACCGTGCAGCACGTCGCCGACGCGCTCGGCGGTGACGTTGGCCTGCTCGAACTGCTGCACGCGCTGGCCGAGGCCGACTCGATGGCCACCGGCCCGGGGGTCTGGGGCGACTGGAAGGCCTCGCTGATCGGCGAACTGGTGCGCCGCTGCCGGCTCGTCATGGCGGGCGAGCCACTGCCGCAACCGGAACCGATCGACCCGGAGCTCTTGGACAAGGCCGCGGCGGGCGGTGTGCACGTCACCCTCGCGCCCGGCGACGGCAAACACACCTTCGTGGTGACCGTGATCGCCCCCGACGAGCCCGGCCTGCTCTCCGACGCCGCCGGTGTCCTTGCGCTGCACGCGCTGCGCGTGCTCTCGGCCTCGCTGGGTAGTGCGGGGGATGCGGCGATCAACACCTTCGTGGTGATGCCGAAATTCGGTGACCCGCCGGACGCGGGTCTGCTGCGTCAGGAACTCATCCGAGCCACTACCGGCGCGCTCAACCTGCCCGAAGTGCTGGCCAAACGCGAAGCCGAGGCAGCCGGGACGGGGCCCGGCCGGTACGCGCGTGCCGCGCCGCGACTGATCTGGTCATCTGTCAGCACACCCGGACAGGTGATCCTGGAGCTGCGCGCCGACGATCGGGTCGGTTTGCTGAGCAGGCTGGCCGGTGCCTTCGCCGCGACGGGAGCGAATGTCCGGTGGGCCAAGGTGGTCACGATGGGCTCGGCCGTGGTCGACGCCTTCTGCCTCGATCTGGGCGACGCCGACAGCCCCGCACTGCGCGACCGCATCGAAAAGGCCGTCCTCGACGTCGTTCCCAGGCCTGCGCCCGCCCCGCCGCCTGCCGAAACCGACGAAACCGCTTGACATCGTAAGGACACGGTTTACTCACTGATTGCTATCAGGTTGCTACACAGCGCGCTCGCGGCCCGATAAGTCGAGATAGGACCTATAGCATTTCCCTGGTCTGGCTGTCACTCGTACGAGGGGAGCTGTTCCGTGGCTATCGAAGTCGTTTCCGCGTCAATGATGACCAGCGACGCGACCGCGCACATCGCGCGCTGCGTCGGTGGTGACCTGTGGGTGGTTTCGTGGTTACCGGGTCGCACCCTCAGTGGTGCGCAGGCGTTAGCCGCGATGACCATCGCCTCGACCGCCGCCCGCCACGCCGACAGCGCCGATTCCGAATGGCTCCGGATCGAGGCGCTCTCGCGGGAACTCGGCCTTACCGGCAGAGAAGCGGTGTACCTGGTGAACATCGAATCCCACGAGTTACGCCGCACCGCGCCACCGCACGTGCAACATACCGAATAACCTCCATTACCCTGGGAGGGCAATAGACGTCCGACTTCGGTCAGACGATCTGAGACCCTTTCAGATCAGGAGCGCGATCGGTGTTCGAATCCCTGTCCGACCGGCTTACCGGTGCACTGCAGGATCTGCGCGGTAAGGGGCGTCTGTCACCGGCCGACATCGACGCCACCGCGCGCGAGATCCGCCTCGCACTCCTCGAGGCCGACGTCGCGCTGCCCGTGGTGCGCGGCTTCATCGCCAACGTCAAAGAACGCGCCAAGGGCGCGGAGGTCTCCGGCGCGCTCAATCCCGCGCAGCAGGTCGTCAAGATCGTCAACGAGGAACTCGTCGCGATCCTCGGTGGCGAGACCCGTCGCCTCAACCTCGCCAAGAACCCGCCGACGGTCATCATGCTGGCCGGTCTGCAGGGTGCGGGTAAGACCACCCTCGCGGGCAAGCTGGCCAAATGGCTCAAGGGCCAGGGACACCAGCCGTTGCTGGTGGCCTGTGACCTGCAGCGTCCCGGCGCGGTCACCCAGCTGCAGGTCGTCGGTGAGCGCGCGGGCGTGCCCGTGTTCGCCCCGCACGGCGGCACCTCCATCGGCGGTGGCGAGAACCCGCTCGGGATCACCGCGGCCGACCCGGTCGCCGTCGCCGCGGCCGGTATCGAAGAGGCCAAGGCCAAGCAGTACGACGTGGTCATCGTCGATACCGCCGGTCGCCTCGGTATCGACGCCGAACTGATGCGCCAGGCCGCGGGCATCCGCGATGCCGTGCAGCCGGACGAGACGCTGTTCGTGCTCGACGCGATGATCGGTCAGGACGCGGTCAGCACCGCGGAGGCCTTCCGCGACGGTGTCGGGTTCACCGGCGTCGTGCTCACCAAGCTCGACGGTGACGCCCGCGGTGGTGCGGCGCTGTCGGTGCGCAATGTCACCGGCGCGCCGATCATGTTCGCCTCCACCGGTGAGAAGCTCGAGGACTTCGACGTCTTCCATCCCGACCGGATGGCCTCGCGCATCCTCGGCATGGGCGATGTGCTCACCCTCATCGAGCAGGCCGAACAGGTCTACGACGCCCAGCAGGCCGAGGAGACCGCGCGCAAGATCGGCAGCGGCGAACTCACCCTCGAGGACTTCCTCGACCAGATGCTGGCCATCCGCAAGATGGGCCCGATCGGCAACCTGCTCGGGATGCTGCCCGGCGCGGGTCAGATGAAGGACGCCCTGGCCGCGGTCGACGACAAGCAACTCGACCGGGTGCAGGCGATCATCCGGGGCATGACGCGCGCCGAGCGGGACAACCCGAAGATCATCAACGCCTCGCGGCGCTTGCGCATCGCCAATGGTTCCGGAGTCCAGGTTTCCGAGGTCAACCAGCTCGTCGACCGCTTCTTCGAAGCCAAGAAGATGATGGCGATGATGGGTCGGCAGATGGGGATGCCCGGCGCACGTCGCAGCAGCACCAAAAAGGGCGGTAAGAAGGGCAAGAAGGGTGGGCGTGGGCCTACCCCGCCGAAGGTCCGTGGTGGGTTCCCCGGGATGCCCGCCGGAATGCCGGGGTTGCCGCCGGGCATGGACCTGTCGAACATGCCGCCCGGTCTCGATCAGCTGCCGCCCGGCCTGGACGGAATCGACCTGTCGCAGCTGAAGTTCCCCAAGAACTGAGTTTTCGGCGCGCTGGCGCGCGCGTGTCCGCGGCCCCGAGGGGCCGCCGGTCAGACACCGTTGCTTGCTCCTTCGTCGCGTACGCAACGGCGTCTAACCGGCGACCCGGCCGCGGACCGGCCACTTCGTGGCCGCCGCTCCCTAGGGGTCGCGGGTGCGGGTCGGTGTGTCAGATCACGCCGGGGATCAACGCCTTGCGGGTCGCCGGGTAGTCGGCGAACTTCTCGCGGTACCACCGGTGGGTAGCGAAGGCGCGCGGCACCAGGTTCCCCGCGGTGATCAGGAAGATCACGACACCGGCCAGCGACCAGGTGAGCAGGGCGAATCCGGCCCAGGCGATCAGCTCGCCGAGATAGGCCGGGCTGCTGACGAACCGGAAGCCCGCGCCGTGCGGGACGCGGTACTCGGCGGCGCCGGGGTTGTTCTTGTCCCGCAGATTGCGCACGATCGCCTCGGATCGCACCAGCAGGCCGAAGCCACACAGGTACACCACCAGTCCGATCAGGAAGCGCGGATCGGTGAGCCAGTCGGTGCCGTACTGGTTCTTGTAGTCGTTGCTGAAGAACGCGCCGTTGAGATAGCCGTGCAGGGCCGTCACGAACACGCCCGCCGCGACCACCGAGACGTTGAAACTGCTCTTCTTGCCCGGCACCTGCCGGATGGAGAGCGGGAAGAACCAGCCGCGGTTGCTGTAGTGCAGCAGCCAGATGGCGGCCAATATCAGCGGCACCGGTTCGAAGCGATCGGGGCCGCTGAGATAGAACACCGCGAACACGACGGTCGCGGGCAGCTCCATCAGCCACCAGCCCAGCTTGGGGTTGAGATTGAAGCCGACCTTGTTCGACGCGAAGCGGCCGTAGGGGCTCTGGGCGAACAGTCCGCCGACGATCACGAACGCGGCGAAGGCGAAGGCGATGGTCAGCACTGTGTCGTAGGTGGTGTTCCCGGTGTACCAGTCCATCGAGATCCTCTTGTCCAACAGGCGCCGGGCACGATCGCCGACGCAAAACTAGAACACGTTCTATCATGGATCGCGCAGGGGGAGCGTGAGTATGGAGGACCTACATGCCGTTGGACCGGACCGACGAAGACCTGCTGGCGGCGGTGCGGGCGTCACCGCGTGCCGTGGCCGCGCACGACAAGACCGCCTGGGTCGGCCTGTTCGCCGAGCAGGCCGCGGTGCACGACCCGTACGGCTCGCGCGAGCACATCGGCCCCGACGCGATCTCGCGCTTCTACAACGTCTTCATCGCGCCGAATTCCATCGCCTTCCGCGTCGATCGCGATCTCGTCGCCGGGTACACGGTGGTGCGTGATCTGAACATCGAGACCACGATGTCGACCGGCGCCACCGTCACCGTGCCGATGCATCTGCGCTACGACCTGGTCGGCACCGACGGCGGCTGGCGAATCGCGCGGCTCGCCGCGCACTGGGAGCTGGGGGTGATGATCGCGCGACTGCTGCGCACGGGGCCGTCCGGACTGCTCGCGGGCGCGAAGCTCGGGCCGCAACTCGTCGCCGAGCTCGGTGTGGGCGGTGCGATGGGCATGATGCGGGCGCTGCGCGGGGTGGGTGGCTCCGGCAAGCGCATCGTCGGCAGGCTGTTCGCCGCGGCCGCGTCCGGCGACTCGGGTGGCGTGCGGGCGCTGCTCGATGAGCGGACGGTGGTCGAGCTGCCCGCCGGGCACCCGATCTCGGTGGCGGAGTTCGCCGAACGCGCGCGAGGCATGAAGTGGGACAAGATGATCGCCGCCGGGCGCACGGTCAGCGTGAGCGTGCGGGTCGGTGCGGCACCGGGCGTGGCGTTCGTCGACTTCGCGCCCGACTCTGCGCGTATCGCCAAGGTGACTGTCTTTCTCGACGGGAATCCGTCCGAAAGCTAGCGACGCGGCCGGCTCTGCCCTGATGGCCGTCCTCGGCCCGGCATTCACCGCGCCGACGCCCGGGCAACCGGCTCCGGCGCGGCGTCACCGGCGGTAGGTTGGTGGCGTCGACGGCGAGGAGGTCTTCATGCACATGCGCGGGGTGGTTCTGCCCGGTGACGAGGAGCGCGACCTGTGGGTCGTCGACGGCCATGTGACCTTCGAGCCGGTCGCGGACGCGGACACGCTGTGCCGGACCGGCTGGATCGTGCCCGGCCTGGTCGACGCCCACTGTCATGTCGGCATTCGCTACGGCGGCGGGGACGAGACCCACGAGGGCGCGATCGAGCAGGCCGAGACCGAACGCGACGTGGGCGCGCTGCTCCTGCGCGACGCGGGCTCGCCGATCGACACCCGTTTCATCGACGAGCACGCCGAGCTGCCGCGGATCATCCGCGCGGGCCGCCACATCGCCCGCCCCAAGCGCTACATCCGCGAACTCGGCATCGAACTCGACGACGAACGCGACCTGCCCGAGATCGTCGCCGAGCAGGCCCGCTTCGGCGACGGCTGGGTGAAGATCGTCGGCGACTGGATCGACCGGGCGGTCGGCGACCTGCGGCCGCTGTGGAGCGACGACATCCTGAAGCAGGCCATCGACGCGGCCCACGCGAACGGGGCCAGGGTCACCGCGCACGTGTTCGGTGAGGACGCGCTGCCTGGTCTGATCAACGCGGGCATCGACTGCCTCGAACACGGCACCGGCATCACCGACGACACCATCGAGCTGATGGTGGCCAACGGCACCGCCCTCGTCCCCACCCTGATCAACATCGACACCTTCCCCGGCATCGCCGACAGCGCCACGAAGTTCCCGGTCTACGCCGCCCACATGCGCGATCTGCACCGGCGCGTGCGCGACACCGTCGGCAAAGCCCACGAGGCGGGCGTCCCGATCTACGCCGGCACCGACGCGGGCGGTTCCATCCGTCACGGCCGCATCGCCGACGAGATCACCGCCCTGTCCGGCGCGGGCCTGTCACCCCACGAGGCCCTCGGCGCCGCCTCCTGGAACGCCCGCACCTGGCTGGGCCGCCCCAGCATCGAAGAGGGCGCCCCGGCCGACTTCGTCGTCTACGCCCACGACCCTCGCGTGGACCCCCAATCGCTCACCGACCCACAATGGGTTGTGCTGCGTGGTCTGGTGGTGAAGACCCCCGACCCCGTCACCGGGCACCGCTGAATCGGCGTTGCGCGGCGATAGCGGAGGCGATTTCCGGCCGCGGCGGGTCGTCTGGCAGAATGAACCACCGTCCTTCCTGGACAGTGTCAGCCCGTCTCCGGTTACGTACCGCGCGGCGGTCACGCACGCATGCGCGAAACCGGACCCGCAGACCATGCGGGTCGCCGAATCGCGTGGTGACCAAACTACTGAAAGAAGACTGACCAGCATGGCTGTCAAGATCAAGCTCACTCGTCTCGGCAAGATCCGCAACCCGCAGTACCGCGTCGTCGTCGCCGACGCCCGCACCCGTCGTGACGGCCGGGCCATCGAGTCCATCGGCCTGTACCACCCGAAGGAAGAGCCTTCGCTGATCCAGATCGACGCCGATCGCGTCGCGTACTGGCTGTCCGTCGGCGCGCAGCCGACCGAGTCGGTGCAGCGTCTGCTCGAGATCACCGGCGACTGGCAGAAGTTCAAGGGCCTGCCGGGCACCGAGGGCACCCTGAAGGTCAAGGCCCCGAAGACCTCCAAGCTGGACCTGTTCAACGCCGCGCTCGCCGCCGCCGACAACGCGCCCACCACCGAGGCCGTCACCCCGAAGAAGAAGGCCGCCAAGAAGGACGAGGCTGCCGCTGAGGAAGCCACCACCGAGGCTGCCGAGTAATGACTGCTGTTGTTGCCGATGCCGTCGAACATCTGGTTCGCGGCATCGTCGCCAACCCTGACGACGTCCGTGTCGAGCTGCTCACCGGACGTCGTGGACGCACCGTCGAGGTACACGTCCATCCTGAAGACCTGGGCAAGGTGATCGGGCGCGGTGGTCGTACCGCGACCGCGCTGCGCACCCTGGTCGCCGGCATCGGCGGCCGTGGGATCCGGGTCGACGTGGTCGATACCGACGCCTAGATGGAACTCGTCGTAGGTCGGGTCGCCAAGTCGCACGGCGTGCGCGGCGAACTCGTCGTCGATGTTCGCACCGACGAGCCGGACGTCCGGTTCGCGCCGGGCGTCACTTTGCGCGGCAGGATGCCGAAGTCCTCGGCGACCCGTGACTACACCGTGAAGTCGGCCCGAGAGCACTCGGGCCGGCTTCTGGTGTTCGTCGACGGTATCGACGACCGCACCGCCGCCGATGCCCTGCGCGGCACCTTGTTCGTCGTCGACAGCGAGTCGCTGCCGCCGTCGGAGGATGACGACGCCTTCTACGACCACGAACTCGAAGGCCTTCGGGTCGAGTTCGCCGACGGCACCGAAGTCGGCACGGTCACCGAGGTGCTGCATTCGGCCGCGGGTGAACTGCTGTCGGTGCGTGCCGCCGACGACGGTCGCGAAATTCTCATTCCCTTTGTCACCGCCATCGTGCCGACGGTTTCGCTCGCCGATGGACTGGTGGTCATCACACCGCCCGAGGGCCTGCTCGATCCGGAGTAATTCGTGCAACTCGACGTCGTCACGATCTTCCCGGAGTATCTCGAGCCGCTGCGCACCGCACTGCTCGGCAAGGCCGTCGACAAGGGCCTGATCTCGGTCGGTGTGCACGACCTGCGTCACTGGACGCACGACGTGCACAAGTCGGTCGACGACTCGCCCTACGGTGGTGGTCCCGGCATGGTCATGAAGCCCACTGTCTGGGGCGACGCCTTGGACGAGGTATGCCCCGACGACGCGTTGCTCGTCGTCCCCACCCCGGCCGGTGTGCCGTTCACCCAGGCCACCGCGCAGCGCTGGGCCACCGAGAAACACCTCGTCTTCGCCTGCGGGCGCTACGAGGGCATCGATCAGCGCGTGTTCGACGACGCCGCCCGCCGCGTGCGCGTGGAAGAGGTGAGCATCGGCGACTACGTGCTCATCGGCGGCGAGGCCGCGGTGCTCGTGATGACCGAGGCCGTGGTGCGCCTGATCCCCGGCGTGCTCGGCAATCAGCAGTCCCACCAGGAGGATTCGTTCTCCGACGGACTCCTCGAGGGCCCCAGCTACACCCGGCCGGTGTCGTGGCGGGGCCTCGATGTGCCTCCGATCCTGCTCTCGGGCGATCACGCCAAGGTAGCTGCGTGGCGCCACGAACAGTCACTGGAACGGACGGCGCGGCGTCGTCCCGATCTGCTGCCCTGAACTATCCCGTGATCACACGGGTGGTGATGCAGAACGGATGCCCGGCGGGGTCGAGCAATACGCGCCAGCGCGGATCCGGTTGCACCGGTGCGGGTTTCGCGCCGATCGCGAGGGCGTGCTGTTCGCATAGGTCCAGGTCGGCATCGGCGGCGAGGTCCAGGTGTACCGCGGCTGTACCGGGCCACTGCGGCGGATAATAGTCCTCGACGCGTTGCGCGGCGACCGTCAGTCCCGACGGGATACGGATCCCGACGCTGTGCGCGTCGTTCCACAGGACACGGCCACCGAGCAGCCCGAGATAGAAGCGGGCGAGGGACTCGGGGTCGTCACAGTCCAGTGAGAGGCCGGCCAGTTGAAAAGGCTCCGTCATCGGACCGACGGTACCGGGCCGGATGCGCGCCGAGATTGTTTTGCCCAAAGACAGTTGGGTATCCATTGCGGTCATGCGTTGTGCGATCGTCCAACCTGAGACTTGCTGGTTCCATTCGGAATAGGTTCGGTACCTGCGTCTTTCGGTGCGATCGGGTCCGGAGCGGTGAATCCGAGCGGGCTGCGCGCCGATGCTCCCAGTACAGGCATTGCGTCCGTGGGTGATTGGCTGTTATCGACGTGCGTGTGATGCGAGTTCCGATGCCGGTGTGTCGCGCCGCCGCGGGCGATCGAGTGCGCCCGCGTGACTGTTCCAGGGCATTGGAACACCCATGGCGGCCGAACGAAAGTGATATATCGCACATATCAGACAGGGGTGTGAACGGGGCTGTGTGACGGCGGTTCAGGGCAGCAAGCCGTGCCGCCGTGCCAGCACCACGGCCTCGTGTCGAGTGCTCGCATCGAGCTTGCTCATCGCCTGCCGCAGATAGCTCTTCACTGTTTCGGCGCCGAGCGAGAGCCGAAGCGCCGCTTCCTGATTCGTGCAGCCGAGCGCGATCTGAGCGAGCACATCGAGCTCGCGCCGTGACAGTCGCGGCGCATCGCCGCCGGGGCCGCCGGTCATTACCCCGGTCAATCGTTCGCACACCCCGGAAAGCCGGTCGCGCAGTGCGGGATCGCCGGTCTCGGTCGCGAGGGCGCGCAGTTCGGCGTGGATCTCGCGCAACTCCTCGGTCACCGCGGGCGTGGACGCGGGCGGCGGCGTCGCGAGGTCGAGTAGCCGGACCCGCCGGTCCACCTCATCGCGGACGGCGATCTCGGCGGCCAGCCGTCGACCCGCCTGCAGGATCACCTCGGCGGTGCGGTCGCCGAGGGGGGTCGCGCCACGCGTGGCCGCGTAGAGCACCGCGCGCGGCCGGTCGGCGACCAGGACCGGCACGGCGAGCACCGACCGCAGCCCTTCGCCGACCACCGCGGCGTCGTAGTGGTGGGTGATGGTGGACGCGCCCCGGTAGTCGGCCACCGACGCGGGCCTGCGGTACTCCATGGCCTGTCCGCCGAGCCCGGAGGTACGCAGCACCGACAGCCCGCGCAGTCCCGTGGTGACGGTGCCCGCGAACTCGGTGAGCAGCAGGGTGTCCTCGTCCACCGCGCCGCCGAAGACCACCGGGACGCCCGCCCGTCGCGCCACCCAGCGGATCTCGGCGCGCAGCGCGTCACCGTCGCGCGGGCGCAACAGGGAAGTCATAGGTCACCCCTTTTCGGGGGTAGTGGTGGACGTGAGCTATGCCACATTCTAAGGCAGACCCGGCGGCCGTTGCCCGGGGTGTTGAGGAGAAGCTGCGATGACTACCGACCTGGACGCGCGGGTGCGCGACCTGCTCGACGACTACGACGGACCCGAGGCCTGCGCGGCCGAACTGCTCTGCGATCGGCATCCGGCCGAGCGGATCGCGTTCACCGTGGTCGAAGCCGATCTGAGCGCGCACGAGCTGACCTACGGCGAGCTGCGGGAGCGCTCGGCCCGGTTCGCCGCGGCGCTGGCCGAACTCGGCGTCGAATCGGGCGACCGGGTGGCGACGCTGATGGGGAAGTCCGCCGAGCTCGTGGTGGCCCTGCTCGGCCTCTGGCGCCGTGGCGCGGTGCACGTCCCGTTGTTCACCGCGTTCGCCGCACCCGCCATCGAGTTCCGGCTGAGCGCGAGTCACGCGAAAGTCGTTGTCGCCGACGCCGACCAGGCGCCGAAACTCGCGGGGACCGACTGTCGGACGATCGTCGTCGGCGCGGCCGAGATCCCCGGCGCGCTGCGCTTCGACGATCTGCTCGCCCGGCACCGGTCCGACGATCCGCGCGCGCGGCCGGTGGCGGTCGGCGGCGTCGGTCTGCTGGTGCAGTTGTTCACCAGCGGCACCACCGGAACCCCCAAAGGGGTGCCGATCCCGGTCCGTGCGCTGGCGTCCTTCCACGCCTACCAGGAGTTCGCCCTCGACGTTCGCCCCGAGGACGTCTTCTGGAACGCGGCCGACCCGGGCTGGGCGTACGGCCTCTACTACGCGATCCTGGGTCCGCTGGCCACCGGCGTGCGCAGCCTGCTGCTGCACGCGGGTTTCTCGGCGCCACTCACCTGGGACGTGCTGCGGCGCTTCGGTGTCACCAACTTCGCCGCGGCGCCGACCGTCTACCGGGCGTTGCGCGCCGACAGCGGTCCGGTCCCGGACGGCTTCGCGCTGCGCAGGGCGTCGTCGGCGGGGGAGCCGTTGACCCCGGACGTGGTCGCGTGGTCGCAGCGGAACCTCGGGGTGGCGGTGCGTGATCACTACGGCCAGACCGAGCACGGCATGGTCATCTGCCACGCGTGGCACCCCGCCCTCGATGTCGCCGCCCCGCTCGGTTCCATGGGCAGACAGCTGCCCGGGTGGTCCTGTGCGGTCCTGGCCGAGGACGCCGACATCGAGGCAGCACCCGGCGAGATCGGCCGGGTCGCCATCGACACCGACCACAGCCCGCTGCTCTGGTTCCTCGGCTACCTCGACGATCCGGAACGCACCGCGAGCCGATTCACCGCCGACGGACGCTGGTATCTGACCGGTGACGTCGGCGCCCGCGACGCCGACGGCTGCTTCCGCTTCAGCGCCCGCGACGACGACGTGATCATCATGGCGGGCTACCGGATCGGCCCGTTCGAGGTCGAGAGCGTGCTTGTCCTGCACGATCAGGTCGCCGAGGCCGCCGTGGTCGGCATGCCCGACGAACTCCGCGGCGAGGTACTCGAGGCTTTCGTGGTGACCCGCGCCGGCACCGAGGGCACTGCTGAGCTGACCGCCGAACTGCAGCAACTCGTCAAGGACAAGTTCGCCGCCCACGCCTATCCGAGAAGGGTCCACTTCGTGGACAGTCTGCCCAAGACCCCGAGCGGCAAGGTGCAGCGATTCCTGCTGCGTGGCAAGGAGATCCGCTGATGTCCGAACTCAGCTACACCTGCGGTCCGGCCGGCACGCCACTGCTCGGCGACACCATCGGCGCGAACCTCGACCGCACCGTCGCCGCCCACCCGGCGCGCGATGCGCTCATCGACTGCCCGACGGGGCGCCGCTGGACCTACCGCGAGCTGGGCGCCGCTGTCGACGCCGTCGCGACCGGCCTCACCGCCCGCGGCATCGGCCCCGGTGACCGGGTCGGCATCTGGGCGCCCAATTGCGCGGAATGGCTTCTCGTGCAGTACGCCACCGCGAAGATCGGCGCGATCCTGGTCAATATCAATCCCGCCTACCGCACCAGCGAACTCGAATACGTTCTCGGCCAGGCCGGGGTGCGAATGCTGGTCGCCGCACCGGAGTTCAAGACCTCGGACTACGTCGCGATGATCGAGCAGGTCCGGCCGAACTGTCCGGCCCTGGAACAGGTGCTGATCCTGGGTACCGAGCAGTGGCAGCAGGTGGCCGAGACGGTGCCCGACGCCGCAGGGCTTGGCGCGATCGCCGAGACGCTGTCGGCCGACGATCCGATCAATATCCAATACACCTCGGGCACAACAGGTTTCCCGAAGGGCGCGACGCTGAGCCACCACAACATTCTCAACAACGGGTTCTTCGTGGGCGAGCTGTGCGGATACACCGAAGCCGACCGGGTCTGCATCCCGGTTCCCTACTACCACTGCTTCGGCATGGTGATGGGCAATCTCGCGGCCACCTCACACGGTGCGGCCGTGGTGATTCCGGCGCCGTCGTTCGATCCGGCCGCGACGCTGGCCGCCGTCGCCGCCGAACGCTGCACCTCGCTCTACGGGGTTCCGACGATGTTCATCGCGATGCTGGCCGAACTCGACAGCGGCGCCACACCGGAGCTGTCCAGCCTGCGCACCGGCATCATGGCGGGCTCGCCGTGCCCGGTGGAGGTGATGAAACGAGTGATCGACCGGCTCGGCATGGCCGAGGTCGCGATCTGCTACGGCATGACCGAGACCTCGCCGGTCTCCACCCAGACCCGTCGCGACGACAGCATCGACCGCCGCACCGCCACCGTCGGCCGGGTCGGCCCACACCTCGAGGTCAAGGTGGTCGACCCGGAGACCGGGCGCACCGTGCCACGCGGGGAACCGGGTGAACTGTGCACCCGCGGCTACTCGGTGATGCTCGGCTACTGGGAACAGCCCGACAAGACCGCCGAGGCGATCGACGCCGCCCGCTGGATGCACACCGGCGACATCGGCGTGATGGACGACGACGGCTACCTCTCGGTCACCGGCCGGATCAAGGACATGGTCATCCGCGGCGGCGAGAACATCTATCCCCGCGAGATCGAGGAGTTCCTCTACACGCACCCCGATATCGTCGACGCCCAGGTCATCGGCGTCCCCGACGCCAAATACGGCGAAGAGCTCATGGTCTGGCTGCGCTTGCGCGACGGCGCGGCCCTGCTCGATGCCGCCGCCATCCGCGCCTTCTGCGCAGGCCGCCTTGCCCACTACAAGATCCCGCGCTATGTGCACGTCGTCGACGAATTCCCGATGACGGTCACCGGCAAGGTCCGCAAAGCGGAGATGCGTGAGCTGGCCGAGCGCATCCTCGAAGGCTCCGACTCGGCGCAAATGTAGTGCAGCGCAACGTCACTCATCCGGTCGCGCCGCCCCGATCACGCCGGTAGCCTGGGCCAGGCGGTTCGTGCCGGGCCGCGAGATGATCTGGGGGATACGGTGATCCGTCGTCTGTCGATGATGGCCATGACGGTGTGCGCGTTGATCGCGGCGAGCGGGGGACCGGCCGGTGCCGGGCCGGGCGGTGCCGTGGTGCTGCCATCGCCGGTCGGCGCGCTGCCGGTCGGCACGACGACGCTGCATCTGGTCGATCCGGCACGGCCGGACCCGTTCGCGCCGGACCGGACCCGGGAGCTGATGGTGTCGGTGTTCTACCCGGCCACCGACGTCGAGCGGCATCCGCGCGCGCACTACGTCTCGACCGAGCTGATTCCCGGGTTGGAACAGTCGCTGGGTGTCGAATTGCCCGGCGCGCTGACCAACTCCCACCGCGACGCGCCCGCCCGTGCCGAGGCGGCCTATCCGGTCGTGCTCTACACACCGGGCGCCGGGGTGTCGCGACTGTTCGGCACCGGTCTGGCCGAGGACCTCGCCAGTCGTGGCTATGTCGTGGTGACCGTCGACCACACCTACGAGGCGCCCGTCGTGGAATTCCCCGGCGGTCGCCTCGTTCGGGCCGCGGCCGCCCCGAACGGGTTCGACACCGAGATCAGGGCGAAGTACGTCGCCACCCGGCTGCTCGACTTCCGCCTCGTGCTCGACTCACTGACCGGGCTGGCCGGTGGCACGAACCCCGACGCCGAACAGCGCGCGCTCCCCGCTGATCTCGGGCGGATCCTGAATCTGGACCGGATCGGCACGGTCGGCCACTCGTCGGGCGGCTACACCGCGGTGGAATCGATGCACGAGGACCGCCGGATCGACGCCGCCGTCGACCTCGACGGGCAGCTCGGGGTCGACGAGGCCTTCGGGCGCGCGGTGACCGAGGGCCTCGACCGGCCGACGCTCGTGCTCACCAGCGCCCAGATCGAGGAGGTCGGCGACGCGAACCCGTCGCTGAACGCGTTCTGGCGCACGGCGACCGGCTGGAAACGGCACCTGGCGATCCATGACACGGCCCACTACGACTTCACCGACATGCCGCTGCTCGTCCCCGCGCTCGCCCGGCCCGCCGCCTCGACCTACATCGGCGCGATGGCGCCGGACCGTTCGGCGGCGCTCGTGCACGGCTACGTCGCCGCGATGTTCGACCGGTTCCTGCGCGACCGCACCGACACCGTGCTGGATCGGCCGGTGACCGAACCCGAGGTGAGGACAATCCGCTGACCTGGGTGCCAGCGGGGTGTCGGTGCGGAGCTGTAGTCTCTGCGGCTGTGACGACAGCGCCCGAGATCGCCGACAGCACGACCACCATCGCCAGCGTAGGCAGGCGGATCGCCGATGAACTGGGGGTACGCGAGACCCAGGTCCGCGCCGCCGTCGAACTGCTCGACGGCGGTTCGACGGTTCCGTTCATCGCGCGGTACCGCAAGGAGGTCACCGACGGCCTCGACGATGCCCAGCTGCGTCAGCTCGAGGAACGGCTCGGCTATCTGCGTGAGCTCGACGAGCGCCGCGGCGCGATCATCGAATCCATCCGCGGCCAAGGCAAACTCGATCCCGCCCTGCACTCGCAGCTCATGCTCGCCGAGACCAAGGCGCGCCTGGAAGACATCTACCTGCCGTACAAACCCAAGCGCCGCACCAAGGCTCAGATCGCGCGCGAAGCCGGACACGAGCCGGTGGCCGACGCGCTGATCGGCGACCCGAACACCGATCCGGCCGGATACACCGCCGAACAGCTCGACGGTGCCCGCTCGATCCTCGTCGAACGCTTCGCCGAAGGCGCCGACCTGGTCGGTGAGCTGCGCGAGCTGATGTGGAATCGCGGTCGGGTCACCTCGACGGTGCGCGCGGGCAAAGAGGAGGCGGGGGCCAAGTTCTCCGACTACTTCGAGTTCAGCGAGCCGTTCCACAAACTGCCCTCGCACCGGATCCTGGCGCTGCTGCGCGGGGAGAAGGAAGAGATGCTCACGCTGCACCTCGAAGCCGACACCGAAGAGCCGGTACCCGGCGAGCGCACGATCTACGAGGGCCGCATCGCGGTCGCCTTCGGCATCGCCGACAAGGGCCGCCCGGCCGATTCCTGGCTGCTCGACACCGTCCGCTGGGCCTGGCGCACCAAACTGGCGGTGAGCCTGGGTATCGACACCAGGATGCGGTTGCGGCAGGCGGCGGAGAAGGACGCGGTCGACGTGTTCGCCGCGAATCTGCGCGACCTGCTGCTCGCCGCGCCCGCGGGTACCCGCACCACCATGGGCCTCGACCCGGGTTACCGCACCGGTGTGAAGGTCGCCGTCGTCGACGCCACCGGAAAGGCCGTGGCGACCGAGGTCATCTACCCGCACAAGCCGCAGGGTCAGACCGAGAAGTCCCTCGCCGTGCTGGCCGCGCTCGTCGCCCGCTTCAATGTGGAGCTCATCGCGATCGGCAACGGCACCGCCTCGCGCGAGACCGATGCCCTTGCGGTGGAACTGATCTCGCGGATCCCGGAGAACAAGCCGACCAAGATCGTGGTGTCGGAGGCGGGCGCTTCGGTGTACTCCGCCTCGGCCTACGCTTCGGCCGAACTGCCCGACATGGACGTATCGCTGCGCGGCGCGGTCTCCATCGCCCGGCGTCTGCAGGACCCGCTCGCCGAACTGGTGAAGATCGATCCCAAGTCGATCGGTGTCGGCCAGTACCAGCACGACGTATCCGAGACGCTGCTGGCGCGCTCGCTGGGCGCCGTCGTCGAAGACGCGGTGAACGCGGTCGGTGTCGACGTGAACACCGCCTCGGTGCCGCTGCTCTCGCGTGTGTCGGGTGTATCTGGCTCGGTGGCGGAAAGCATTGTGGCCCACCGTGATCAGAACGGGCCGTTCCGCAGCCGTACCGCCCTGCTCGAGGTACCGCGCCTCGGTCCCAAGGCCTTCGAGCAGTGCGCGGGCTTCCTTCGCATCCGCGGCGGCGTCGACCCGCTCGACACCTCCGCCGTGCACCCCGAGGCCTACCCGGTGGTGCGTCGCATTCTCGAGCACACCGGCCGGGAGATGGCCGAGGTCATCGGCAATACC
The DNA here is from genome assembly GCF_042719755.1 of Nocardia sp. NPDC058519. Classification (NCBI taxonomy): domain Bacteria; kingdom Bacillati; phylum Actinomycetota; class Actinomycetes; order Mycobacteriales; family Nocardiaceae; genus Nocardia; species Nocardia sp. NPDC058519. The sequence continues at coordinate 140,010 of NZ_JBHXNK010000001.1, read as the reverse complement.
AGCACCTTGCGTGCGCTGAAGCCCGGCGACTTCACCGACGAGAAGTTCGGTGTGCCCACCGTCAGCGACATCATCGCCGAGCTGGAGAAGCCGGGCCTTGACCCGCGTCCGGAGTTCAAGACCGCCGAATTCGCCGCGGGCATCGAGAAGGTCGCCGATCTGAAGCCGGGGATGGTGCTCGAAGGCGTCGTCACGAATGTGGCCGCGTTCGGCGCGTTCGTCGATGTCGGCGTGCACCAGGACGGTCTCGTGCACGTGTCGGCGCTGTCGCACAACTTCGTCAAGGACCCGCGCGAAGTGGTGAAGTCCGGTGACGTGGTGAAGGTGAAGGTCCTCGAGGTCGACGTCGCGCGTCAGCGGATCGGACTCACCCTGCGTCTGGACGACGAGCCGGGCAAGCCCGCGCAGGGGGACAATCGTGGTGGCGGTGCGCCGCGCGGTCAGGGTCGTGGCCAGGGCGGTCGCGGCCAGGCACCTGCTCGCAATCAAGGACAGGCTCGCAATCAGGGACAGGCTCGTCAGGGCAATGGGAACGGTGGTGGCAACCAGCGCAAACCGGCTGCCGCACCGACGGGATCGATGGCCGACGCGCTGCGCAAGGCCGGTTTCGGCAACAAGTAGGCACTCGACGACAGGGCAGGCGGCATGGGACGGTGGCTCGAACACGAGGTGATCGCGCACGGCCGCCTGCCCCTGCTCTGTTTCCTGCTGGGGTTCATCCTCGGCTTCGTGGTGATCCGGATCAGCGTGCGGATGATCCGGGCCAAGGTGCGCTGGTGGCCGGGCAATGTGAAGGCCGGCGACACCCACATCCATCACATGGTGTTCGGCGTGATCACGGTGCTGCTGTCGGGCATCGGGCTGATCGCCACCGCCGAGGACTCCACCCAGGTCACCTCGAGCGTGCTGGCGGCGCTGTTCGGGATCGGCGCCGCGCTGGTACTCGACGAGTTCGCGCTGATCTTCTATCTGCGTGACGTCTACTGGTCCGAACAGGGCCGCACCTCGGTGGACGCGGTGTTCGTCGCGCTCGCGGTGACCGGCTTGCTGCTGCTCGGCGTGCAGCCCGCGACGTTTCTGGACTACGACGATTTCCGGTCCTCGCGCGGTGTCGGGGTGCGACTGGGTGTGGCCGTCACGACCGTGGTGAACCTGTTGCTCGCCGCGGTGGTGATCGCCAAGGGCAAGATCTGGACCGGGTTGTTCGGCATGTTCTTCACCCCGCTGCTGCTGGTCGGCGCCGTGCGATTGAGCAGGCCAGGTGCGCCGTGGGCGCGCTGGCGCTACGGTCACCGGCCCAAGACCATGAATCGGGCGATCGAGCGGGAGCGGCGGTATCGCCGCCCGGTCATCCGCGCGAAGATCTTCGTCCAGGACCTGATCGCGGGCAAACCCGATGTCGAGCACGCACGCACCGCCGCCGAGGCCGAGTTGGCTCGCACGGTCGTTCCCGCGCCGTCCGCCCCGCCGCCGCACCCGCATCTGCTGCCGCGCCGCCGGGCCGATACCGTGTCCGACCAGTCAAGCGACGAGTAAGCCCCGATTTCGGTCGGGGCTACCCGGTCTGGCACAATGAACCGGTTGCCTTGGACGAGTCATGTCCGAGAGCACTCCTGTTCTGAGCATGAACCGGTCGAGCGCGCGAGTGCCGCCAGGTTCCTCTGTTCACGCGAAGAATCCGAAAAGGTGGAAAATGAACACCCTTGATTTCGTCGACGAGAAGTCGCTGCGTAGCGATGTCCCCGCATTCCGTCCGGGCGACACCCTGAACGTGCACGTGAAGGTCATCGAAGGCTCGAAGGAGCGCATCCAGGTCTTCAAGGGCGTCGTCATCCGGCGTCACGGCGGCGGCATCGGCGAGACCTTCACGGTCCGCAAGGTGTCCTTCGGCGTCGGTGTCGAGCGCACCTTCCCCGTGCACAGCCCCAACATCGACCACATCGATGTCGTGACCCGCGGTGACGTGCGTCGCGCCAAGCTGTACTACCTGCGCGATCTGCGCGGCAAGGCTGCCAAGATCAAGGAAAAGCGCTGATCTCGCAGTAGCACTTGGCAGTACCAGAATTCTTCAGGTAGCCCGGTACCCGACTCACGTCAGGGTGCCGGGCTACTCTGTTCGGCGTGGCAGACGAAAGTGAGTCGGTGTCGGTGTCCGATTCGGGTGACGACGGTGGGCGGCGCAGAAAAAAGCGCGGCGACAAGAAGCAGCGCCCGTTCTGGCAGGAGCTGCCGATACTGATCGTGATCGCGGCGGTGATCGCCGCGCTGATGGTGACTTTCGTCGGTCGGCCGTATGTGATCCCGTCGCAGTCGATGGAGAACACGCTGCAGATCGGTGATCGCATCTACGTCCAGAAGATCAGCTACTACGGCTCCGAACCCGGGCCGGGCGACGTGGTGGTCTTCGTCGGACCGCCGTCGTGGAACGGGCACTACAAGTCGGTCCGTTCCGACAACACCGTCCTGCGCGGACTGCAGAACTTCCTGTCCTACTTCGGGCTGGTCCCGCCGGACGAGAACGATCTGGTCAAGCGCGTCATCGCGGTCGGCGGGCAGACCGTGCAGTGCTGCGACCCGCAGGGCCGCGTCATGGTCGACGGCAAACCTCTCGACGAGCCGTACATCAAGAAGGATTACCCCTGGTACACCGACCGCCCCAACGCCGTGTACCCGGCGGGCCGGGTGTTCGGTCCGGTGAAGGTGCCGGAGGGCAATCTGTGGGTGATGGGCGACAACCGCAACGAGTCAGCTGATTCGCGCGCCCACGTCAGCGACGATCTGCAGGGCACGGTGCCGGTGGACAACGTCCGCGGCAAGACGGTGTTCAAGATCTGGCCGCCGAACCGTATGGGCCCGGTGAAGACGCAGAACGCGCAAGAGAACTGACACGTTGAGGACGGGCGTTCCGGGTCTAGTGCACCCGGAACGCCCAGGAGAACTGACGCGACGGGACAATCGAACTGTGGGGCAGGATCGGACCAGCTGGCCGCCGCGGATGGTGATGCGCCGGGCGGGCGGCCTACGCACGCTCGAGGCGGCGCTCGTGCGCGGTGGCCTCGCGCCGGTGGCCGGCGTCGACGAGGCGGGGCGCGGACCCTGCGCGGGCCCGCTGGTGGTCGCCGCGTGCCTGCTGGCGCCCAAGGCCTACGACAAGCTGGCCGGGCTAGACGACTCCAAGAAACTCACGGAGGCGGCTCGTGAGGAGCTGTTCCCGGTGGTTCAGCGATTGGCGCTGGCCTGGAGTGTCGTCGTGGTGCCCGCGTGGGAGATCGACTCGATCGGCATCCACGTCGCCAATATCGAGGGCATGCGCCGGGCTGTCGCAGGCCTCGAACGCACCCCCGGCTACATCCTGACCGACGGATTCAAGGTCCCCGGCCTGCCCGCCCCGTCGCTGCCGGTGATCGGCGGCGACGGCACCGCGGCCTGCATCGCGGCCGCGAGCATCCTGGCGAAAGTGACCAGGGACCGGATGATGGTCGAGCTCGACGCGCAGCTGCCCGGCTACGGTTTCGCCGCGCACAAGGGCTACAACACGCCCGAGCACACCGCGGCCCTGCGGCAGCTCGGACCAAGCACCGAGCACCGTCGTTCCTGGCGTAATGTGCGCGAGCTCGAGGTGCCCGGAGGTAGCCGAGTGGCTACTCCGGCGGCACATGCGCGATGATGTCAGCAATGAACGCGGCGCTGCTAGCAGGAGGACGTCCCACCCGATGAGTGCTGAGGACCTCGAGAAGTACGAAACCGAGATGGAACTGTCGTTGTACCGCGAGTACAAGGACATCGTCGGCCAGTTCTCGTACGTGGTGGAGACCGAACGGCGCTTCTACCTGGCCAATTCTGTCGAACTGCGCCCGCAGAACGCCGACGGCGAGGTGTATTTCGAAGTGCGGATGAGCGATGCGTGGGTGTGGGATATGTACCGCCCGGCCCGGTTCGTCAAGCATGTTCGGGTGATCACGTTCAAGGACGTGAACATCGAGGAGCTGGAGAAGCCGGACCTGCGCCTGCCGGAGTAGTTGTCCACAGGGGCGCGGTTATCCACAGGTTTTCTGTTTGCCCAGCTCGCGTGGGTCAGCCACGCGAGGGCTGGTGGCCATGCTTTCGCTCATGGCACACAAACAGGCGCTCGGCGCCTACGGGGAGAAGCTGGCCGCGCAGTATCTCTGCGAGACCGGGATGGAGATCGTCGCCCGCAATTGGCGGTGTCGATACGGTGAGCTGGATCTGATCGTCCAGGACCCGTCGGTCACCGTCTTCGTCGAGGTGAAGACGAGGTCGGGGCTTGGGTTCGGTACTCCCGCCGAGGCGGTCACGTTCAGCAAGCAACAGCGGATTCGGCGGCTGGCGCTGCTGTGGCTGGCCGAGCAGGACGGGCCGTGGCGGCGGATTCGCTTCGACGTCGTGTCGGTGCTGGTCCCGCGGGGGCGCGGACCGGTCATCGACCATCTGACCGGGGCCTTCTGATGGCACTCGGACGGGCGCTGTCGGTAGCGGTGACCGGGGTCGACGGCCAGCTGGTGGAGATCGAGGCCGATATCGGTCAGGGCCTGCCCTCGGTGAATCTCGTCGGGCTACCCGATACCGCGCTGCAGGAATCACGCAATCGGGTGCGTTCCGCGGTGGCCAATACGGGGGAGAAGTGGCCGGACGGTCGCGTGATCCTGGCACTCTCGCCGGCAACCCTGCCGAAGGTAGGAAGCGTTTACGACCTCGCGCTGGCCGTTTCCGTGCTCGACGCCTCCGGTGCGGTGCCCGGCGAGCGGCTCGTGAAGACGGTGCTGCTGGGGGAGTTGGCGCTCGACGGTCGGGTTCGGCGGGTGCGTGGTGTGTTGCCCGCCGTGATCGCGGCGCGAGCGGCCGGGCTGCCCACCGTGGTCGTGCCCGCCGAAGCGGTTGCCGAAGCGGGGCTGGTCGAGGGGATCGAGGTGCTCGGGGCGACGAGCCTGCGAGCGGTGGTCGCGTGGCTGCGCGGGGAGGGCAAGCTGGTCGAACCGGACGGTGTCGTGCCGGGGGCGCAGACTCCGTGTGGTGACCTCAGCGATGTCGTCGGTCAGGACGAGGCGCGCTGGGCGTTGGAGGTCGCGGCGGCGGGCGGGCATCACCTGTTGCTCACCGGGCCGCCCGGAATCGGCAAAACGATGCTGGCGCAACGTCTTCCAGGGCTGTTGCCTCCACTGTCGGAAGCGGAGTCCTTGGAGGTGACCGCGATCCACTCGATGGCGGGATCACTCTCGGCGGAGCAGCCGTTGCTCACGCGGGCTCCCTTTGTCGCCCCGCATCATTCGACGTCGGTGACCGCCATGATCGGCGGCGGTTCCGGTATGGCTCGTCCAGGCGCGGTGAGCCGGGCGCATCGCGGGGTGCTGTTCCTCGACGAATGCGCCGAGATCGGCACCAAAGTGCTGGAAGCGCTGCGGACTCCGCTCGAAGAGGGAGAGGTGCGCATCGCCCGGCGCGATGGTGTCGCCCGGTACCCGGCCCGCTTCCAACTCGTGCTGGCGGCCAATCCCTGCCCGTGCGCACCGGCGCGCGATGTCGACTGCATCTGCGCGCCGCTGGCTCGGCGCCGTTACCTGGGCAAACTATCGGGGCCGCTGCTCGATCGCATCGATATCTGGGTGCAGATGCACGGGCAGGCAGGCGCGACGTTCGGCGACGAGCAGGCCGAGAGCAGCACCACCGTGGCCGCGCGCGTTGCCCGAGCCAGAGTCCGCGCCGCGCAGCGGTGGAGCGAGGACGGGTGGGCGACCAACGCCGAAGTGCCAGGCCATGTCCTGCGCAAGCGGTTCAAGCTGCCACGGGAATCGATCGCGCCGATCGAGACGGCCTTACGGCTGGGGCGAATGTCGGCTCGTGGCGCCGACCGGGCGATCCGGGTCGCCTGGACGGTCTGCGATCTGCGCGAAGGGGAGTTGCCCACCGTGCAGGATGTGATGTCGTCGTTGAACTTCCGGCAGCGAGGTGCGCAGTGAGCGAGTTGCGTGCGGTCGGTGATGCGGTGGATCTGGACGGTGATCCGGACGAACGCAGGCTCGCCTGGGTGTATCTGTCGCGGGTGGTGCAGGGGCCGTGCGCACCGCTGTCGGCACTGATCGCCTCCGTCGGGGTGTGTGAGGCCGCCCGTGCGGTCCGCGAGCACGAGTTGCCTGCCGCACTGCGTGGACCTACCGCCACGCGGCGTGAAATCGACTCAGCGGCAAAGGATCTGGACACCATCACGCGCCTGGGTGGACGGGTCATCACTCCCGATGACGAGGAATGGCCCGGCTGGCGGATGCTCGGACTCGGCCAGCTCGACACCGAACGCGATCGTGAGGCAGCGGTTCCGCTGGTGCTGTGGGCGCGGGGCCCGCTCGCACTCCATGCCGCGTCCGAACGTGCTGTCGCGGTGGTCGGTTCGCGGTGTAGCAGCGGATACGGGTTGCAGGTGGCCAGTGAGATCGCGTGCGACCTGTCCGGTCGGGGCTGGACGATCGTCTCCGGGGCGGCCTTCGGCATCGATGCCGCGGCCCATCGGGCGGCGCTGGCCGTCGGCGGGACCACCGTGGCGGTCCTCGCCTGTGGTGTCGATCGCCCGTACCCGGCTCAGCACGACCGCCTGCTCGCCGCCATCGCCGAAAGTGGTCTCGTCGTCAGCGAATACCCGCCGGGCATCTCGGCCCAGAAACACCAGTTCCTGGCCAGGAATCGATTGATCGCGACACTCGGGGACGGTGTCCTGGTGGTCGAAGCGGGTCTACGCAGCGGTGCCCGCAACACGGTGAAATGGGCTCGCAGGCTGGGCAGGCCGGCCATGGCTGTTCCGGGACCCGTCGGGTCGGCTTCCTCGGCAGGCTGCCACCGAATGATCAGAGACGGCGAAGCCCTCCTGGTAACCCGCGCCGAGGACATCATCGACGAAGCGGGCCCCCTCCGCCTTCCCGTCGCCGAAGGCAACCCGTTGGACCAGGCAGCCCACCTCCGCGGCGCCGAAGCCGAAATCTATGCGGCTCTACCCACCATCGGTACCCGCCTTCCTCGGGAACTAGCTCAACAGTCCGGCCTTGACCTGGCCACCGTCCGGGCAGTCCTTCCGAGTCTGGAACTAGCCGATTTGGTCGGCTGCGACTCCGACGGTTGGTTTCGGACCTCCAGCCGACGGGCGGGCTGAGGGGCAAAGCATGCAGTTGATGCGCATGCATCGGCCATCGAGCGAGCAACTGGAGGGTTCGGCCAGTAGAACCGGTGGTCGGCCGTGTGGGCGGCTCGCATCCCGGGGCGGCGTGGTGGGTTGCGTGGGGGACGGGGAAGGGCGACGGTTGGGTCATGGATGTGTTGCCTGATGATCTGACCGCATTGCTCGCCGAGTTCGGTCGGCATCTGCGGTTGGGGCGGAATCGGTCGGCGCATACGGTGCGGGCGTATCTGGGGGATGTGCGGTCGTTGCTCGAGCATCTGTACGCGCGGTCGGCGGATTCGGCGGTGCGGGAGCTGGATCTGCCGTTGTTGCGGTCGTGGCTGGCCGACCTCGCGGCGGCAGGGGTGGCGCGGACGACCCTGGCTCGGCGGGCCTCGGCGGCAAGGACTTTCACCGCATGGTTGACCGAGACCGGGCGGCTCGGTGTCGATCCCGGGTTGCGTCTGCAGGCCCCGAGAGCGCATCGCGTGCTGCCTGCGGTGCTCGGCCGCAATCAAGCCGAACACGCCATGGATGCGGCGGAATCCGGGGCGGCGCAGCAGGATCCGATGGCACTGCGGGATCGGCTGATCGTGGAGATGTTGTACGCCACCGGAATTCGCGTCAGCGAGCTGTGCGGTCTCGATATCGACGACATCGATCGGGAGCGTCGCCTCGTGCGCGTTCTCGGCAAGGGCAACAAGGAACGTTCGGTGCCGTTCGGTGGTCCCGCCGACACGGCGCTCGATGCTTGGCTCCGCGCCGGCCGCCCTTCCCTGGTCAACGACCACTCCGGCCGCGCCCTGTTCCTCGGTCAACGTGGTCGTCGCCTCGACCAGCGCCAAGCCCGCTCCGTCGTCCACGAGGTCATCGCCGCGATCCCCGGCGCCCCCGACATGGGCCCCCACGGTCTACGCCACACCGCTGCCACCCACCTGCTCGAAGGCGGCGCCGACCTCCGCGTCGTCCAGGAACTGCTCGGCCACGCCAGCATGGCGACCACCCAGCTCTACACCCACGTCTCCGTCGAACGCCTCAAACGAGTCCACGACCAAGCCCACCCCCGCGCCTGACCGCCGCGGAACGAGTCCGGCACCGAGACCGCGCCGCGCATGTGAGCGGATCGGCGAGAGAGAAACGTAGCGGGGCATCATCGACCGGGCGAACGGCCGACGGTGAGCGACATGCGACGGGGAGATCAGTGGCCGCGACTCGGCGACGGGGAGATCAGCGGTGACGACATGGCGACGGGGAGATCAGCGGTGACGACATGGCGACGGGGAGATCAGCGGTGACGACATGGCGACGGGGAGATCTGCGGTGACGACATGGCGGTCGGCGCGCTCGCAACGATCACGAGCGGAGGGATCGCGGTGGCGCATGATGGGGACAGGAGGTGGTGTAGTGACATTGCCCGAGGTCGGGGCCGAATCCGAGGACGGCGAGGAGGAGGTCGACTACCGATTCACCCTCGCCAATGAACGCACGTTCCTGGCGTGGATGAGGACCGCGCTCGGTCTGCTCGCCGGCGGTGTCGCGGTGCACACCCTCGTCCAACCGACTCGCCTGGCCGGATTCGCCGGTGTCATCTCGTTGATCTGCCTAATCATGGGACTGGTCGTCGCGCTCGCCGCCTTCCGGCACTGGCGTCGGGTGAATCTCGCGATGCGCGCCGGGGGACCGCTGCCGGGAACGATCCTGGTGCCGGTTCTCTCGGTCGGCGTCGCGGTGGTCGCCGCACTCGCCTGTGTAGCGGTAGTGCTGTCGTGACCGCACCGACCCTGGCCATGGAACGTACCGCCCTGGCCTGGCGGCGCACGTCCCTCGGCGCGGCCGCCTGCGCCCTGCTCTTCGTCCACGAGGCAACCACCGACGGTGGGCTGACCTGGGTGCTCCCACTCGCCGCGGCCACGGTGGCGCTGATCCTGGCCGGGATGGGCTGGTCCCGTGGCCGCGCGCTCGATCGCGGACGTGTGGGCACCGGTCACCGATCTGTCGGGACCGCCGCCCTCGCCGTCGCGACCGTATCCCTGATCGCCGTCGTCACTGTGCTGCTCAGGCTATGAAAGGTGTCCGCGCGTTGGCGAGCGACCTGCGCCGATACGGAACTCGATCGACGATCGCGGCACCGGAAAATAGTGTGAGGGCGTGACTTCCCTGCGCGAGCGGCTGCGCGCCGCGTTGAAACCTGCGATGAAGGCCCGCGACCTCGGTGCGGTGTCGGCGCTACGTTCGGCGCTGGCGGCGATCGACAACGCGGAGGCGATCGATGTCGGTGAGATGAGAGCCGGTGCGATGGAAGACAGCCCAGTCGGTCTCGGCGCGGCCGAGGCCGGTCGCCGCGACCTCACCGATGTCGAGATCGAAGCGATCGTCCGCCGTGAGATCGACGAAAGACGGCACGCGGCAACCGAATACGAACATCATGGTGCGATCGACCGCCGCGATCGGCTGATCGCGGAGGCAGACGCGCTGGCCGCACTCCTCTGACGGCCACCGAGTCCGCGAGTGACGGCCACCGGTCCGCGAGGCTTCGGCACCGGCCAGTCTCGAGCGCCGACATCGAGCGCGTCGGCGAGGTGGGTAGCGCGACACGGACGCCGAAGGAAACGCTGATCCCCCCGGCACCCGCGCCGGTCGAGCGCGACGTCAGCCGTTGGTGGGCAAGGTATTCAGGTAGCGGTGGGCGAACCAGCGCTGGATCAGGCGGACGACGGGGCCACCGAGGCGGACGTACCAGGTGCCCGGCTTGGAGAAGGCCGTGACCAGGCCGTAGACGGTGTCGTCGGTGGGGTCGTACTCGACCGCGAAAAGTTCTTCACCGATCTCGGGGTGCCCGGGCAGGGTCCCGTAGGCGAAGCCTCGGCGGTCGGGCTCGTCGAGGACGTAGACGACGCGACAGGGTGCGGTGATGCCGAGCCGGCCGATTCCGAGGAATACCGTCAATGCGGTTCCCGGCTGGGCGGTTTCGGTGTCGGCGCTCTGGAAGACGCCGGAGCCCTTCTGTATTCCGTACTCGAGGATGTGGGTTTCCGCGCGGTCGAACAGATCGCGGCCGTGACCGATCGGCTGTCGTAGCCGGAACCGGTGGTATCCGCCGGGCATGGTGGTGCGGGTGGCACCGACCTCGGGGTAGGTGAACGGCGCTGTTTTGTCGGGCACGCCTCGATTCTCGTCCGCGGCCGATCGCCGTGGGGGCCGGGTGGTGGAGTGGTTCGTCACGTCATGGCTCCAACGGTTTCAGGCGGACCGGCACCTCGTGCAGGAGTCCGAGTGGGTCGACATATTCGCGTCGGTTGTGCGCACCGGACTCGCGACGGGCGCCCCAGTGCAGGCAGGCGGTGGCCGGACACCCCTCATGTCCGGCCACCAGCGTGCCGATCGGCGTACCCCTGCTCACCCGGCTTCCCACCCTCACCTGCGCCCGCACCGGCTCGTAGGTGGTGCGCAAGCCGCCAGGATGATCGATCGACACCACCGGTTTGTCCGCCACGTCCCCCGCGAACACCACGATGCCCTCGCCCGCCGCCAGCACCGTCTGCCCGGCCGTGCCCGCCAGATCCACGCCCCGATGCCCCGGCAACCAATTCCGATCCGGTTTGTCGAACGCGCGCTCCACCGTGGGCCGCGGCCGCAGCGGCCAACCGAACGGCCCGGATTCGGCCGCATCGGCGGGTACCGCACCACTGAGCACGATCGCCACCAGGCAGGCGACACCGAGTACTCGCCCGACTACAGACCGCACCCGGCGCACCACGCGACGGACATTCCCGCGGTCGCGAGGCCACTCGTCGCCGACGGCCATCGCGGCTCGCCTCACAACGGGACGATCGCGACCGCGAATGCGAGCCCGCACTTTCTGTCCGGCATCGGGCTTGTCGAACATCGCCCGGTCCTCAGCGGTGCGGTCGCGGTGTCGGCACCCGTTGCTGCGCCGCCAGCGTTCGCAACATATCCCGCAGAACCGCCGGAAGCCCCGCCGCCGACCCACTCCCACCCCCAGCCCGCACCACGATCTCGATCTCCTGCTGCGCCCCCGCACTCTGATCCACACCTCGCGGACGGGCGGGAGCCGAACCGAGGTCGTGGATAGTCACCCGCACCGGTGCGGGAACAAGCTCTCGCCGCGGCACGACGATCGCCGGCACCACGACCGGCGCCCGCCCGCAGGAACCCCGGGTCTCGGGTGGCGTGTCCTTCCTCTGCGGTACCGGAGGCGCTACCGGGACCGTGCCCGGCGCGGCCGCACGTTGCGGTGGGAAAATCGGTTCGCCGGCCCTTCGCCCGGGTGGCTGCGCGAGGACAACAGCACCGCCGGCGCATATCGACGACGAACCGCCTGGTGGCGTCGTCTTGGCGGGCCGAGTCACCGACGGTCCTGTCGCGGCATCGCCCGAAGTAGGGTGAGCTGCCGCTGGCGCTGCGGCGACTCCGGCCACGCAGAGCAGCGGAAACGTAGTGATCAGGGTGCGTGTCAATGGATTCATGCCCCAACTCTGGGCGCCGGACAACGCCACCGGGACAACGATTTCGGGATTGTGGACAACTTCCCCACATGTGGATATCGACCACTTCATCTACGAAATGGGCGGTCGTTGCGCAGGGGCGATTTCGGACCTGGCCCAGGTCCGCGTAGACTGAACGAGCGGTTTGTGCTCAGCAGCCAGTGCGTGTGCACGGTACGGACCGACTTCGCGCGCCACCCGTGCTCGTCCATCCGGTCGTCGCTCGCAATGCAGACGGTCCGCGAGGGCATGTCAGCGCGAGTTCTCCAACGGATGAACAGGGAAATCGTCGGCTGGTCCCGGATTCTTCGAATCGGGTCCGGCGGTTTCGGTGGCGCCAGGGCAGTCGATCGCCGATCGACCGCGACAACCGGCAACGAAAGAGGATACGAAGGCTATGCCTGTCGTAACTATGAAGCAGCTGCTCGACAGCGGCGCGCACTTCGGCCACCAGACTCGTCGGTGGAACCCGAAGATGAAGCGGTTCATCTTCACCGACCGCAACGGCATCTACATCATCGACCTGCAGCAGACGCTGACCTTCATCGACAAGGCCTACGAGTTCGTCAAGGAGACGGTCGCCCACGGTGGCACCGTTCTCTTCGTCGGCACCAAGAAGCAGGCCCAGGAGTCGATCGCTTCCGAGGCGCTGCGCGTCGGAATGCCCTACGTCAACCAGCGTTGGCTGGGTGGCATGCTCACCAACTTCTCCACCGTGCACAAGCGCCTGCAGCGCCTCAAAGAACTCGAGGCGATGGAGCAGACCGGTGGCTTCGAGGGTCGCACCAAGAAGGAAATCCTCATGCTCACGCGTGAGATGACCAAGCTGGACCGCACCCTCGGTGGTATCCGTGACATGGCCAAGGTTCCCTCGGCCATCTGGATCGTCGATACCAACAAGGAGCACATCGCCGTCGGCGAGGCGCGCAAGCTGAACATCCCGGTCATCGCGATCCTGGATACCAACTGCGACCCCGACCTGGTCGACTACCCGATCCCGGGTAACGACGAAGCGATCCGTTCCGCCGCACTGCTCACCAAGGTCGTCGCCTCCGCGGTGGCCGAGGGCGTGCAGGCCCGCGCGGGCCAGGCTTCCGGCGACGCGAAGCCCGAAGCCGGCGCAGGCGAGCCGCTGGCCGAGTGGGAGCAGGAGCTCCTGTCCTCGGCTACCCCGGCCGCCGAGGCTGCCGAAGCCGTCGAGACCCCGATCGAGACCCCGGCCGAGGCCGAGGCCGAGGTCAAGGCCGACCCGGCGCAGCACACCCCGGCCGACTTCTGAGCTGACCGGTAGCACTACGTTCACCTTGCCGGCCCTTCTGAATTCAGAAGCGGTCGGCAAGGTGGTGTTAACACCCAAGCACCCCACACACGAGGAGGCTCGCCCCCGATGGCGAACTACACCGCTGCTGATGTGAAGCGGCTCCGGGAGCTCACCGGCTCCGGCATGATGGACTGCAAGAACGCGCTGGCCGACTCCGACGGCGATTTCGACAAGGCCGTCGAGGTGCTGCGCATCAAGGGCGCCAAGGACGTCGGCAAGCGCGCCGAGCGCGCGACCGCCGAGGGTCTGGTCATCGCCAAGGACGGCGTCATGGTCGAGATCAACTGCGAGACCGACTTCGTCGCCAAGAACGCCGAGTTCCAGCAGCTGGCCGACGCCATCGTGACCGCGGCCGCCGCGGCCAAGCCGGCCGACCTGGACGCCCTCAAGGCGCTCAAGCTGACCGACGGCACCGTTGACGACGCCGTGCAGGCGCTGTCGGCCAAGATCGGCGAGAAGCTGGAACTGCGTCGCGTCGTGTCCTTCGACGGCCCGGTCGCCACCTACCTGCACAAGCGTGCTTCGGATCTGCCGCCCGCCGTCGGCGTGCTGGTGGAGTACGAAGGCACCGGCGACGCCGCTGCCGACGCCGCGCGTGCCGCGGGCATGCAGGTCGCCGCGCTCAAGGCCAAGTACCTGACCCGCGAGGAGGTGCCCGCCGACGTCGTCGACGCCGAGCGTCGCATCGCCGAGGAGACCGCGCGCGAAGAGGGCAAGCCCGAAGCCGCGCTGTCGAAGATCACCGAAGGCCGCGTCAACGGCTTCTTCAAGGACGTCGTGCTGCTCGAGCAGTCCGCCGTCACCGACTCCAAGAAGACCGTCAAGGCGCTTCTGGAAGAGGCGGGCGTGAACGTGAAGCGTTTCGCTCGTTTCGAGGTCGGCCAGGCCTGATCCGCCTGAACTGACGAAAAAGCCTCTTCGGCGCGGTGTGATGCCGCGCTGGAGAGGCTTTACTCGTGGATCGACCGACCCCACTTCTGGGTGATCGCAACCTGATAAGGCAGGATAGATGCCGCCTGCTCGCCCCGCTCTCGACCTCGCCGAAGGAGACCAACACCCATGACCGACCCGGGTAACGACCGCCCTGGATACAACCGGGTGCTGCTCAAGCTGGGTGGGGAGATGTTCGGTGGTGGTGGGGTCGGCCTCGACCCCGATGTCGTGCAGACGGTGGCAGAGCAGATCGCCGAGATCGTCGAGACCGGCGTGCAGGTGGCCGTGGTGATCGGCGGCGGCAACTTCTTCCGCGGCGCCGAGCTCGAGGAGCGCGGCATGGAGCGGGCCCGCTCCGACTATATGGGCATGCTCGGCACCGTGATGAACAGCCTTGCCCTCCAGGATTTCCTTCAGCAGCAGGGCGTGGACACCCGCGTGCAGACCGCCATCACGATGGGCCAGGTCGCCGAGCCCTACCTGCCGCTGCGCGCAAAGCGCCACCTCGAGAAGGGCCGTGTCGTGATCTTCGGCGCGGGCATGGGCATGCCCTACTTCTCCACCGACACCACCGCCGCCCAGCGCGCGCTGGAGATCGCCGCCGACGTGGTGTTGATGGCCAAGGCGGTCGACGGCGTGTTCGACGCCGACCCGCGCGTCGACCCGAATGCGAGCATGTTCACCGAGATCACCCACAAGGAAGTGATCGAAAAGGGCCTGAAGGTGGCCGATGCCACCGCGTTCAGTCTCTGCATGGACAACCAGATGCCGATGCTGGTGTTCAATTTGTTGATCAAGGGCAATATTGCCCGCGCGGTGGCCGGTGAACCCATCGGCACCCTGGTTCGGTCGTGACCCCGCATCCGCGGACGATGACGATGACGATGCTGTGGAGGATTCGGTCGTGATTGATGAAGCGCTCTTCGATGCCGAGGAGAAGATGGACAAGGCCGTCACGGTGGCGAAGGACGACCTGGGCAGCATTCGTACCGGCCGCGCCAACCCGGGCATGTTCACCCGGGTGCTGATCGAGTACTACGGCTCGCTCACCCCGATCACCCAGGTCTCGAGCATCACCGTGCCCGAACCGCGCATGGTCGTGATCAAGCCCTACGAGCAGAGCTCGCTCGGCCTGATCGAGAACGCCATCCGCAACTCCGACCTCGGCGTGAACCCGACCAACAACGGCGACATCCTGCGGATCTCGGTGCCGCAGCTCACCGAGGAACGTCGCCGCGAGATGGTCAAGATGGCCAAGGGCAAGGGTGAGGACGCCAAGGTCTCGATTCGCAACGTCCGCCGCAAGGCGATGGACGAACTGGGCCGCATCCAGAAGGATGGCGAAGCGGGTGAGGATGAGGTCGGGCGCGCCGAGAAGGAGCTCGACAAGACCACTGCCAAGTATGTGGCCCAGGTCGACGAGCTGGTCAAGCACAAGGAAGCCGAACTGCTCGAGGTCTGAGCGCCAGATCTCGCCAGTCCCGCTCGTGCGGGGGATGAACGGAACGACGAGTTGAGCGACGGGACAATCGTGGCCGAAGACGCCGCCGCCACCGGGGCGGCACCGGATCCCATGCCGGACAAGGTCGAGGAGACCGCGACCGCGGCCACGCCGCAGGGCGAGCAGCCGCCTGCCCCGGCATCCCGTGCCGGGCGCAATCTGCCCGCGGCACTGGCAGTGGGGCTGACGCTCGGGCTGTCGCTGATCGCGATCCTGTTGTTCGTCCCGAAGGTGTTCATCGCGGTCGCGGGGCTCGGCGTGGGCGTCGCGACCTGGGAGGTCACCAAGCGGCTGCGCGAAGCCGACGTGCTGGTGCCGCGGATTCCGCTGCTCGTGGGCGGTCAGGCGGTGTTCTGGCTCGGCTGGCCGTGGGGGGCGAGCGGGGTGCTCGGCGCGTTCGCCGCCACCGCGCTGGTGTGCATGGTGTGGCGCCTGTTCGATCACGGCCTCAGTACGGCGCCGAAGAACTTCCTGCGTGACACCGCGATCGCCGTGTTCACCCTCACCTGGATCCCACTGCTGGCCGCGTTCTCCACGCTGCTGCTGCTCGAACCCGACGGCAATCTGCGGGTGCTCACGTTCATGATTCTGGTGGTGTGCTCCGATGTCGGCGGCTATGTCGCCGGAGTGCTGTTCGGCAGGCATCCGATGGTGCCCGCGATCAGCCCGAAGAAGTCGTGGGAGGGTTTCTGCGGTTCGCTGGTGTTCAGCGTGATCGGCGGTCTGCTGACCGTCACCCTGCTGCTCGAGGCCAACTCGATGATCGGTGTGGTGCTCGGTGTCGGCCTGGTGGCCGTGGCGACCATCGGTGACCTGATCGAGTCGCAGATCAAGCGGGAACTCGGCATCAAGGACATGGGGACGCTGCTGCCGGGGCACGGCGGAATCATGGATCGTCTCGACTCGATGCTGCCCTCGGCGTTCGTCTCCTGGCTGGTACTCAGCGCGCTGATCTGAGCGTCATGGCCTCTTGGCGGCCTGCCGCAGTTGCAGGATCCGCACCCCGCCGACCAGGCCCATCACCAGCGCGCCCGCGATCAGCGACAGCAACACGGTGACGCCGAGCGGCAGTTCGAAGTGCCAGAACAGCAGGTTGGTACGGACCTTGTCGAGATTCTGGATGATGAAGATCAGCAGCACGATGCCGAGCAGGGCGGCGGCAAGTAAGGCGATCCAGGTGTAGCCGGTGCGCGATCCGTGCACGGCGTCGTGTGGAACCGATACCGGTGTGGTAGCAGGCTGCGCCGGTTCGGCGGGCTTGCTGTGCTTGCCGGTGAGATCGGTCGGCGGCGGGTCGTGCTCGGCCGGTGACGCACCGGATTCTGCGGATGTACTCATGGTTCGATCATTGCCGACTGCTATGGCTCGCGCACGCATCTTGTCGATAACGTTGCCCGGCGTGCCAACCCCGAGGTCGCGTTTGGGACAATGGTGAAACTATGGCCATCTCCCTGCCCCTCGTGTTCGATGCCCCGCGCCGCGGCATGCCGCCGCGTCACCTCGCCGATCTCGATTCGGACGAACGCAAGGCCGCGGTGCAGGAGCTGGGATTGCCGAAGTTCCGGGCCGACCAGCTGGCCCGTCAGTACTACGGCCGTCTGCAGTCCGATCCGGCGCTGATGACCGATCTGCCCGCCGAGGTGCGCGCGAAGGTCGGCGAAACGCTGTTCCCGCCGCTGCTGTCGGTGGTGCGCAATATCGCCTGCGATGAGGGCGATACCCGCAAAACGCTGTGGAAGGCGCACGACGGGACACTGCTGGAGAGCGTGCTCATGCGCTACCCCGATCGCAATACGCTGTGCATTTCCAGCCAGGCCGGGTGCGGTATGGCGTGTCCGTTCTGTGCGACCGGGCAGGCGGGGCTCACCCGTAACCTGTCGACCGCGGAGATTGTCGATCAGGTGCGCGCGGCCGCGGCCGATTTGCGCGACGGTGAGGTGCACGGCGGTCCGGGCCGACTCTCCAACATCGTGTTCATGGGGATGGGCGAGCCGCTGGCCAACTACAAGCGGGTGGTGAACGCGGTTCGCCGGATCACCTCGCCCGCGCCCGACGGGCTCGGCATTTCGCAGCGGTCGGTGACGGTATCGACCGTCGGCCTCGCGCCCGCGATCCGCAAGCTGGCCGACGAGGACATGTCGGTGCGCCTGGCGGTGTCGCTGCACACGCCCGACGACGAACTGCGCGACACCCTGGTGCCGGTGAACAATCGCTGGTCCATCGCCGAAGTGCTCGACGCCGCACGCTATTACGCCGACAAGTCCGGGCGCCGCGTTTCGATCGAATACGCGTTGATCCGCGATATCAACGATCAGCCGTGGCGGGCGGACCTGCTGGGCAAGAAGCTGCACAAGGCTCTGGGCCCGCTCGTGCACGTGAACTTGATTCCGCTCAACCCGACGCCGGGTAGTGAGTGGGATGCCAGCCCGAAGCCGGTCGAGAAGGAGTTCGTACGCCGGGTGATTGCCCAGGGTGTGTCGTGCACGGTGCGTGACACCCGCGGGCAGGAGATCGCGGCGGCCTGCGGTCAGCTCGCTGCCGAGGGCTAGGGGCTGACGTACGCCTACACGTTGCGCCCGTCAGACGATGCTGATCGGTGCGATGAAGTCGTCGTAGGGGAGTGGGCCCGCGACGAAGGCGTTGACCTGCATGAAGTTCAGGGTGATGTCGCCGCCGTGGTTGTCCAGGAAGGCGATATCGGAGGCGTCGCGGCCGGTGGCGATGCGCACCAGGCTCGAGCGCGGTGCGAGGCCCGTCGGGTCGTAAGTGCGCCACTTGCCGTCGATGTAGGCCTCGCAGACAGCGTGGAAGTCCATCGGCACGCAGCCCGGCGCGTAGACCGCGGCGACCCGGGCGGGGACGCCGACGGCGCGCAGCAGCGCGACCATCAGGTGTGAGAAGTCGCGGCAGACGCCGGTGCCCGACAGCAGCGTCTCCACCGCGCCGTCGATGGGCGTGCTGCTACCCGAGACGTAGGTGATCCGTCGGCCGATCCACGACGCGACGCGGTTGGCTACCTCGGGATCGGCTATGCCGTAGCCGAATTCGGCCGCCGCGAAGCCGAGCAGCTTGTCCGACTCCGCGTAGCGGCTCGGTCGCCGGTACAGCGCGAGGTCGTAGTCGGAGGGCGGCTCGAGGAAGGCAGTGCCCAGGACGGTCGCCTGGTAGTCGACGCGGAGGGTGCCCGCGCGCACGTCGAGCACGTGGATCCGGGAACCGTGCGCACCGACCACTTCGCGCGGCGTGAGGAACTCGCCGTCGAGCGAGCATGTCATGGACTCGATCAGGTCGAGCCCGGGCCTGCGGGCGACAGCGATCTGACACTGCAGCACCGAATCAGCATGGACCGCGACCTCCAGGCGAGCGGAAACGTCCCGTTTCACGCCCACAGACTGACAGGCGAACCGGGATCAGGCGAACCGAACCGCTCGAGCGGGTTGCGGCCCAGGCGTTATCGTCGCGGGACCGGATCGACGCGTGCGTCCGAGATCGTTGACTATGGCGCGCGAAACAGCCTCTGTCACAGTCACTCTCGAGCTCGAAGCCGGAAACGCCTCGCTGATGATCCTCGGCAAGATGCTCGGTCCCACCGGCGTCCCACCCTTCGAGGTCAAACGGCGCTACGACGCCGCGACGGCAGACCAGCGCGGCGAGATCATTCCGGCCGTCATCACGATCGACGCCCGCAAGCGCTGGACGATGCGGCTCAAAACCCCACCCACCGCCTCCCTGATCCGCAAGGCTCTCGGCCAACCGGGCTCCCCGCAACCCGGCCACAAGCCGGTCGGCGCGCTCAGCCGGGAGCAATTGCGCCGCATCGCTGTTCGCAAACTGCCCGACCTCAACACCACCGATGTGGAGGCGGCGATGCGCATTGTGGCAGGCACCGCGCGCTCGATGGGCGTGCGTGTCGAGGGCTGACGACCGAGCGGCCGTTCACCGCGGACCCCCGTCTGCGCCGCTTCCAGCTGGGGTGAACCCACTCCGGAGCGGTGTACTGCACCGATTCGCAGGTCCTTCGTTTGGTATGGTCCAGCCGTCGGACGAGGAGCGAGATTCGGGGGTCAGAGTGGTTTCTGACGGGACGGTGTTCGCCGGCTACACGATCGATCGGCAGCTGGGTCAGGGCGGGATGGGGTCGGTGTATCTGGCCAGGCATCCGCGTCTGCCCCGGTGGACGGCGCTGAAGCTGCTCAATCGAGAGCTGTTCTCCGACTCCGAGATCCGGGCCAGGTTCGAGCGGGAAGCCGATCTGGTCGCCCAGCTCGATCACCCCAATATCGTGACCGTGTTCGATCGCGGGGTCGAGGGCGATCAGCTGTGGATCAGCATGCAGTACATCGACGGGATCGACGCCTCCTCGCTGGATCCGCACACCCTGCCGCCGGACCGGGCGCTGCAGATCATCGGTGAGACCGCCGCCGCGCTCGACTACGCGCATCGCGCGGGTGTGCTGCACCGCGACGTCAAGCCGGCCAATATCCTGCTGGCGCGTTCCAGCAGCCAGGAGCGGGTGTATCTCACCGACTTCGGTATCGCCCGCCTGCGCGACGATTCGGGTCATCTGACCGAGACCGGGTCGTTCACCGCCACCCTGGCCTACGCCGCGCCCGAGCAGCTCACCGGCGCCGCGCTGGATCACCGCGCCGACCAGTACTCCCTGGCGTGCACGCTCTACACGCTGCTGACCGGCAGCGCACCCTACGAATCGACCAGTCCGGCCGCGGTGATCACCGGCCATCTGCAAGCACCACCGCCCCCGGTGAGTCCGCGTCGCGCGGGTCTGCCGCAGGTGCTCGACGCCGTGATGGCCCGCGCGCTGGCCAAGCGACCCGCCGACCGGTTCGCCTCGTGCGAGGAGTTCGTCGACGCCGCTCAGCGGGCAGTGCGCACCGGAACCACCGGTGCCCGCCCGCTCGCCCGCCCGACCTCGGGTGCGCACGCTCAGCCGTTCGTCGGCATGCAGCCCATGCGCCCGGTGAGTTCGACGGGCACTCCCATCCCGCAGTACAACCCCACTCCGATGCCCCCACGAGCGCCGCAGCCTCAGTACGCGCCCACGCCTCAGTACGCGCCCACGCCGCAGTACTGGCAGCCGCAACCGGCCCGGATACCGAATCCGCCACCGCAGCGAGGTGGCTGGGGATCAGCACTGGGCACCTACGCGGTCCTGCTGGTCGTGGTCATCGTGATCGCCGGAGTGATCGCGCTGCTGGCAAACCTCTGATCGGCTCGCCGACCCGATCGGCGGGTGCCATATTCTGGTCAGAATGAGCGACTTCGACGTCACCGCCGCCGACTCCATCGACCTCGACCGGTTGCGTCGTTTCGTCGCCGTGGCCGAGGAGTTGCACTTCGCGCGCGCCGCCAAGGCCCTGCGCATCCCGCGGCAGGCACTGAGCGCCACCGTGATCGAGTTGGAGGAAGAACTCGGCACCCGGGTCTTCGTGCCCGGCGCCTCACCCACCCAGCTCACCGACGACGGCAACGCCCTGCTCGCGCGTGCCAGGGACCTGATCCGGGTGCGGGAGCAGGCCGAACGGGAGCAGAAACCCGACGCGCCCGCGAGCCTGCGGGTGGGGTTCGTGCCGGGGGTGACGGTGTCGAAGTGGGCGCGGATCTGGGGCGAGCGGCTACCGGACCATCCACTCGAGGTCGTCGGCGTCGCGCAGGGTGAGCAGGAGTCGGCGCTGCGCGAGGGCCGCGTGGACCTGTGCTTCGTCCGGTTGCCCATCGA
Organism: Nocardia sp. NPDC058519; assembly: GCF_042719755.1. Lineage (NCBI taxonomy): Bacteria > Bacillati > Actinomycetota > Actinomycetes > Mycobacteriales > Nocardiaceae > Nocardia > Nocardia sp. NPDC058519. The sequence goes on along the minus strand of NZ_JBHXNK010000001.1, from coordinate 118,854 downwards.
CCGGACCGCGACGAACGCGATCTCACTGTGGCAGGAGACGCCGGTCGCGGTCGTGCAGAAGGACGACGCGCTGTCGCTGCTCGAGTCGATCAGCCCGGCGGATCTGGCCGACGAAACGATCCAGGACAGCGCCGATCTCGATCAGGCCGTCGACATCCTCGCCCTCGTCGCCGCGGTCGGTGGAGCGGCGATCATGCCGCAGTCGATCGCCCGCCTGCATCACCGCCGCGACCTGGTCTACCGCCCGGTCAGCGACACCGAGTTCACCGAGATCGCGCTGGCCTGGCCCGCCGGGACCGACAGCGATCTGCTCGAGGAGTTCGTCGGCATCGTGCGCGGTCGTTCGGCCAACAGTTCGCGCGGCGGCGTGGCGGAACCGGAACAGCGCGCCGCGGCTCCGGCTCGCAAGCCCGCGGCGAAGAAACCCGCAGCCAAGAAGCCGACGCCGAAGAAGCCTGTCGCGCGTGGTCGCAAACCGGCCCGGCGCGGCCGATGACACGCGAAAACGCCTGCGGCGAAAGGTGCTGCCGCAGGCGTGGACGTTTTCGAGCTGAAGGGTTACTTCGGCATACGCTGGGTGAGCGAGTCGACGACCATCATGAGCGCCATCAGGCCCGCCAGGCCGACGAGGAAGATGTCTTCAACGTGACCCTGGTGGTTGCCGATGGTCATCGCGAGCAGGGCGACGACGACGACCCAACCCGCGATGCGGAAGGTCTTGCGCGACTCACCGCTCCAGCCCCATGCTGCCGAGGGCACCTCGGCGGGGTCGACGCTGGTGGCGACGGCGCGCTCGGTGCTGGCTTTGTCGAGGTCCGTGGCTGCCACGATCGCTCCTTAGGGCTCGAGTTCTGGTTGGGCGAGTGAGCATATCGTGGCATACGACCGTCCGTCGTAGCCAGCAGCCCTGCCACAATGGGCCCGTGTCCCACCCCGCAACGCGTGCCGCGCACGCCAGTTCCCCGTCCACCGATCGGGTGAAGGTGCTGCTTCTCGGCAGTACCGGTTCGATCGGTACTCAGGCGCTCGAGGTGATCGCCGCCAATCCCGACCGCTTCGAGGTGGTCGGTCTGGCGGCGCGCGGCGGCAACCCCGCCCTGCTCGCCGAGCAGATGACGGCCACCGGCACCCGCAATGCCGCCGTCGCCGATCCCGCCGCCGCCCAGGCGCTCGATCTCGAACTCGGCGGCCCGGATGCGGTGACCGAACTGGTCCGCCGCACCGAAGCCGATGTCGTGCTCAATGCCCTGGTCGGTTCGCTGGGACTGGAACCCACACTGGCCACCCTGCACGCAGGCACCCGCCTGGCGCTGGCGAACAAGGAATCACTGGTGGCGGGCGGCTCCCTGGTGACGCGCGCGGCCGCACCCGGGCAGATCGTGCCCGTCGACTCCGAGCACTCGGCGCTGGCCCAGTGCCTGCGCGGTGGCCGCGCCGAGGAGGTCGACCGCCTCGTTCTCACCGCGTCGGGCGGACCGTTCCGCGGCTGGACCACCGAGATGCTCGAATCGGTGAACCCCGCCGAGGCGAAGACCCACCCGACCTGGTCGATGGGCCCGATGAACACCCTGAACTCGGCCTCGCTGGTCAACAAGGGGCTGGAGGTGATCGAGACCCACCTGCTCTTCGGCGTGCCCTATGACCGCATCGACGTCACCGTGCACCCCCAGTCGATCGTGCACTCGATGGTCACCTTCACCGATGGCTCGACCCTCGCCCAGGCCAGCCCGCCTGACATGAAACTCCCGATCGCCCTGGCACTGGGGTGGCCCGACCGGATCCCCGGCGCCGCCGCGGCCTGCGATTTCGGCACCGCCGCCACCTGGACCTTCGAGCCGGTCGACGACGAGGTCTTCCCCGCCGTGCGCCTGGCCCGACAGGCAGGCGAAGCGGGCGGCAGCGTCACCGCGGTCTACAACGCCGCCAACGAGGTCGCCGTCCAGGCTTTCCTCGACGGCAAGATCACCTTCCCCACCATTGTGCGCACCGTCACCCGCGCGGTAGAGGCCGCCGACCGCTGGCACGCCGAACCCGATACCCTGGACGACGTCCTCGCGGCCGACCGCTGGGCCAGGCAGTACGCGGCGGAAATCATCGCCGGGAAAACGACGACCTGACCCGACGAACAAGCGAGACCACCACGTTTTCGGCCGCCCCGGATCCGAGGGGCGAGACGGAACGCCGAAGGCGCAGTATCGCCCCTCGGATTCGGGGTTACGAGGCCGAAAACACGCGGCGCCAGCCGCCAAGAACACAGGAGTCACATGGTTTTCGCGCTGGGGTTCGCACTGTTCGCGCTCGGTATCACGATTTCGATCGCGCTGCACGAGTGCGGGCACATGTGGACCGCGCAGGCCACCGGCATGAAGGTGCGCCGCTACTTCATCGGCTTCGGACCGAAGGTGTTCTCGTTCCGCCGCGGTGAGACCGAGTACGGACTCAAGGCGCTGCCGCTCGGCGGTTTCTGCGATATCGCGGGCATGACGGCCCTCGACGAGCTCGAGCCGGAGGAAGTCGACCGGGCGATGTATCGCCAGTCGACCTGGAAGCGCCTGGTCGTGATGTTCGGCGGCATCGGCATGAACTTCCTGCTCGGCTTCATCCTGTTGGTGGTCCTGGCGATCGGCTGGGGTCTGCCGCAGCTCGAGCAGCCCCCGGCTACGGCGCTGGGCACCATGAGCTGCGTCGCGCAGGAGACCCCGGAGAAGACCCTCGCCCCCTGCGCGGGCGACGGGCCCGCCCAACGTGCCGGGTTGCAGCGTGGTGACGTGGTGAAGGCCGTGAACGGCGTCGAGGTGAGCACCTGGGCGCAGTTCCAGGCCGAAACCCAGAAGCAGACCGGCACTTTCACCTACACGATCGAACGCGACGGCAACCGGCTGACCGTCCCGGTCACCCCGGAGCGGGTCATGCGCTCGCCCAAGGAAGGCCCGAGTCGTGAAGTGAGCGCCGTCGGCGTCGGCCCCGATTTCGCCGAACCGAAGCAGTACGGCCCGATCGCCGCGATCCCGGCCACCATCTCGTTCACCGGTGATTTCTTCATCGAGACTGTGAAATCCCTCGCGAAGATGCCGCAGAAGGTGTCGGCGCTGTGGGAAGCGGTCACCGGCGGCGAGCGCGACCCGGAGACCCCGGTCAGCGTCTACGGCGCCAGCCGCATCGGTGGCGAGACCGCCGAGCGCGGCCTGTGGGGCATGTTCATCCTGGTCCTGGCCAGCCTGAACTTCTTCCTCGGTGCGTTCAACCTGTTGCCGCTGTTGCCGCTGGACGGCGGGCATATCGCGGTGGTGCTCTACGAGAAGATCAGGAACACTGTTCGTGGCTGGTTCGGCAAGGCCCCTGCCGGTCCCGTCGACTATCTCAAGCTGCTCCCGGTGACCTATGTGGCGGTAGTGATCGGTGGTGCGTTCATGCTGCTGACCTTGGCCGCCGATATCGTCAACCCGATCCGTCTGCCCTGATGGCGAGATGACCGGTGTCATGCCCCTCACAGGGCGCCCGGTCACCCCGCGCGACTAAGCTCGGCAACAACAACCCAGGTCGATCCGCGAAACGTACGAAAGAAGGCAGCCGAACGTGACCAGCACAATCGGATTGGGGATGCCCACCGCCCCCGCTGCTGTTCTCGCACCCCGGCGCAAGACCCGCCAGCTGATGGTCGGCAATGTCGGCGTCGGTAGCGATTCGCCGATCTCGGTGCAGTCGATGACCACCACCAAGACCCACGACATCAACGCCACGCTGCAGCAGATCGCCGAGCTCACCGCCTCGGGCTGCGACATCGTGCGGGTGGCCTGTCCGCGCCAGGAAGACGCCGACGCGCTCGCCACCATCGCGAAGAAGTCGCAGATCCCGGTGATCGCCGACATCCACTTCCAGCCGCGCTACATCTTCGCCGCGATCGACGCGGGCTGCGCCGCGGTGCGCGTCAACCCGGGCAACATCAAGGAATTCGACGGCCGTGTCGGCGAGGTCGCCAAGGCCGCGGGCGCCGCGGGTATCCCGATCCGCATCGGCGTCAACGCGGGTTCGCTGGACAAGCGGATGCTGGAGAAGTACGGCAAGGCCACGCCCGAGGCACTGGTCGAGTCGGCGCTGTGGGAGGCGAGCCTGTTCGAGGAGCACGGCTTCGGCGACATCAAGATCTCGGTCAAGCACAACGACCCGGTGATCATGGTCGAGGCCTACCGCCAGCTCGCGGCGCGCAGCGACTACCCGCTGCACCTCGGCGTCACCGAGGCGGGCCCGGCGTTCCAGGGCACGATCAAGTCGGCGGTGGCCTTCGGCGCGCTGCTCAGCGAGGGCATCGGCGACACGATCCGGGTCTCGCTCTCGGCGCCGCCCGCCGAGGAGATCAAGGTCGGCGACCAGATCCTGCAGTCGCTGAACCTGCGCCCGCGCAAGCTCGAGATCGTGTCCTGCCCGTCGTGTGGACGCGCCCAGGTGGACGTGTACACCCTGGCCGACGCTGTCGCCGCCGGTCTGGACGGTCTGGAAGTGCCGCTGCGCGTCGCGGTGATGGGCTGTGTCGTGAACGGGCCGGGCGAGGCACGCGAGGCCGACCTCGGTGTCGCCTCCGGCAACGGCAAGGGCCAGATCTTCGTCAAGGGTGAGGTCATCAAGACCGTGCCCGAGCATCTGATCGTGGAGACCCTGATCGAAGAGGCGATGCGCATCGCCGAGGAGATGGGCGAGCAGCCGGGCGCCGAGCCCGTTGTCAGCGTGAGCTGAATCCCGCCTCCCATACGCTCGCACGTCGGATTCGGCGGACTCGTACCGCTCGGCGTGCTTTCGTGGCAGGCTGGTGCCGTGCGGAGTCTGCTGGAGCCGACGCGACGGTCCAAAACCGCTCCCGCGCGTCCGGTGGCCGTGCGAGATCTGGGCGAGGTGCTGCGTGTCCTCGATACCGACCCGGTGGCTTCGTGCATGATCGCCGCCCGCGTGCAGGAGTACGGGCTCGACTCCCGTAGCGGTGTCGGTGAACTGTGGAGCCGCGGCGGACCGGCCGACTCCCTGTGTTTCTCCGGCGCCAACCTGGTTCCGCTGCGTGGTGACCAGCAGGCCCTGCGCGCGTTCGCCGATCGGGCAGGCCGCTGGCCACGGGTGTGTTCCTCGGTGGTCGGCAGGCAGGAGCTCGCCCTCCCGCTGTGGGAAATGCTGCTCCCGTCCTGGGGTCCGGCCAGGGAGTTACGTGCCGATCAACCCCTGCTGGCGCTCGCCCGGCCCGCCGCCGCGCGCGCCGACGGGGGAGTGCGCCGCGTGCGACCCGACGAGATCGACCGCTACCTGACCGCCGCGATCGCCATGTTCATCGAAGAGGTCGGCATCGACCCGCGCACCGGCGACGGCGGTCGCGGCTACCGGCGGCGGATCAAGAGCCTCATCGAATCCGGCAGGGCCTGGGCACGTTTCGAAGACGGCGAGGTCATCTACAAGGCCGAGATCGGCGCGCTGTCGCGACGCACCGGTCAGATCCAGGGCGTGTGGGTACATCCCGAATACCGGGGCGCCGGTGTGGGCACCGCGGGCACCGCGTCGGTCGCCAATGCTGTTGTGGCAACGGGCCGTACCGCGAGCCTCTACGTCAACGACTACAACCGCATCGCTCGTCGCGCCTACAGCCGGGTGGGTTTCCGCCAGATCGCTACCTTCGCAACCGTATTGGTGGACTGAAACTTCGGCGCGTGGCGCCGAGGTCAGCGGCCTGTTCGCCGCTACCATCGATGCCGATGAGGACACGGATGCTCACCACTTGTGCGGTGGCCGCCCTCGCCGTTGCGGCGACCGCCTGTTCTTCCGGCGCCCAGGGGCCGGTGCCCGCCGCCGATGCCTTCGCCGCGGCGTTCGCCGAACACGATCTCTCCGCGGCCGCTGCGCTCACCACCGCGCCCGAGAGGGCAACGGCGGCACTGACTTCGACGTGGCAGGCGTTGCAGGCGGAGAAGCTGTCGATCCGCACCGGCGACGCGCGCGTCAACGGTGACACCGCGACGGTCGACTACACCTACGAGTGGACCCTGCCCAAAGGGCGCCAGTGGACCTATACCGGCGAATTGCAGATGGGCCGCAGCGACGGGCGCTGGCTGGTCCGCTGGAGCTCCGCCGATATCCACCCCAAACTCGGTGACACCCAGAGCATGGAATTGCGTACCCGCCCCGCGCCGCGCGCCAGGGTGAACGAGGCTGCGGGCAGCGACGTGCTGGTTCCCGGCAAGGTCTCGCGCGTGAAGTTCACCGTGGCCGATGCCCCCGACCCGAGCCGCGTCGCCGGCGCGCTCGCTGCCGCGCTGAGCCGCATCGATCCCGTCGCCTACACCCCGCAGACCATCCTCACCTCGGCGCGCAGGACCGACGGCGCGCACACCGTGATCCTGCTCAACGAATACGAGGCCGAGACGATCGGCGGCGAACTGATCGGCCTGCCCGGCGTCACCCTGACCCAGGAGTGGGACATGGTGCCCACCGACCGCAAATTCGCTCCCGACCTGCTCACCCAGGTCCGCAAAACCGTGATCGCCGAGGTCGACGGGAAGGCAGGCTGGAGCGTGGTCACCCGCAATGCCGACGGCGCCGATCTCGATGTGCTGCACGAGGAAGCGGCCGAACCGGCACCGTCGTTCGCGCTGAGCATCGATCGGTTCGTCCAGAATTCCGCCCAGCACGCGGTTGACCTGCGCAGCGAGCAGGCGATGATGGTGGTACTCCGCCCCTCGACCGGTGCGATTCTCGCGGTGGCCCAGAACAAGTTCGCCGACCGCGACGGTCCGGTGGCCACCAGTGGCCAGTACCCGCCGGGCTCGATCTTCAAGACGGTCACGGCGTCGGCGGCGATGGCCTCCGGTCTGGCCACGCCCGAGACGGTGCTGGCCTGTCCGAGCAGCACCATCATCGGCGAACGCACCATCCCCAACTACAACATGTTCTCCGTCGGTGACGTGCCGATGGCCACCGCCTACGAGCGTTCGTGCAACACCACCTTCGCCAGGCTGGCCAGCAAGCTCGAACCCGACGCGCTCACGCAGGCCGCGGCGCGTCTCGGCGTCGGCCAGGATTACAAGGTCGAAGGTCTACCGACCATGTCCGGTTCGGTGCCGAGAGCCGAGGGTCTCGTCCAGCGCGCCGAAGACGGCATCGGTCAGGGCAGAGTGGTGGTGAGCCCGTTCGGGATGGCGGTGATGGCCGCGACCGTCGCGCACGGTGCCGCGCCGGTGCCGTATCTGATCGCGGGCAGGCCGACCGAGATCACCGGTGATCGGCCCGCGATCGCGCCGGAGGTGGTCGAGGGGCTGCGTTCGATGATGCGCATGGTGGTCACCGGCGGCACGGCCGAACGCATCCGGGATCAGGGCGAGGTCTACGGCAAGACCGGCGAAGCCGAAGTCGACGGTGGATCGCACTCGTGGTTCATCGGCTATCGCGGGGATATCGCGTTCGCGACACTGCTGGTCAAGGGTGGCAGCTCCGACAACGCGGTCGCCGTCACCCGGGATATGTTCGCCGCACTGCCCGCCGGCTACTGATTCCCGGTCGCCAGCAGACCGCGCACCACCGCTAGCGAGGTGCTCTCGGTATGCGATGACGCCGTGTCGTGCAGCACGTTGTAGCTGACAACGGGCTCGGGTGCGGCCCCCATGGCCGCGCCGTCGAGGATATCGATGGCGGCCGCGCCGCCGAGGATCATCCCCGCAGTGGTCAAGATCAGAGTGGAACGCCTCATAGTTCGTCTCCCTCATTCAGGGTTTCGACGTGTTCGCGGGGCAGAGTTCGATTGTCTGAGGATTAGCTGATGCACAACCGTAGAACGGCGGTTACTTCGGCAACAGGCGACGGCAGCAAGCGACACACAATTGTTGCCCTATGTGCGGGCGTGTTCGAACACAACCGCTACCCGGCCGTGATGAAAAGGTGAACTACCGGTTTCGATCGTGCAAATGCGCTGATCAAGGGTCATGTTCGGGTAAATTACCGAATTACACGTGACTCAGCCGCGTTGCAGAGTTGCCGCTAGGTGATGCTGCAAAGATTCGCCAACCGCCGCCATCCGCAACGTGTACTCGATGGTGTCGCCGGTGACATGGAATGAGCGGCCGACAGCGGTAACCGGCTTTGCCGATTCGCTCAGGCCAATATTCGTGGAGTTCAATTCCAGACGAATTCCGTCGACCGTTTCGGTGATCGTGCCCTCGCAGATCTCGGTGATTCCGGTCGGATGGGCGAGTACGAGCTCGACCCGGCCCGGTGCCGGGCTGCGCAGGTAGCCGGTCTCCGCGTGCAGCGGCCTGCCGTCGGAGCCCGCCTTGGTCCGCTGCTTGTAGGTGAGGAACGGTTTGCCGAGGTGCCCGAAGGTGATCTCCTCGACGTAGTCGAAGGATTCGATGGTCGGGTATTCGCCTCTGCCCCGGCCGCGCCAGGTACCGAGTAGCGGTGCGAGGGCGGCGATGTCGGGATGCGGGGCGATGTTGGGGGAAGGTTCGACCACGGCCGACAGCGTAGTCCTGTGCTTCCTGTGACGGTCAGGGCACACCACCGCATCAGCCACGATAAGGTCAGCCTCGCCTGAACGCCGTCCGGCGGAAGGTCGAAAGGAAAGAACGTGAACGGACATGTGAGGGGTGCCCGCGGGGTGCGGTCCGGGCTGGTGCGCGGTGCGGTACTCGGCGCGGCAGTGTTGCTCGCCGCGGCGTGCTCGAACACCGGGCCCTCGACCGACGACGTGGCCGCGCTGGACGGCAACCGCTACAGCCAGACCAACCTGGCCGCCGACAAGGACTCCTATCACGCCCAGTTCACGCTGCCCGGCATGGTCAACGCCTGGGGCCTGGCTGATCGGCCCAAGGGCGCGGGCGGGCATTTCTGGGTAGGCGCGGGCGGCAAGTCGTTCCAGTTCCTCGGTGATGTGCAGTCGTCCTCGGATCCCAAGCTGCAGAAGCTGACCCAGGACCAGCTCAAGCTCGTCGGCATCCCCGGTGCCGACGCCGACACCTCCGACAAGAGCATCGGCAAGGTCACCGGCGTGGTGTTCAATCCGGCGCCGATCACCTCGGATCTGTTCGTGGTGCGCGACCAGTGGGTCGATGTGGACGGTATGCCGGTTCCGCTCGGCGGTTCCTCGCGCTTCATCTTCGCCACCGATTCGGGCAAGATCTCGGCCTGGACCGAGCAGGCCCCCGACGGCGCGATCGTCCGACGCGACGGCGGCGCGAACCAGGTGTTCGACGGTTCCGCTGCGGGCATGGCCTTCTTCGGTATCGCGCTGGCGCCGACGGGTGACAAGCTGCTGGCCGCCGATTTCGGCACCGACCCGCAGGTCCGCACCTTCGACAAGAACTGGCAGCCGGTCGCGACCACCGGTTTCGCCAACCCGTTCGCCACCGGCGAGGTGATCGATGCCTCCTCGCCCGAGAAGGGCCGCAAGGCCGTGCCCGGCGATCCGGCGCCGTTCAACATCACCACCCTCGGTAGCCGAGTGTTCGTGTCCTACGCCGTGACCCAGCCCGCCGAGGACGATCCGAAGGCCTTCGACAAGGCCGAGGAAGCCTCGCTCGACGCCGACAAGGACAAGGACTCCAACGGCAAGCCCGACAGGGGCAAGGTGGCCGAGTTCGACGGTGCGGGCAAGCTGGTGCGCATCATCGACGACGGCGGCAGGCTCAACGCGCCATGGGGCGTGGCGATCGCGCCGTCGAATTTCGGTGCGCTCTCTGGCAAGCTGCTGATCGGCAACTTCGGTGGCCTCGGCCGCGTCCTCGCCTACGACGACACCACCGGCACCTTCGTCGACTACCTGCGCGACGGTGAGGCGAAGCCGGTCGAGATCGCGGGCCTGTGGGCACTGATGTTCGGCAACGGCGAAAGCCTGGGCGACGCGAACGCCCTGTACTTCACCGCGGGCCCGGAAGACGAGAAAGACGGCCTGTTCGGAAGCTTGCGCGTGCAGTAGCAAGCACATGGGTAACTCACCGGGTACGGGCGGACGAGGCCGACAACACCGCCGCCGGTCGCCCGCCTGGTCGACCACGCTCCCAGGCCTGGCTTGAATTCGCGGAGAGGCGGGCTAGCGGACAATTTGGATGTCCGGTGCCGATTCGCTTCCGCCGACCGGGCGTTGTAAGGGACAGTGGTGGCGGAATGGTTGCCGGGTGGGCGCGATCCGCGTCTGCCCGGCGAGTTCCATCCGCACGCGATGACACTCCCACCGGGGTGTCGTGCCCGAGCCGGAGGTGTGCCAGATGAAGGTTTCGTGCGTTGACGTCGTCGGCTCGGCGGGAGTGCGGTGACATGCGCCATTCGGGACGAGGGGCGATGCTGCCCGGCCGGGACGTGCTCCTGGCGGCCTTCCGCGGTTTGCCACACGATGACCACCCCATCCTCGACGCCGCAGGCGAGCTGGCGCAGCTGCACCAGTTGCGCGAGCGGACCCCGCAGAGCGAGTCCGAGCACATCGATCGCCGCCGCGGCCAATTGATGCGCGCGATCGATCGCTGGGTCATCCTCGCCGCCCCCGTGCCGCACGCCGCGGCCGACGAGCACTGCGAAACTCTCGGCGACCTGGTCGACCGCCTCGCCAAGCACTGCTCCCAGGCATTCGTCGGCCTGGCCGGTGCCCCCGAATCGGTCTTCTACGACGAGTGGGTCCGCCTCCACGACCTCGCCGACAGCTACGAGCGTCTGATCGACGACCTATGGTCGGGTGCCCGCAGCCTGCCGTCGAACAGTTACTGATCCCGACGGCCGCGGGCCCCCGAAAGTATTGGGCTGCTGGATGTTTCGTACGACCTATCATTTGTTGTGAGCACTCGCGATGATCCGGTCGGCATGCCGTCCACTTGCCGGTGGACGGCCGACCGGCCCGATTCCTGTCCGGCGGAATCCGCCGCGGACGAGCGCGCGGAGTCCGCGGCGACGGCCATCGTGCTACCGATCCGCCCACGCACCACCTCGGTCGACGCCGCGCCCCTGTTCTGCCTGGCCGGTGAAGCGGTCCTGGCCTGGAACTATGTGGACCTCGTCGCCCACCTCGACCCCCGCGTCCCGATCTACGGTCTGCAGGCCGGCAGTGAACCGCGCACGATCGGCGAATACGCCACCCGCTACCTCGCCGAAATCCGGCGCATCGCCCCGCACGGCCCGTACCAGCTCCTCGGTTGGTCCGCAGGCGGTTTCGTCGCCCACGAAGTCGCGGTCCGACTCCGCGCGGCAGGCGAACACGTCAGCGTCGTCCTACTCGCTACCGACCCCGCGGCGCCCACACCCGCGCCGCTGTCCGCCGACCGATTCGCCGCACTGCTCGGTGCCGACATCGACACTCCAGCCTTCGAGGCACGCGCCGACGCGGGCACGAAAACGCCCACCACGACCGCCGCGGCGATCAACGCCGCACTGGCGGGAACGATCGACCTCACCGGCAGCGATCTCGACCGTATCGCCGAGGTGAGCACCGCGGCCGCAGACATGGTGACCGGCCACCGACCCTCGTGGCTCCCCGGCGACCTCACCGTGTGCGTCGCGGGTCGCGCATTCGACGGCACCGATCGCCTCGATCATGGTGCCACGGTTGACAATTGGCGCCGCTACGTGGAGGGTGCGATCACCGGCTTCGTCCTCGACGCGACCCCTGACGAACTCACCGCACCCGACGTTCTCCCCGAGATCGCCCGGATCCTGGCGAGCACCGGCCGCTACTGAGCGGTCGCGGACTGGGTGATCGCGGCCCGTGCTTCGGTGATCAGCTTCGCCGAGTCACGAGGACTCAACGCCATCGCCCGCAGCTGATCGAAGATCACGCCGAACCGGCGGATCTCGGAGTGCCCCTCCACCAGGTCGTGCACCGACATGCTCTCCACGTACACCAGTTCGGGGTCGACCGGATTGCGGAAGTCGAGCAGCGTGAACGAGCCCGCCATGCCGGGGTGCGCGCCCGCGTCGAACGGAAGTACCTGCAGGATCACGTTCTTGCGCTTGGTCTCGTCGAGTAGCCGGTCGAGCTGGCCTGCCATCGTCGCGGGCCCGCCGACCACCCTGCGGATCGCCGCCTCGTCCATCACCACCCACAATTCCAGTGGGTCGTCCTTGGTCAGGTTGATGGCGCGATCCATGCGCGCCTGCGCCCTGCTCTCCATCACCGAGGCGTCGAGGCGTGGCATCGAGGTGTCGATCACGGCGGCGGCGTACTCGAAGGTCTGCAGCAGGCCGGGCACCGTCGAGGTCTGGTATTGCCTGGCCGACAATGCTTCCGCCTCGAAGTTGATGTAATTCGCATACACCTCCGACACCGCGCCTTCGTAAGGGCGCGACATGCCGGGTTTCAGCGCGTCGGTCAGCAAGCTGAGTGCTTCCTCGCGCATTTTGTCGTCCACCTGATACAGGTCGAGCATGGCGCCGAGAGTGCGGCGTTGTGGGCGTGCTTGAGCCATTTCGATCCGGTACAGCGTGGTGACGTTGATACCTGTTCGCGCGCTGACGTCTTCCTTGCTCAGCTGGGCGCTTTCACGCAGCTCGCGCAACATGGCTGCGAGCCTGCGGAGCCGGACGGTCAGGGTCGTGCGCTTGCCTGCCATGAAACGCATTATTGCGCTGCAAGGCCGCTATGTCACGCGATCGGCGAAGACAGCGGCATTGGGGCTGCCATGGTGTTCGGCGAGTCCGCGAGGCACGCCGGAAGACCGTGCGGCGCTGCGCATGTGACTCCCGGTTCTGTCAGGGCGGCTTTACTGCAGGAGTGATAACGCAATCTTGCGTTTCGTCTTCTGAGCGAGCATGATCCAGATAGCCTGGTTGCGAACAATCCGAACAGATGACCGGGACAACCGAATCGAGAGCCAATCATGTTGGTAGACAAATCTTGGGTGTCGGGTGAATTCGGGGCCTTGCGATGAGCGCGCCGGTGATGGGGATACTGCCGACCGCTCCGCAATTGTTGTGCGCATTTCAGGGGCGGCGATTTCAAGATCGCGAATTGTTGCGGTCAGCACACGCACTCGCTGAACTGCACGAACGGCGGGGGCAGGTGCGTGACACGGCATTGATCGCCGAGATCGATTGCCGTCGAAGTGAACTCGTCGACGACATCAACGACTGGTGTGTCCAGGAGATCCCGTTGCACCGCAACGGCGCCTCGCTGCACACCGAAAGTCTCGGTGCGGTCGTCGACCGGATGGCGCGTAGCTGGGTGGATGCCAACCAGGCCATCGACATCGACGGTGCGCGAAGCGACAACACCCACAAGCACTGGTACCACCTGGCCGAGCTTGTGGACGGTTACACAGATCTGGTCACCGATGTGGCAGGTGGACGGCGAAGGCTGCCCGAGCAGTAAGGGCTACGCCGGCTCCGGTGACAGCCTCGCCTCGAAGGCGATGCGGTCACCTCGGTAGAGCGAGCGCACCCGTTCGACGGGTGCGCCATCGGCGTCGACGCTGCGCCGGTGCAGCAGCAACATCGGTAGTGCGGTGGTGCATTCGAGCAGACCCGCTTCTCGCGGGGCGGCGAGTACGGTTTCGATGCGTTCGCGCGCACCGGCGAGTTCGACGCCGGTGGCGCGGATCGCGGCGTACAGCGAAGTGGTGGGGTCATAGCTGCCGCGCAGGGCGGCGAAGCGGTGCAGCGGCAGGTAGGTGCTCTCCAGCCCGACACGTTCACCGTCGGCGAGCAGTACCCGTTCCAGGTGCATCACCTCGGTGCCCAGCTCCACCTCGAGGTCGGTGGCCGTCGCCGCGTCGGCGGCGACGTCTTCCCATGCGACCAGGATGCGGCCTGGGGTGCGCCCGAGGCTGATCGCGCCCTCGGTATACGAGCGCAGCGACAGTGGCTGCGTGAGTTTGGGCCGGGAGATCACCGTGCCGCGGCCCTGTCGCCGAATCCTGCCCTCCACCAGCAGTTCTCGCAGTGCCTGCCGCACGGTTTCGCGGGCGACGCCGAAGCGGGTGGCCAGGTCGCGTTCCGAGGGCACCGGGTCGCCTTCGGTGAGATCGGCCAGGAGCAGGTCGATTTCGGTGCGAACCAGAAACACCTTCGGAACTCGGGTCGTCTGCGGCGAATCCATGCCGCCCAGCCTACCCGTATTGGTCTATACCAAAAATTAACTTGCCGTTCTCGTTGCCCACACCTATCGGTCTAGACCATTTGCCACTATCGGTGGCATGCGATTGGTCATCATCGGTGGAGGGATCCTCGGCACCGCACACGCCTGGGCGGCGATTGCCCGTGGACACGAGGTCGTGCACCTCGAACGCGAACGCGAAGCCCGCGGCGCGACGGTCCGCAACTTCGGCCTGGTCTGGGTATCGGGCCGCTCGGCGAACGAGCTCGAGCTGACACTGCGTTCGCGCGAGCTGTGGGAGGAGATCGGCGGCCGGGTCGCCGGCGTCGGCTTCCGGCCAGCGGGCTCGATCACGCTCGTGCGGACCCCCGCCGAACTCGCCGTCGCCGAGGCCGCGGCTGCCGGTGACACCGCGGACGCCCGCGGCTTCGCCCTGCTCGACCCCGACCAGGTGCGCGCGATCAACCCGGCCGTGCGCGGTAAATACCTTGCGGGTCTGCACTGTTCGACCGATGCCGCGGTGGAGTCGCGCCAGGCGCTGCCCGCGCTGCGCGCCCACATGGCCGCGACCGGTCGCTACACCTTCCACGAGGGCACCGAGGCCCGCTCGGTGCTCGACACGGGTTCGGGCGCGGTCGTCGTCGACGATCACGGTCGCCGCCACGAGACCGACCTCGTCATCCACTGCCCCGGCGCCGCTCACTCGGGGCTCACCCGCGAGCTGGCAGGCGAACTTCCGGTGCGTCGCGTGCGGCTGCAGATGATGCAGACCGCCCCGCTGGGCGAACCGCTCACCACCGCGATCGCCGACGGCGACAGCTTCCGCTACTACCCGGGTTTCGCCGGCCCGCAGGTGGATTCGCTGGCAGCCGAGCAGTCCCAGACCGCCACCGCCGCCGAGCACAAGATGCAGCTGCTGTGCGTACAGCGACTGCACGGTGGCCTGACCATCGGCGACACCCACGAATACGTCGAGCCTTTCGCCTTCGACGTCGACGAAGCGCCCTACGAACACCTCACCGAGGTGACCGAGGAACTGCTCGGCCGCAAGCTGCCGCCGATCGTGCGGCGCTGGGCCGGGGTCTACAGCCAGAGCGTCGACCCCGATGTGGTCGTCACCCGGGTGCAGGCCGATACCAACGTGTGGGTCGTCACCGGCCCCGGCGGTCGCGGTATGACGCTCGGCCCCGCCATCGGCGAACAAACCGCCGCCCAGATCGGACTGTGAGGAACAACTATGTCGGACAAGAAGATCCAGCTCGCCGCCCTCGACATGGCAGGCACCACCGTCGCCGACGGTGGACTGGTGCTGCGCGCCTTCGAGAGCGCCGCCACCGCCGCCGGGATCGAGACCGATGGCCCGCGCCGTGCACAGGCTCGCCGCTACGTGGTCGACACTATGGGCCAGTCCAAGATCGAGGTGTTCCGCGCGCTGCTCGACGGCGACGAGGCCGCCGCCCAGAATGCCAACCGCGCCTTCGAAACCGCCTACGACGCCCTGGTCGACGAGGTCGATATCGCGCCGATCCCCGGTGCGGTGGAAGCGATCACCGCACTGCGTGACGCCGGTGTCCGGGTCGCGCTGACCACCGGCTTCAGCCGGAGCACTCAGGACAAGCTCCTCGCCGCGCTGGGGTGGGCCGATCTGGTCGACCTCACTCTCGCGCCGTCCGACGCCGGTCGCGGCCGCCCCTACCCCGACATGGTGCTGGCCGCCGCGCTGCGCGTCGGCGTCGACGCCGTCGACCGGATCGCCGTCCTCGGTGACACCACCAGCGATATCGCCACCGGCCTGGCCGCCGGTGCGGGCATCGTCGCGGGCACGCTCACCGGCGCGCACTCCGCCGATCAGCTGCTGGCCGCGGGCGCCACCCATGTCGTGGCGTCGGTCGCCGAGTTCCCGGCGCTGGTGCTCGCCCACTGAAACTCGCCGTCGCGGTAATCGTCGCGGCGTCGCCCTCCGATCCACCCGTCCCTGCGATTGTCCCGACATCTGAACGAAAGTTGCTGTAATCGTGCGTACTTCCCTCACCGCGCGTCGCCTGTCCAAGGCCGCGCTGCTGCTCGCCGGCGTCACCGCCGTCGCGTTCACCGGCGCCTGCGGTGGCACCGGTACCGAATCCGCGGACGGCAAGACCGTCACCGTGTACTCCGCCGACGGTGTCGGCGGCTGGTACAAGTCCCAGTTCGTCGCGTTCACCAAGGAGACCGGCATCGCGGTCAACCTGGTCGAGGCGGGTTCCGGCGAGGTCGTCAACCGCGTCGACAAGGAGCAGTCCAACCCGCAGGCCGACGTCGTGGTCACGCTGCCGCCGTTCATCCAGAAGGCCGAGCAGTCGGGTCTGCTGCAGCCCAGCGGCATCGACACCGCCGCGGTTCCGGCCGCGGCCAAGGACGCCGAGGGTAACTATGTGACCCTGGCCAACAACTTCCTGTGCTTCATCGCCAACCCCGCGGTCGACGCTTCGGCGCTCACCTGGGAAGACCTGCTGAAGCCGGAGTACAAGGGCAAGCTGCAGTACTCGACCCCCGGCCAGGCCGGTGACGGCACCGCGGTGCTGGTGCTGCTGCAGCAGTTGCGCGGCAAGCAGGGCGCCCTCGATTACCTGGCCGCGTTGCAGGCCAACAATGTCGGCCCGTCGTCCTCGACCGGCAAGCTGCAGGCCAAGGTCGACAAGGGCGAGCTGCTCATCGCCAACGGTGATGTGCAGATGAACCTGACGACGGTGAAGGAGAAGGGCTCCAAGTTCAACGTCTTCTTCCCGGCTGTCGGCGGTAAGCGCTCCACCGTGGCTGTCCCGTACATGATGGGCCTGGCCAAGGGTGCCCCGCACAAAGACGACGCCACCAAGCTGATGAGCTTCCTGATGGCCCCGGCCGCGCAGGCGAAGCTGGGCCCGGAGGCTTTCGCCGTATCGCCGCGCACCGATGTGCCCGCCCCGGCCGATGGTGGTCCGGCCGCCGCGCTGACCGGTGTCGAGGTGGTCCCGGTCGACTGGAACAAGGTGCTGACCGAGCTGGACGCCGATGTCGCGGCGTACCAGAAGGCAACCGGCAGCTGAATTCGGCTGTGATCCAAGGGAGTTGATGATGTCCGACGGTGACCTCCAGATGAAATCCGCGACCTCGGTGGCGGCAACCAACGAACCCGCGATCGTGTTCGACCGGGTCGGGGTCAGCTACGGCAGGGGCCGCAAGGCCGCCGTCGCGCTGGCCGATTTCACCCTGCGCGTCGCCGTCGGCGAGACCGTCGCGCTCCTCGGCCCGAGTGGGTCGGGCAAGTCGACCGCGCTGAAAGCGCTGGCAGGCTTCGTCCGGCCCACCTCGGGAACGGTCCGCCTCGCGGGCCGCGATGTCACCGATCTCTCGCCCGCCAAGCGCGGCATCGGTGTGGTGGTGCAGTCCTACGCGCTGTTCCCGCACATGAACGTGCACAGCAATGTGGCATTCGGCTTGAAATCGCATCGGGTGGCGCGTGCGGAGATCGCCGCGCGGGTCACCGAGGCGCTCGAGATGGTCGGGATGGGTGGGTACGCCGAGCGGCTGCCGCGTGAACTGTCCGGCGGTCAGCAGCAGCGCGTGGCGATCGCTCGCGCGTTGGCGATCAAGCCCAGCGTGCTGTTGCTCGACGAGCCACTCGCGGCACTCGACGCGCAACTGCGACATTCGATGCTCGGCGAGTTGCAGGCACTGCGAAAAGCGTTGCCCGACACAGCGATGCTGTACGTCACCCACGATCAGGCCGAGGCACTGGCGCTGGCTGACCGGATCGCGGTGATGCGCGATTCCCGGCTCGTCGACATCGACACGGCCGAAAACCTCTGGCAACGCCCGCCCTCCGACTTCACCGCCGGTTTCCTCGGCGGCGCGAACCTGGTGCCCTGCACGGTCAACCACGTCACGGGCACCGCCGCTCTGGTGACCGCGGGCACCAAGACGCTGCGCGCTCGAGCGCCGCAACCCGGTGTGGGACTGGCGGAGTGGGCACCCGACGACGATGCCCTGCTGTGCATCCGCCCGCACACGATCACCCTCGGCAAGACCGGCGATCGAGATGCCTTGCGCGCCACCGTGCTCACCTCGGTGTGGCGTGGTGCTACGACTCGCGTCGAACTGGCTGTCGACGGTCTTCCCGGCGAACTCGCCGCCGACGTGTCGGGCCACTTCACCACCGAAGTCGGATCTATGGTCGGCGTGCGGTTGCCGGATCCGGCGGGAGTGCTGATTCCGCGCGCGGTCGGTGGCGGGGAGGTGTCGCGGTGAGCGCACCGGTTCTCGATCCGCCCGTCCCGGCGGCGAAAGTCGCTGGGGCACCGCGCTCGTGGTTGCCGATTCTGTGGACGCTGCCGCCGGTGCTGGTGGTGCTCGGGATCGCGGGTTATCCGATTCTGCGGGTGCTCACCGAATCGACCAGGACGCCGACCGGGCGTGGTACCGAGGTGTGGACCTCGGTGCTCGGGTCCGAGGCGTTCCGGGAAGCGTTGTGGCGCACCGTGTCCATCGCGGTGTGTTCGACGGCGGGCTGCTTGGTCCTCGGTACGTTCCTGGCCGTCGTGCTCGCGTTCGTGCCGTTCCCCGGCTCGGGAGTGGTGGGTCGACTCATCGACACGATCCTGACGTTGCCCTCGTTCCTGATCACCCTCGCCTTCACGTTCCTCTACGGAACCGCGGGCGCGGTGAACGCCCTGATCGCCGAATTGACCGGTGCGACAACACCTGTCATCGATTTCCTCACCACCCCGCTCGGGGTGATCCTGGCCGAGATCACCTACTTCACGCCGTTCGTGGTGCGCCCGGTGCTCGCCGCGTTCGCGCAGATGCCGCGCGAACAACTCGATGTGGCGGCGAGTCTCGGCGCTTCGCCGTGGCGGGTGCTGCGCCAGGTGGTGCTGCCCGAAGCGTGGCCCGCGCTCGCGGCGGGCGGCAGTCTGGTGCTGCTGCTCACGCTCAACGAGTTCGGCATCGTGTTGTTCACCGGCGCCAAGGGTGTCATCACCCTGCCCGCGCTGATCTACACCCGCGGCATCGTCACCTTCGACCTGCCCGGCGCGGCCGTGCTGGCCTCGGTGCAGGTGCTGCTCTCGCTGAGCCTCTATCTCGTCTACCGGTTCGTCTTCGCCCGGTTCATCGCCCGCCCGAAGGGGGAATGATCGTGCTCGTCTGGACTCCTCGCGGAAAAACGCTGGTTCTCGGGGTTTTCGCGCTGGTCGTCGCGGTGGTCTTCGTCGCCCCGATCGCCACCGTGGTCGCCGCCGCCCTGGCAGGGAGCTGGACCGGCCCACTGCCCTCGGACCTCGGCTTCACCAATATCGGTAACGCGCTCAGCGGCGAGCAGGCCGCTAGCCTCTCGGTGAGCCTGCAAACCGCCCTGCTCGCCGGCGCGATCTCCCTCGTGCTCGGCACCTGGGCGGCCCTGGCCTCGCGGGAAGCCCCCACCTGGTTGCGCCGGCTCACCGACGCGGTCTTCCACCTCCCGGTCGCGGTCCCCTCGGTGGCGGTCGGCCTCGGCGTTCTCATCGCCTTCAACGAGCGTCCGCTCCTGCTCGGCGGCACCAAGTGGATCGTGATCCTCGCCCACGCGGTCCTGGTCCTGGCCTACGCCTTCAGCGCCGTCTCCGCCGCCCTCGACCGCCTCGACCCCGCCTACCGCCAAGCCGCCGAATCTCTCGGCGCGGGCCCGATCCGAGTTCTCTGCCAGATCACCCTCCCGCTGTTGCTGCCCGCTCTCGGCGCCGCCGCCGGTCTGGCCGTGGCGCTGTCGATGGGCGAACTCGGCGCGACCATCATGGTCTACCCCGCCACCTGGAAGACATTGCCCGTCAGCATCTTCGCGCAGACCGACCGCGGTGAAGTGTTCGACGCCGCAGCCGGAACCACCGTCCTCGTGGTGGTCACGCTGGTGGTTCTCGTGGTCCTCGGCCGCATACGAGGACGCGCGGCTCTGCGCTGAAAGTTGGTGCGCTGCGCACGACCCCGGTGACTACAACAGCGCCGATGCGTCGACTGCGGTGAGCCCGCCGTCAACGCGGAGGTCGTGGCCGTTGATGAAGGTTGCCTCGGACGAGGCCAAGAAGGCGACGGCGCCGGAATGACCACAGGCCGACGGGCTTACCGCCGGTGGGCCACCACCACCCTGAGTCGCAGCCGGGTGTGGGGGTGGATGTTGTGGCATGAACACCACCCACCCACCCCCGAGGAGCTAACCCAACTCGTGGACCGGTTGCTGGACGCGGGATTGGTCACTCGCACCCGGATCGGTGTGCTTGTTCGATGCGGGGTGGGCCGTCGATTCCCGGTTCGGTCGGTCGCGGGCGGCATTACGGAGTGTGAGTGCAGGCTCGATCGCGCCGGAGAAGGCGCCGAGGCAGATTCGGGTGAGTTCGGCCCGTGAGATCGATTGCGACTGTATCCATTCGACACATACTGTGCGCCCGAAGACGAGCCAGCCGTGTACGGCGACAGCAGCGACGGTGCGGGCGTGCCCTGTCATTTCGAGTTTGTCGAGCAGGCGCTGACCGACAGTGTCGAGTTCCTTGGCGATGATCGCTTGGATTACCGGATCGTCGGCAAGCGCCCCGCGGTTCACAGTCCTACCGGCACGCCGGTTGTCGATGAAGTACTGAATATGGGCGTCGACGGCCGCCTCCAACATCTCGGCGAACGAGCGATCGTCATCGACATCGGTGCTTGCGAGCAACTGGTCACTGGCGCGTTGAAAGATCGCCGCGTAGAAGTCCCGCTTGTTGGAGAAGTAGTGGTACACGAGCGCGCGCGTGACGCCGGCGCGTTCGGCGACCTCTTCCATGAGCACGTCCTCATAGGTCTTCTCTGCGAACAGCGCGGCACCGATATCCAGCAGTTGGTCGTGCCTTTGCTGCGGAGTCAGTCGTCGTTCTGCCATCTCGCCAATCTTACTTGACACGTGTATAACAACCGGTAGCCTTGGCCTTATTATACGTTCGTCAAATAAGGACGGAGTTCGACGATGACCGCCTCTACCACCACTCCACCCACCGTGCCCGGCTATGTGAACTGGGTTGTGAAGCGTCTACTGCGGTCACCAGCGCACCGGGTGATGAGCAAAACGACGATGCTGCTGACCTTCGCCGGTCGACGGACCGGCAACCGATACGTGGCTGTCGTTCGATATCTCCGACAGGGCGAGTTGGTGTCCTGTTACACCGACAGCAAGTGGTGGATCAACCTGCGCGACGAACCGGCCGTCGAGCTCCTGATCGCCGGACGAAGGATGACCGGAATCGCTACTGTCGTCGAGGATCCCGCAGTCATCGCTGACAGCTTGTCCGAATTCCTGCACACGATGCCCGGCGATTCGAAGTACTACGGCGTGCGCCGGAACGCCCAAGGGCTGCCTCGCGCCGACGACATCGCCGAAGCGGTCAAGCGCACCAGACTGATTCGGATTCAACTCGCCTCCGGGAGATAGGTCCCAGTGCTCGAATGTTCAAGGTCCGCAGACGCTGCATTCGGCTTGGCCGGGGTTGGCAAGGCGGGTGCTCACCCAGCTCGCCTGGTGGTCTCGTCACCTCCGCGCTGCCGAGCCTTGTCCGGGTTGATGAAGAGCCGAACGCCCTCGTACACCACTGTGTTCGGCACATCGTCGTCGTTGTCCGGGTCGCCGGAGTCCGCAGGATCCGGCAGTTCCGCGATCTCCTCGATGACGATCTGTGCGCGCGCCGCGCCGGGATCGAACATCTCCTGAAACGGCCCGACGAACGAACCCCCGAGGCCGCGGCGCTTCGCCCGAACAGCCGCCCACCCGAACAGTGCCAACGGGCCGATGGTGGCGATCAGCAGTAACAAGTCCCCGCCCATGCCGACGAGCGTACCGATGAGGGACGGACTTTCCGTTGATCACCGAACCTCCGTGAACGTGGAGCGACCCGACCTCCCATTCGGGGCGACCGGGTCGTACGCGTTATTCGGTTCGGGATGCCTTCGGGCTAGCCGCTGAGGCTGGACGAGGCGGTGCTCAGCAGTTGCAGGATGTTCTGGAAGAAGTCGCACCCGCCCGGCGCGCCGATGGGGAACTCGACGCATCCAGCGACCGGGGCAACCTGTTCTGTGGCGGCCTGGGCGGTGGCCATCGGGGCCAGCATCAGCGCACCGGCCAGTGCGGCCGCGGCGAGTGATCGTTTCATCGAAATTCCTTACTGCTCTGAGTTTTCGAACTGTCCAACTGCCCCCCGAGCGGCGAAGATCACGCTATTGGGGCATCAGCTCAGCTACTAGACCCCGGTTCCGCGGCCCACGGATCCGGGGGCACTATCCGGGCATTCGTGCCCATCACAACGCACTGCTGGTCGAGGCGTCCGCACCTGCCGCCTATCGTGGGTGGTCGAGACTCGCGCTCCCTCTCACGTTCGGTCGGCTCAGTACCCTGGGCTACACCCGGGCCCGATGCCCGGTTTCGGTGAGCCGTCGGTTTCGCAGGTCAGTGGTGACTGGTCGTCGAACCTTGTTGTCGGGCCCGTCCACCAATTGGTAGTCGCGCACGATCAGCGCGGCTCGAAGCATCCAGATGACTTTCGGATCGTGCGCACTGAGTCCCACGAGTTCGTAGATGCGTCGGAGCCGGTAGTCGACGGTGTTCATGTGGATGTGGGTTTCGCGTGATGTGAGCCGGCGGTTGAGGCCGTTGTTGATATGTGCGCGCAGCGTGCTGATCAAATCCGGAAACTCGGCCACCGGATCGAGGAACACCTCGAGACGATCCCGTCCAGGCCCCGGCCGAGTCAGCTGATACTCGATAGCGAGGTCTTCGATCTGGTAAAGGCCCGGTGGGTAGTGGAGTCTTATTGCCACGTCCAGCAATTCGTGGACCTCCTCGGCCGCCGAGGGAATCCGATCCCGGTCGACGGTGACCCCGACAACGGTGAGTGAGGTCAGCCCGACCATGCCGCGGATCTTCTCGGTGCCGAACGAGTCCGGCACCAGAATTGTTGCGCCGAATTCGGACTCCAACCCCGGCACGGGCTGCCCGAAGCTCCTCGACAGCATCGCCCGGAAGTCGCGCGGCGCTACCGCATCACGCGCGGACCGATCTCCGGCCACCGCGAGCACGGTGTACCGCTCATCGAGCGGTGCACCGTGCTCACGGGTGGCTCTCGTCGTATGGCGGCCGCTGAGCAGAGCGTGCGCCACATACCCACCGCGATCGCCACTCGGCGGTGCGATCTCCATATATATCGTCGACACCGTCTCGGTCACCGCGCTCAACGCATCCATCAGCCGGCGAACGTCGTCGAAGGGCGCCGAGCGTGCTTCGAGATCGTCCAGGTGGAGCCGGAACCCCGCGTGAACATGTTGCTGCACAGTGTCGATCGGTACGCCGATGCTCGCCCAGCGCGCAGCGGCCGGACGAATGCGCGGCATCCGGGCGCCGCGGTGTGTCCGCTTCGCGTCGGACACCAGTGCCAGACAATCGGCAACGACGGCGCTGATCTCCTCGCGCAGCACGTTTCCTCGTCGGCTGCGGCGCGGGATGGTCTCGAGAATCTTGTGCGCGATGCGGTCGGTCGCCCGCGCGAGCTGCACGGGCGACTCGAGTTCGAGGTGGCTGGTCATCGGGGGTTCACAGTGTGCCGCCGCCACCGATCAACCACGGGTTGAACGTGCAGTTCATGGCCGGGTGGTTGACGGGGTCGAGGGCGTTGAGGGCGATGGAGGCCGCGCGAGGGGAGTACATGAGGGTCAGGTGATCGGACAGGTCCTGTTCGCACCCTTCCTGCAGCGTGATGTTGCGGACCGTCGCACCTTCACCGGCGCGCAGGAACGCCCAGTCATAGGGGTTGGAGACCTCGTCGTAGCGCGATGCCACCGCGGTGTAGTCGACGCCGGGAACGGTGTCGCCCTTCGCGTTCAGCGTGGCGTAGAACGCGGACCCGACCGCCTGCTGGATGTTCGATATTCCGACGATCGGCTCGTTGAAACCGAGGATGTCGATGCCGAGGTTGTTGATGGCCCGGCCGAGCGTGGCGATGCCCATCAGAGTGGTGCCGTGGTGGGTGGCACCGTAGGTCACCACCTTCTCGACCTTGCCCGCGCCGCCTTCGAACTTCAGGTAGTGGTTCGCGATCGTGCCGCCCTGCGAGTGACCCACGATGTCGACCTTGTCGGCGCCGGTGGTTGTGCGCACCCGCTCGATGAAATCGGCGACCTGGCGCGACGATTCCTCCATCGGGCCCACGCCGTAGCGACCGGGCAGAACGGCACCGAGGCCACCGCCCTCGAGGAGCCCGGAGCGACCGAAATTGAGGGCGAACACGCAGAATCCGGCGCGGGCGAGCTGCGGTGAGAGGTAACTGAAGGTGTCGAAGGCGTTGAGCCAGGTGCCGTGTAGCAGGACCACCGGGTTGGGATGCTCAGCACTCGGCTTGCAATCCCACTTGTTCGCACCGGCGGGGGCCACATCCGGACTGGCGAGGCCATAGGCGAATGCGGCCAGCGGGGCGGTGAGTTCCGGGCCCTGGCCGACAGGGGCAGCGGCCGTGCTGTGTCCATATCCCGAGCTGCTGCCCGAGGCGCTACCTGAACTACCGCCGGATCCGCTTCCCGAGCTACCGCCCGAGTCGACGATCGCCTTGGGCTGCCTGCCGTCCGGCGACGGCCTCAGCCCAGCGGTGATCGTATCGGCGAACGACTGCAAGTCCGAGGGGATGACGGGCTCCGCACCGGCGGACGTGGCTCCGAGCCCGTGCCCGACGGCGACTCCCACGATGAGCGCGGCGGCCACCACGGACCGGCGCATGTGCTGCTTCATTGCAAGCATCTTCAACAATTCCTATCTGATCGACCGCTCACCCCGATCCCAGTGACTCAGAGCACAATCGAATGACACTGTGATGCACATCGCTGCATGGTGGCGGCAAGGAAAAGTCTGTACCGATCGGTATGCGACGTCACTGCACTCACGTCCAGAGTCGTCGGACACGACCTTGTAGCCAGCGCCAAACTCCGAATTTGCCAGGGGCGCCTGCGGACGAGCGACGTTGTTCGCCCGCTCAACCGTCCAGCCGGATGCGGATGCCCACCATGCGCTCGGAGCCTCCGCGTAGCCTGCTGCCCAGCAGGCCGATCTGGGCGACCAGCCCGTACTTGCGCTTCATCAGGGTGGTGAAGTGTGCGCTCGCGTCCGGGGTCAGCACCTCGGCGAAGCCGGGAAGTGGGGCGCCGAGCGGCTTTCCGCGCCAGTCGCAGGGGGTGGCCGTTACCCGGCTCTCGTTGCGGATGCGCTTCACCTTGCCTGCGTCCGCCGCGCTCCACACCGCCAGCGTTTGATCGTCGCGCATCACCCAGACGGGTGTGGGGACTGCCCTGCCGTCTCGGCGGAAGGTGGTGAGGAGCAGGTACTTTCCGGCCGCCAGCTCGCCGAGCGCCGTGTCGCTGTGTTTCATGGCAAGATACTAACCAGTTAGTTAGTTTCGTGGTCGTGGGATCCGCCCAGCGCTCACGACGCGGCTGAGAGGAATCTGCATGGGGCGATTTGTCGGGACGTTGCTCGCGGGCTTCGTGCTGGGCACCCCGGCGGTCCCCGTCGGCCTCTCGCTGTCCCTGTCGGGCCCGGTCGCGCTGGTCGCGGTCTTGCTGGGCGCGGCCTGCTGTGTGGTCTTCGCGGTGTTCGCAATGGAACGTGCCCGGTTGCGCTGGCAGTCCTGGCGTGTCCGCCGGAAGTCGGCTGCCGCACGGGCCGATTCGGCCACGGAGGCCGATGGTGCATCCGTGGCCGCTGCGGCCGGCGACAAGGCGCCCGCAGCGGACACCCGGCTCTCCGGCGCCGCGGGGCGGCGGGCCCGGCGGGTCCTCGACCGATACGGCGTGGCGGGCTTCGGCCTCGTGGGGCCTGCGCTTTTCGGCACCTGGGGTTCGGCCCTGCTCGGTGCGGCGCTCGGCATCCCCAGCTGGCGGCTGATCCGCTGGCTGATGACCGGGGTCGCCCTGTGGTGCACGGTGCTGCTCGTCGCATCGGACGCGGCCTTCGCCGTCTTCGGAATCGGGTGACGCAGCGGATGTCCCGAGCCGACGCCACCAAGGCACGCATTCTGCGAGCCGCCACCGATGAGTTCGCCACGTACGGTATCGCCGGAGCCCGGGTCGACCGGATCGCCAAGACGGCGGCGGCCAACAAGAACCTCATCTACGTCTACTTCTGCAGCAAGGACCAACTCTTCGACGCGGTCTTCGACGCCCACGTCACCCACGGCCTGGATTCGGTCCCCTTCACCCCCGGCGACCTCCCCGAGTACGCCGGACAGCTGTTCGACTACTGCCGTCAGAACCCCGAAGTCATCCGGCTGGCCACCTGGCACCGCCTGGAGCGTGGCGACCTGGCCTTCGCGGCACCTGCGCGCGACGCGAAGCTGGACGCACTTGCCGCAGCACAGAAACAAGACGGTATCGGCTCCGAATTCTCACCCACGACGCTGCTCACTCTCGTCCTGAGCATCGCTCTCGCGTGGAACCCGAGCAACGTCACCAGCATTCCCGCCTCCTCGTCCGAGGCGGAGAGCGCCGATGATCGACGCCGCGCGATCGTCGAAGCCGTGCGTCGGCTTCTGTGAGCGGGACCCCGGTATGTGTCCCAAACGGCAAATCCCTCGGCGAATTCCACGGTCGTATCAGTGAATCCGGCAGCGACGCGGCACAAACCGATCGAAACAAAATCAACCCCGATGCGCCCTTTACTTTTTCATCCTCTACGGCGTACTGAGTGCACGCTGAAGGTGTTGCTGCTTGTCGATGGAAGCGCTATACGGATGTATCGAGTAGCTCGTGGCCCAGCGTTCGAGAAGGCCTGGAATTCGAAGCCCTGTATTAATGTTTGTAGGTCCTCGCTGGTAGTGGAACCGGCGCACATCTGCTTCCCGATCTCCGATTATTAAGGATCGAATTGCGCAATAGTGGCCGGTAACATTTGCACACCGAATGTTCTTTTTACTGGTTTGAGAGTGTCGCGACGGTCAAAATCGTCAATGTTGATCAGCACGTACCACTTCCATTTCGAGAAGGGATACAGATGCATCACACGATCAAAACCACTCTCATGGCCGCGCTCGTCGCCCCAACAGCCCTCGGGTTGTTCGGCGTCGGCCCGGCAACTGCGGACACCGGCGTGCAGTCCGGTGATACCGGGCTGTCGGCCGCCCAGGACGACGGGGCTGAAAATGGCGCCGCTGAAGAAGGCGACGCTGTGGATAGCGGCGCTGAGGATGGCAACGCTGAAGACGGCGACGCGGTAGACGCCAGTGCTGATGACGGCGACGTCGGCGATGCCGAGGACAACACCGCTGAAGATGGCGACGCTGAGGACAGCAACGCTGAAGATGGCGACGCTGATGCGGGTGGCGGCGCTGAAGCGGGTGGCGGCGACGCCGGATAGGGCGGGTACGTCCTGGGACTCGCCGTAGGTAGCTGGCGAAGCCCGACGACTTCGTAGTAGCAATCACGGCCGCGGGGGGGGGCCCCCGGAACACCGCCCCCCCCCCCCCGCGTGCGAAACCCAAAAATAGACCGCCCACAATAGGGGGGGCGGGGGAGGG